>NZ_CP082322.1:2400000-2726610 GCF_019884725.1 Leucobacter tenebrionis | reverse complement strand
GAGCTGATCGACGACGGGTGCGAACGGCATCAGGTTCACGCCGAGCATCTGCGAGCCGAACACGAGCAGCAGCGCGACGATGCCTCCGCCGCCGGCGATGATCCCGCCGCGTCTCGCGCCGCTCCGCTTCGACACCTTGCCGGTGTCGATTCGCGCGTTGTCGTTGAATGTCACAGGGTGCCCCGTCCGTTCCGCCCGCCGCTCTCCGCCTCGATCTCCTGCGGATCACCTACCGATGCCGTCGAGTCTAGAGGCAATCCGCGCGTGAGGATCGCGGACTCCGCGTGCTCTCGCACCTCCTGACCGTCGCGCGATCCGCCCGTCGACCTTCGCGCACCCTCCGCCCGAGCAGCAGCGCGCCTACCGGCGCGACTTCTTCTTCGCCTTGTACAGCTCCTTCTCGTGCACGGGCCAGGTGCCGGCGGCGCGCTGCGCTTCGACGTAGGCGTGCGCCTCCTCTTGGCGCTCCGCCTCGATCCCGGTGGCGATCTCGGCGCGCAGGAGCTCGGGCGAGAGGCCGAAGGCGTCGACCAGGTCGAGGGCGTGCGGACGCAGCCTGCCGATGAGCCGGTCGATGTACGCGGTCACGGCCTCTGCACGCTGCCCCGAGAGGCGTCCATTCACGAGGTACCAGGCGGCGTTGCTCTCGATGAGCCCGAAGCCGAAGAGGTCGCGCAACCAGGTCAGCACCTGACGCGATCCCTCGTCATCCATCTGCTCGACGGCCTCGGTGAAGGCCTCCCACTGCAGCAGTTCCGCGTGAGCGCGTGCCGCTGCGATGAGCTTGTGCTGCTGGGCGTTGAATGCGTCCTCGGCGGCGATCGCGCGGGCGCGCTTGTCGCCCTTCGGCGTGCCCTTCGACGCTTCGCGCAGCGCCATCGCGATCTCGGAGATTATCGTCTGCACGCGATCCGCCAGCAGCTCGCGCTGCGCAGCGGGGCTGCGCAGGCTCTCGACCGAGCGCGCGACCTGGCCCAGGTCGATGATGCTCTGCCCGACCTGGCGCAGCCCGAACCGGCTCACCTTGCCGCCCAGCTGACTCGCTGCCGCCTTGATGAGGGCCGCACGATCGGCGCCCTTGAACTGCTCGGCGTAGTCGGTGAGCAGGCGCTTGCCCACGAGCTGCAGCAGCACGTTGTTGTCGCCCTCGAAGGTGACGTAGATATCGAGGTCGGCGCGCAGCCCGGTGACCCGGTTCTTGGCGATGAACCCGGCGCCCCCGCACGCCTCCCGTGCCTCCTGGAGCGTGTCGAGCGCCGCCCACGTCGAGAGCGGCTTCAGCGCGGCGGCCAGCGTCTCCAGGTCCTCACGGTTCTCGGGGGTGTCGCGGGCGCCCGAGAACACCTCGTCGAAGACGGTGAGCAGACGCTCGTCCGCGAAGGCCATGGCGTAACTCTGCGCGAGACGCGGAATGAGCCGGCGCTGATGCAGGCCGTAGTCGAGCAGCACGGTCTCGCGGCCCGATGCGCCGGGGAACTGCCGCCTCTCGCTGCCGTAGCGGATCGCGATGGCGAGCGCCGCCTGCATCGCCCGCACCGACGAGCCGTCGAGCGAGACGCGGCCCTGCACGAGCGTGCCGATCATGGTGAAGAAGCGGCGACCGGGGCTCTCGATGTCCGAGGAGTAGCTGCCGTCTGCGGCGACGTCGCCGTAGCGGTTGAGCAGGTTCTCGCGCGGGATGCGCACGTGATCGAAGTACAGCCGACCGTTGTCGATCCCGTTGAGACCGCCCTTCACGCCGTCGTCTTCGCTGCCGACGCCGGGGAGCATCTCTCCCTCTGGCGTGCGGATCGGCACGAAGAACGCGTGCACGCCGTGGTTGACCCCGCGCGTGATGAGCTGGGCGAACACGACGGCGGCCTGGCCGTGCAGCGCGGCGTTGCCGAGGAACTCCTTCCACGCACCGGTGAACGGGGTGTGGATCTCGAACTCCTCGGTCTCGGGATCGTAGGTCGCGGTGGTGCCGATCGAGGCCACATCCGAGCCGTGACCGATCTCGGTCATGGCGAAGGCGCCCGGCAGCTTGAGGCTCATCACGTCGGGCAGCCACTTCTCGTGGTGCTTGCGCGTGCCGAGGTGCAGGATCGCCGCACCGAACAGCCCCCACTGCACACCGCTCTTGATCTGCAGGGAGGGGTCGGCCAGCACCAGCTCCTGGAACGCCGCGATGTTGCCGCCGTGGTTGTCGCCGCCGCCGAGGTCGCTCGGGTACGCCCGCTGGATCGCCCCCTCCTCCACGAGAATGCCGAGCTGCTCGAGCACGCGGGCCCGGTGCTCGTCCATCGGCTGGCCCGGGATCGTGTGCAGCCGGGAGTCCGCCGCGAGTCGCCGCGACTCGAGGCGCTCCTGCTTCCAGCGACCGAGCAGGGCGTCGCCGACCCTGGCGACGTCGATGCGTGGGGTTGACTGCGCGATGGTATCGCTCATCGATTCTCCTTCGACGTGATGCGCGGTTCTGCGGCGCCTCGCGCCGCGATCCGCTGACCTGCTGCCAGGCTAGGGGGCACCTCCGACACCGACAACCTCGCGCCGCTCTCCCCACAATCGAGGCCCGAGGTCACCCCGGTTCCTGTTGTTCAATCCATCCAAAAACAGTCTTGCGTTCATGGAGAACATCTCCACCGCGCAACCGAACACAGCCGCCCGGCTTCACACAACAGCACCGATGGAGCGAACAGCACCTCGATACGACGAAAAGAGGTGCTCCAGCGTGAATCGGTGCAGTTGCGCGACTCGGCGCGGCACCGCGACTCGGCGCGGCACGACTCGGCGCAGCACGACTCGGCGCGGCAGCGCGGAACGGCAGGGACTACGAGGCCGGCAGGGAGTCTCCGGGCTCGTGGTCGCCGAAGTACGTCGGCTCGATCCCCGCTTCCTCGAGCATCTCGCGCGTGCGCTTCTGACGGGTGCGCGGGATGACCGTGAGCACCATCCCACCGCGCCCGGCACGCGCCGTGCGACCGGCCCGATGCAGGTAGGTCTTATAGTCGTCGGGCGGATCCGCCTGCACCACCAGGTCGACGTCGTCGATGTGGAGACCGCGCGCGGCGACATCGGTCGCCACCAGCACCGCGGCCTTACCCGAGGAGAACTTCTCGAGGTTGCGCTCGCGTCGTGCCTGGCTGAGGTTGCCGTGCAGGGAGGTCACTCGGATCCCCTCGTCGGCGAGCATCTCGGCCACGCTCTCGGCATAGGCCCGGGTGCGGCAGAACACCATCGTCCGCGCAGGACCACCCGTGGGACCGGGGCGTGAGGCGAGCTCGACGAGCACCCGGCTCTTGTGCTCTCGCAGCACCACCAGCACCCGGTGCTCGGCCTCGCTCACCGCTTCCCCCGCGACCTCGTGCACGGCCGGATCGCGCAGGAACTCCGACACCAGCTCGCCCACGCCACTGTCGAGGGTCGCCGAGAACAGCAGCCGTTGCCCGCCGCGCACCGTCTCGCGCAGCACCCCCTGCACGGACTCGAGAAACCCGAGCTCGCACATGTGGTCGGCCTCGTCAATCACCGAGACCAGCACCTCGCGCAGGTCGAGCTTGCGGCGGTTCACGAGGTCGCGTACGCGCCCCGGCGTGCCGATCACGATATCGACGCCCCGCTCGAGCGCGTGCACCTGGGGATCGAGCGGCACGCCCCCGACGAGCTGCGCGGTGAAGAAGCCGACGGAGCGGGCGATCGGCCGCACCGTGCGGTCGATCTGAAGGGCGAGTTCGCGGGTGGGGGCGAGGATCAGCGCCTTCGGGTTGCGCGGCGGACGTTTCGGCGCGCGCTGCCGCTCGCCCCGCTTGGGACGGCTGCGCGCCGGGGCGGCGTCATTCGCGAATGCGCCCTCGGCTTTGAGTTTCAGCAGGCGTTCGACCACGGCCGCGCCGAAGGCGATGGTCTTGCCGGATCCGGTGCGGGCGCGCCCGAGCACATCTCGCCCGGCGACCGCATCGGGGATCGTCGCGGCCTGGATCGGGAAGGGGCGCTCAGCGCCGAGCTCGCCGAGCACGCGCAGGATGTTCGGCCCGAGGCCGAGATCGCCGAAGCTGAGGCCCTCGGTATCCGCGGCGGTCGTGATCCGGGCGTCGAGGCGCTCGAGCACCGGCTCCGTCGCTCGGGGTCCTGCGTCGGCTTCTCTCTTCTGTCTGCCGACCTCGCCCGGAGCGCGCCCCCGCTCCCGAGCGCGTTCGCCGCCGCGAGCGGCCCCGGCCGCTCCGTCTCGGCGCTCGGGCCGCGATCCCTCGTGTTTCGGCTGCTCGGATTCCGAGCGCTCCCCTGCCGGCCGGCCCGGAACGCGCCCGCCCGTCCACCGCCTACCGCCGCGAGCCGGCTTGCGGCCCGGCTCGTAATTCGCCGGCGGCTTGAATCCGCGGCGGCCTCTCTGCGCCACGCTATCGCCCGCTCTCGTCTTCGGAGTTCTCGCCGGGCCCACCGGCGCGGCCGTTCTCCTCCGCCTCGACCTCTTGCGTCGCCTGCCACATCAGCTGTTCCCAGTCGAGTTCGCCGGTCACGGGGGGCGCGGCTGCGGTGGTCGCGGCCGTACTCGCGGTCGTGTCATCCGGCGCGGCGTCGAAGTCGAGTTCGTGCTCCGTCCCGGCATCGGATTCGGGATCCGCTTCGGCCTCCGGCTCCGACTCCGGCGACGGAGTCGCCGGGTCCGGCTCCGACGCCGCACGGGGTGAGGAGTCGACCGTCTCAGGCTCCGGATCGGACGCCGGTTCAGGCTCGGACGCGAGCTCCGACGTCGAAACCGGCTCGGATTCGGGCTTCGACTCCGACTCGGATCCCTGCTCGGACTCGGAGAAGGAGCCGGGCGCGGATTCGGAGTCCTCGCCGACCGCGAGCTGGTCGCGCTCGTCGATGAAGCCGAGATCGGAGAGCGCGAGCGACATCTGCGCGGTCGCGGGTCCGACCTCCTGCTCTTCCTGCTCCTCCGGCTCCGGGGTGATGCGCTCCTCCGGCTCAGCGGCGCTGCGCTCCCTCAGCTCGGGGGCGGAGAGCCCGACGCGGATCAGTTCGCTGAGGATCGCGCGCTGGACCTCGGGGTCGGCCTGCGCGGGCATCGGAGCGGGTGCCGCAGGAGCGGCGTCAGCTTCGGCTTCAGCATCAGCATCAGCATCGGCATCGGCATCGGCATCGGCATCGGCATCGGCATCAGGATCAGCTTCTCCGTCGTTCGCCGGCATCGGCGAACCCTCGCCCTCGACTGCTGCTTCCGACTCCGCCTGAGGCTGAGCCCAGCCGTCAGTCACCTCCGCATCGGAAACGTCGCCCTCCGGGGCACCCTCGGTCTCAGCACCCGCCTCGAACGCGGCCTCGGCCTCGGGATCAACACCGGCATCGGGCCGCGCCTCGGCGTCCCCGTCCTCCCGGATCCCCTCGAACAGCTCGAACAGATCGTTCGGAGTCTCGGTGGGATACCCCGTCGCCGACTCGTCGTGCGCGGTGGGCGCAGTGCCGAGCACACCGACCGTTCCGACCGCACCGGCTGCACTCGCGAAGGCCAGTGCCTCGGTGCCGGCGACCGCCGCCGCCCCGTCGGAACCCGGGGCGCGCTTCGGCCCGCGTCGCCCGGAACCCCGAGCTCGGCGACCGCCCGGGCGACCCCCACGGCGATCTCGGCGCCGCTCACGGCGACGCTCGACCGCGTAGTAGAGGGTCGGCAGCACGATGAGCGTGAGCACGGTCGACGACAGCAGGCCGCCGATCACCACCACCGCGAGCGGCTGGGAGATGAACCCGCCCTTGCCCGTGATCCCGAGCGCCATGGGGGTGAGCGCCAGGATGGTCGCGAGCGCCGTCATCACGATGGGGCGCAGACGCTGCAGAGAGCCGTGCTCGACGGCGGCGAGCAGGGTGTCTCCGCGCGCACGATACTGATTCACGAGGTCGATGAGCACGATCGCGTTCGTCACCACGATGCCGACGAGCATCAGCACGCCGATCAGCGAGGCCACGCCGAGCGGGATGCCGGTGGCGATGAGCAGCAGGATCGCACCGGTCGCGGCGAACGGCACCGAGACCAGCAGCAGCAGCGGCTGCAGCAGGCTGCGGAACGTCGCCACCATCACCACGTAGACGATGAGGATCGCGGCGAGCAGAGCCAAGCCGAGCTGCCCGAAGGCCTCGCTCTGCTGCGACATCACGCCGCCGATCTCGGCTGTGGCGCCCGCAGGCAGGTCGACCGAGTCGAGCGCGGCGGTGACGGCGGCCCCGGCGACGCTGAGGTCGTCGCCCTCGGGCAGAGCCGACACCGTCACCATGCGCACGCCGTCCTCGGTGCGCACCGTCACGGGGCCGTCGGCCACCTCGATGGTGGCGAGCGTGTCGAGGGTCTGCGGGCCGAGAGCCGTCATGATCGGCAGGGCGGCAACGCCGGCACGGTCGGTCGCGGCGACGCCGTCGGCGAGGTAGACCGACACGGTGTCGGCGTCCATCGTGATCTGGCCGATCTGGCGGGGCTGCATCTGCTGAGCGATCTGTCCGGCGACCCCGGCCTCCGTCAGGCCGGCCGCCGCCGCGGCTGCACGGTCCACGGCCACCTGGAGGAACGGGCGGGAGGTGCCCAGATCGCTCTCGACCTGCTTGAGGCCGGGCTGCTGCTCGAGTTCGGCGAGGACGGCGTCACTGGCCTGCGCGAGGGTCTCCTGATCGGGGGCGGACACGTTGACCTCGATCGCGCTCGACATGGTCACGCCGCCGCCCGATTGCCCGAGCGAGAACTCGCCCGCATCGTCGAGTGCGTCGACGGCGGCGCGGATCTCGTCCTGCACACTCGTCTGGTCGGCGTCCGACGCCGTGGTGATCGAGTAGCTGACCGCTCCGTCGCCCCCTCCGCCGAAGATCGCGCCCATGCCTCCGCCACCGTTGCCGATGGTCACCTGCACGGTTTCGATGTCGTCGACGTCCGAGAGCGCATCCTCGACGCGCTCGACCTGGGCGAGCTGGGCGTCGAGGCTCGTGCCGGGGGCGAGCGTCTGCACGAGGCCGATCGAGTTCTGCTCGTCGGCGCCCATGAAGTTCGTCTTCATGAAGGGGCTGAGGGCGATCGTGAGGCCGAACACCAGCACCGCGGTGAGCAGCGTCACGGCGGGCCGCTTCAGCGTCCAGTCGATGATGGGGCGGTAACCGCGCTGCAGCGCGGTGAGGGGCTCGGCCGCGGTTTCGGCGGCGGCCGAGCGGGTCGCGAGCACGGGCTGGGCCGCCGACTCGGCGTCCGCCGGCTCGGAGGCGGGCCCGGTGGAAAGCGGGTCGGGATCGCCGTCGGCCGGATCCGCCGCCCGCTCCTTGCGCCGCTTCCGATCCGGTCGCAGGAACCAGTAGGCGAGCACGGGCACGATCGTGAGCGACACGAGCAGCGACGCCACGAGCGCGATGGTGACGGTGAACGCGAAGGGGCGGAACAGCTCGCCCACCATGCCGTCGACGAACGCCATCGGCAGGAACACCGCCACGGTGGTGACGGTCGAGGCGGTGATAGCGCCCGCGACCTCGCGCACGGCCTCGATGATCGTCTTCGCGCGGTCGGCGCCCGAGGTGAGATGCCGCTTGATGTTCTCGATCACCACGATCGAATCGTCGACCACGCGGCCGATCGAGATGGTGAGCGCGCCCAGCGTGAGCATGTTGAGGGTGTACTCGGCGAAGTTCAGCCCCACGAAGGTGAGCAGCACCGAGGTCGGGATCGAGATCGCCGTGACGAGCGTCGCGCGCACCGACATGAGGAACACGAGGATCACGAGCACGGCGAACACGAGCCCGAGCAGCCCCTCGGTGGTGAGTGTCTCGATCGACTGCTCGACGTACGGCGCCTGGTCGAACACGATCGAGAGCTGCGAACCGCCGAGCTGGTCCTGCAGTTCGTCGAGCTTCTGCTGCACCGCGTGGGACACGTCGACGGTGTTCGCAGCCGACATCTTGGTGACCGCGATCGTGAGCGCCGGGGCGCCGTTCACGCGGGAGATGCTCTGCTCGGGGCCCGGCTCGAACTTCACCTCGGCGACGTCGCCGATCGTGAGGGCGGCCGGGGCGGGCGCGGCCTCGAACTCCCCCGGCCCCTGCTGCGCGAGTTGCGCCTGCTGGGCTGCGATCTGCTCGGGGCCGAGTGGCAGCGGGATCGCGGCGACGTCCTCGACGGAGGCCAGGGCCGTGCCCGCCTGCACCGCGAGCGTCTGATCGCCCTCGGTGACGGTGCCCGCCGCCATCAGCACGCCGCTCTGCTGCAGCGCGTCGGCGATGGACTGCGAGGTCAGCCCGTTCGCCGCGAGCGTCTCGGCGTAGGGCGAGATCGAGATCCGCTCCTCGCGAGCGCCCGTGAGCTCCGCGTCGCGCACGCCCTCGATGTCGCTCAGTTCGGGGATCGCGACGCGCTCGATGGTCTGCGCGGCCTCCTCGGGGGTCTCGCCGTCGGCGGGCGTCACAGCGATCTGGATCACGGGGAAGTCGTCGATGCTGCCCGACATGACCTGCGTGTCGGCCGCCTCCGGGAGCATCTGGGAGATGCGGCTGACGGCGCGCTCCACCTTCTGCTCCGTCGCCGTGATGTCGACGCCGTAGGTGAACTGCGCCACCACCATGGAAGCGCCCGTGCTCGAGGTCGCGGTCGAGTTCTCGAGCTGCGGCACGCTGCGCAGCGCCGTCTCGATGGGGCCCGAGACATCGTTGTTGACCACCTCCGGCGAGGCGCCCGGATAGTTGGTGACCACGGCGATCGCCGGGAACTGCACCGAGGGCATCAGCTCCTGCTTGAGCGACCCCACCCCGATGAGACCGAAGACCGCGGCGACGATGGTGACGAGCGCGATCAACGCGCGGTTCTTCAGGCTGAGCGCCGTGAGAAGGTGCATGGAGTCGATTATTCCACGCGCCCCCGACGTTCCCGGGTCGCGCCTCGCCCGACCCACGCCGCCGTGGAGCATAATACAGAGATGCCGACGTCTCGCACCCGCCGCACACTGGGGGCCGTCTCCCCCGCAGATTTCGAACGGCTCGCAGAGCTGCGCCGCATGCAGCGCCTCGCCGTCGCCCTGCTCATCGGCATGGCCGTGGTGTTCGTCGTCTCGTTCGCGCTCCAGGAGCGCTACCCCTGGCTCGGGTACGTCAGGGCCGCGAGCGAGGGCGGCATGGTCGGCGCCCTCGCCGACTGGTTCGCCGTGACCGCGCTCTTCCGGCACCCGATGGGTCTCAAGATCCCGCACACCAACCTCATCTCGAGCAAGAAGGACGACATCGGCGAGGGGCTCGGATCGTTCATCGAGGAGAACTTCCTCGCCGACGACGTCGTCCACGACAAGCTCGCGAGCATCAGCGGAGCGCGGCACGCGGGCGAGTGGCTCTCGCAGCAGCCGAACGCCGAGCGCGTCGGCGACATGATCGCGAGCGCCGGCCTCGGAGCGCTGACGGTGCTCGACGACAACGATGTGCAGGAGCTCATCGAGCTGCTCGTGCGTCGGCACGTCGTCGATCCCGAATGGGGGCCGCTGCTCGGCCGCGCGGCCGAGTCCTTCGTCGAGGGCGGCCACCAGCAGGCCCTCATTGACATCGCGGCGTCCCGCGTCGAGGAGTGGCTGGTCGCGCACCCCGAGGCGTTCGACCGGGTGATCTCCTCGCGCCTCCCCGCCTGGGTACCGAGCATCGTGGATCGGTTCCTCGACGATCGTCTGCACGCCGAGACCGTGCGGTTCGCCCAGCGGGTGGGCGCCGATCCCGAACATCCGTTCCGCATCGCCATCGCCCGCTTCCTCGGCGATCTCGCGCGCGACCTGCAGCACCAGGAGCAGCTGCAGCAGCAGCTCGAGGCGTTCAAGCACGAGGTGTTCGACAGCCCCCGCATCCGCGCCGTCGCCGCGAGCACCTGGGAGACCGCGCGCGCCGCGCTCGTCTCGATGCTCGAGGACCCGGGCAGCGAACTGAGGATCCGGATCGTGTCAGCACTGCGCGACTTCGGACGCAAGCTCCTCGACGACCCCACGCTGCAGTACAAGATCGACGTGTGGGTGATGGAGGTGGTCGAGCACCTCGTGCACAACTACCGCCACGACATCGCGGGTGTCATCACCGAGACCGTGCAGCGGTGGGACGCCAGGGAGGCGGCCGAGAAGATCGAGCTGCAGGTCGGCAAGGATCTGCAGTTCATCCGCATCAACGGGACGGTGGTAGGCTCGCTCGCCGGTCTCGCGATCTACACGATCGCGACGGTCGCGATCGCCCCGCTCACCCACTGAGGTCCACGGGTCCGGGCGCGCCGCATCAGCCCGCGGCCCCGATCCCGTGGGTTCAGCCCGCGGCTTCGTCGAACGCGACCGGCAGCAGCATGTCCTGCACCCGATCGCTTCCGGCGGTGTGGTCGGCCCTCGTCGCAATCGCGCACCGCGTCGCCCGGCAGTCGAGACCCTCGCTCTCGGCCGCGGGGACGGTGAGCTCGGCGGTGAAGGATCCGCTCTGCGCGTCGTCGTATCCCTTCGTGGCGAAGGCCCGCCATGCCCAGTCGTCGGTGATCCACACGCTCGACAGGGCGGCCTGCTCCGCATGCCCCTCCTCGGCTCCCTCCGGAATACCGCCCAGACAGGGGCCGGGCTTCTCGTCCGGGCGATCCGGAATCGCGCAGATCGCGACATATATGCCGATTCCGGCATCAAAGCCGGTACCCCGGACCGTCAGCGACTCGCCCGGCCTCAGCGCGCCGAGTTCCGCCGGCTCGCCGTCCGATGTCTCGACCGCCAGCTCCCGGGTGCGTCCGTCCGCCCCCTTCGCGGTCGTCTGCGAGACGAACTCGTCGGGTACGCGCTGGCCGGATCCACCCGCGCTCTGATGGGTGAGGATCGGCACCAGCACTGCGATCGCGCCGACCAAAGCGAGCACCGCGACCACGAGCACGCCGATGAGCAGCAACCTGAGGATGCGGGATCGGCGCGATGTCATGCCTTCATCGTACTGGCCGCGCTTCGGCGGCTGTCGCGATCTGATAGAATCTGCTCCATACGTCTATTTGTATAAGTACCTGCCTCGCGGAGAATTGCCCGCGGGGCCTGAATGTGTAAGGGGGTCACGCATGGGGCGCGGCCGTCAGAAGGCAAAGCACACCAAGGTAGCCAGGGAGCTGAAGTATTTCAGCCCCAACACGGACCTCTCGCAACTCCAGCGCGAACTCGCGCAGAGTTCGCAGCACGGCTCCGATGAGGACCCCTGGGCTGAGTACGCCAGCAAGTACAACGCCGACGACGATATCGTCGAAGACGAAGACCCCTCGGACGAGCGCGGAGAACGCTGACTCCGCTTCGCTCGGATTGCGTGAAAGGACCCCTCCCGCGAGAGGGGTCCTTTCACGTTCGGCGAGCCGCCGTCAGTGCTTGCCTTGAGCCGCGACGGCTGCCGCGCCCGCCGCTGCAGCCTCGGGATCGAGGTAGCGCCCCTCGCCCGCGGGCGTGCCGTCCTCGTTGATGTCGTACACGAGCGGCATGCCGGTGGGGATGTTGAGGCCCGCGATGTCGGCGTCCGAGATGCCGTCGAGGTGCTTCACCAGCGCACGCAGCGAGTTGCCGTGGGCGGTGACCAGCACGGTCCTACCCGAGTTCAGGTCGGGCAGGATCTCGTTCTCCCAGTAGGGCACGAGACGCTCGATGACGTCTTTCAAGCACTCGGTCTGCGGCTGCTCGCCGTCGATATCGGCGTAGCGGGGGTCGCCCGCTTGCGACCACTCGCTCGAATCGTCGAGGGGCGGCGGGGGCGTGTCGAAGGAGCGGCGCCACTCCATGAACTGCTCCTCGCCGTACTTCTGCAGCGTCTCGGTCTTGTCGAGGCCCTGCAGCGCACCGTAGTGACGCTCGTTCAGCCGCCACGACCGGCGGACGGGGCTCCACAGCCGATCCGCGCTGTCGAGAGCGATGTTCGCCGTCTGAATCGCCCGGCTCAGCACGGAGGTGTGCAGCACGTCGGGCAGCACACCCGACTCCGCGAGCAACTCGCCCGCGCGGGCGGCCTCGCCGCGCCCCTGCTCGGTCAAGCGCACATCCACCCAACCGGTGAACAGGTTCTTCTGGTTCCAGTCGCTCTGCCCGTGACGGAGCAGGATCAGCTTGTTCGTCATGGGTTCTAGTCTATGAGGTTCCGAAGCGGGCGCGTCGACGAGCCCGCCCCGGGACGGCGCCCGCCTACAGGCGCTTGAGACGCGGAATATCTCGGGTGGCGCCGGCGTCGGCGGGTACGATCGGCTCCTGCGAAGCCGCGGCCCGCTCCGCGGTATCGGGCAGCTCGACCTCGAGGGCCGCGTCCTCGGGCAGCGCCCGCTTGAGCAGCGCGAGGGCGATCCCGCCCCACTCGTGGTGCAGCGCGGCCCGGGTGACCCGGCCCACCGGTCGCGCCCCGGGATCCCGATCCTCACCGGGCTCCGGCGCGCGGAACACGAGCGCCCCCGGCTGCGGCAGCTCGCCGCCCGAACCGTCGAGGTGCAGCATGGCCAGCCTCCGCGGCGGGTGCCCGAGGTTGTGCACCTTCGCGACCGTCTCCTGCCCGCGGTAGCAGCCCTTCGTGAGGTGCACCGCGGTGCGCAGCCAGTCGAACTCGTGCGGGATCGCGCGCTCGTCGACGTCGCCGTGCTGCGAGGGCCGCCAGGCGCGCACCTCGAGCGCCTCGAGCGCGAGCAGGCCGGCGGCGCGCAGCTCGCCGCCGCTCGCCAGCGCCGCGACGCGCGGCAGATCCTCGCGCGAGAACACGAACTGCGAGACCGACCAGCCCTCGGCTGCATGCGCCTCGGACCTCGCGTACTGCACTCCGCCCGCGGTCACGCCGGCCCATGGGTCGCGCCACTCGGCGAGCGGTTCGAGCGCCCGCAGCGCTTCCGCGGCGGGCCCGGCCCCAGTGAAGGCCAGCACCGTCGTGTACTCGGCGGAGACGTCGTGCACCTCGACGCGCAACGCGAAGCGCATGCGCTGCAGGAACGCGGTCAGCGGCTCGGCCGATCCCTCGTCGACGAGCAACCAGCTGCGCTCACCGTCGTCGACGAGGCGGATCGCCCGCTCGATGCGGCCGTTCGGGTCGAGCAGCAGCGTCTCCGTGCTCTCCCCCGGCCGCAGCCCCGTCAACTGCTGACTCGTCATCGAGTGCAGCCAGTTCAAGCGGTCGGGGCCCGAGACGGTGACGATGCCGCGGTGCGACAGGTCGACGATCGCGCGCCCCCGTTCGAGGTCGCGCTGCTCGGGCAGCGGCTCGCCGTAGTGCGAGGCGACACCGACCGGATCGGCGACGGCCCCGGGAAGCTCGAGGAACGACGACATCACGCCAGCCCCTTCATCGGGTGCGGCACGCGCGGATGGTTAACGCTGCCCCTTGAAGAGCTTGTAGACGACGGTGCCCGAGATCCACGCGATCGCGACGCCGGCGAGACCGAGGAGGCCGAGAAAGAAGAGTTCAAGCGCGAGAAGCATGACGCCAGTCTAATACACCGGCTCCGGCGCCGGCGCCTCGACCAGGGCCGTCCCCGACTCGGCCTTCGACACCGCCGGCGAGGTGACGCCTGCGGCCCTCAGCCGAACAGCATCCCGATCACGTCGATCACCGCGATCAGCAGCACTGACCCGGCGACGCTGAACGAGACACGGGTGATGAACCCCTCGCGCTGGGCCGTGCCGAGCTGCAGTGCGAACGTGACGAGCGTGCTCGCCCCGATGGCGAAGACGAGCCAGGCGAAGCGCCCCTCCTGCGGCACGAGCAGTGTCACGAGCGCGCCGATGACCGCGGCCACCGCCCACGCGGTGATCATCCGCGGCAGGTGCCAGGACTGCACGTCCGGCATCTCCGGGGCGTCGGGCTGCACGGGTTCGCTCACGCCCCCATTGTTCCACAGCGCGACACCCTTGCTCCCCGCGTCCCCGATCGATGAGCTCCGCTCCGGGCCGACGGCCGGCCCGCAGAGGCCGAGACCGCGAAACATCGGCGAAACGGTCGCGAAACAGTGCCCGCAGTACTATTTACCTCGAGTCGAACGCACAGCGAAGGGAGCCGGTCCATGCAGCTGCTCTGCCTCACCGATCGAGATCCCGCCGATTCGCTGCCCGGCCTGGACCTGCTGCCGCACGACGTGCGCACCTCACCGCTGTCGCTCCGCGTACCCGAGACGCTGGCCGGTCGATTCGACGCGATCCTCGTCGACGGCACGCTCGACGCCCGTCGCGCCCGCACCGCGTGCCTCGCGCTCGCGGAGGGCATCGAGACGCCCCGCGTGGTGATCCTGCCCGAACTCGCGCTCACCGCTCTCACCCGGGAGTGGGGTGTGAGCGAGCTGCTGCTGCCGACCGCGAGTCCCGCCGAGATCGAGCTGCGCCTGCGCCTGCTCGGTCAGCCCGCTTCGACGGCCACCACCCCTCCGCCCGCGGTCCAGGCCGCGGGCGTTGTCATTGACGAGTCCAATTTCACGGCCCGGCTGTTCGGCCGCCCGCTCGACCTCACGTACAAGGAGTTCGAGCTGCTGCACTTCCTCGCCGCGCACCCGGGACGGGTGTTCACGCGGGAGCAGCTGCTCAGCGAGGTGTGGGGCACCGACTACTTCGGCGGCACGCGCACGGTGGACGTGCATGTGCGGCGCCTGCGCGCGAAACTGGGTGAGCACGAGGGGCTCATCAGTACGGTGCGGGGCGTCGGATACGGCTTCGCGCGGGCCCGGGTCGATGAGGGGGATTGATGTCAGCACGGATCGATGTCGTCGAGGGAGCGTCCGAGCGGGCGCTCCGCATCGCGCGGGCGCTGATCGCCGAGGTCGAGGCCGCCGACGGCGTCTCGCCGGTGTCGGATCAGGCGCTACTCGCAGCGGCGCAGGGGCAGCGCGCGCTGCTGCTCTTCACGGACCGGGGCGACGCGGATCGCGGATCACGGGAGGCCGGTGCTGACCTCGAGAGCGCCGACCCGGTCGCCGTCGGGATCGTCGGCCAGGGCGAGGTCGATCTCGCGGTGCGTCCGGCGGCGAGACGGCGCGGGATCGGAGCGGCGGCGCTCGCAGCGCTGCTCTCCCGGGCCGACGGCGACCTGCTGGCCTGGGCGCACGGCGAGAATCCCGCTGCCGAGGCGCTGCTCGCGGGGGCCGGGTTCGCCCCGGTGCGCTCGCTGTACCGCATGGCGCTCGATCCCGCGCTGCTACCCGACGACGGGCGGGATCCGCTCTCCCTCCCCGCCCCGACCGACCTGCGCCTGCGCGCGTTCGACCCGGCGCGGCCCGCCGATGCCGCTGCCTGGGTGCGGGCGAACGCGGCGGCGTTCGCGACGCATCCCGAGCAGGGGAGGATCACGGAGAGCGACTTCGCGCTCATGCGCGACGAGCCGTGGTTCGACGCCGACGACCTGATCCTGCTCGCCGAGGCGTCGGGCGACGAACTCGCGGGGTCGACCTGGATCAAGACGGTGCGCGACGACGCCGGGGTCGAGTGCGAGCTCTACGCGGTCGGCGTGCGGCCCGAGTACGCGGGGCGCGGGCTCGGCAAGCTGCTGCTCGATGTGACGCTCGCCAGAATGGCGCAGCACTCCCCCGATCGCGTCAGCCTCTACGTCGACGGAGAGAACGAGCGCGCGGTGCGCATGTACGAGCACGCGTCGTTCACCGTCGATTCACGCAGCCGTCAGTGGGCGAGGCCCGCTTCGTCAGGGGTCGATGACACAATGGACGCATGACCGAAGAAACCCGAGAGAACGCCGTCGAACGGGCAGAGCTGCCCGCCGACCGGTACATCGATCGCGAGCTGAGCTGGCTCGCGTTCAATCAGCGCGTGCTCGAACTCGCAGAGGATCCGGGGGTGCCGCTGCTCGAGCGGGCCAACTTCCTCGCCATCTTCGCGTCGAACCTCGACGAGTTCTTCATGGTGCGCGTCGCGGGCCTGAAGCGCCGCATCGTCACCGGTCTCGCGCTTCCCACCAACGTCGGGCGCGCTCCCACCGACGTGCTGGCCGACATCAACCGCACCGCCTACGAGCTGCAGCTGCGCCACGCCAGGTGCTTCCGCGAGCAGGTGCAGCCCGGGCTCGCCGAGGCCGGCATCCGGGTGGTCGAGTGGGAGCAGCTCGACGCGGCCGATCGGGTGCACCTCACGAACTACTACGAGCAGCACATCTACCCGATCCTCATGCCGCTCGCGGTCGATCCCGCGCATCCGTTCCCCTATATCTCGGGCCGCGCGCTCAACCTCTCCATCCGCGTGCGCAACCCGCAGACCGAGAAGGTCGAGTTCGCCCGGCTCAAGGTGCCGCAGATGATCCCGCGGTACGTGCGCGTGGATCAGCGCGAGAGCATCGACGACGTGCGCTTCATCGCGCTCGAGGAGTTGATCGCCAATCAGCTCGACGGCCTCTTCCCCGGCATGGAGGTGCTCGACCACCACGTCTTCCGCGTGACCCGCAACGAGGACATGGAGATCGAGGAGGACGAGACCGAGAACCTCATCCAGGCGCTCGAGAAGGAGCTGCTGCGCCGCAGGTTCGGCCCGCCGATCCGACTCGAGATCTCCGACGATATGGACGAGGCGACGCTGGCGCTGCTCGTCAGCGAGTTCGACATCGACGAGCAGCAGGTCTACACGCTGCCCGCCCCGCTCGATCTCAGCGGCCTCTTCGCCCTCAGCGGCATCCGTCGGCCCGACCTCAAGTTCAAGCCGCACATCCCGGTCACGCATCCCCAGTTCCGCACGAACTCGCCGAGCGAGAAGCCCGATGTCTTCGGAGCGATCGCGCGGCGCGAGGTGCTGGTGCACCACCCCTACGAATCGTTCTCGACGAGCGTGCAGGCGTTCGTCGAGCAGGCGGCCACCGATCCCGACGTGCTCGCCATCAAGCAGACCCTGTACCGCACCTCGGGCGACAGCCCCATCGTCGCGTCGCTCATCAAGGCGGCCGAGGCCGGCAAGCAGGTGCTCGCGCTCGTCGAGGTGAAGGCCCGCTTCGACGAGGAGGCCAACATCACGTGGGCCCGCAAGCTCGAGCAGGCCGGCGTGCACGTGGTCTACGGTCTCGTGGGCCTCAAGACGCACTGCAAGCTCGTGCACGTGATCCGCGAGGAGCAGGGCCGCCTCGCCCACTACTGCCACATCGGCACGGGCAACTACAACCCGAAGACGAGCCGCATCTACGAGGACTTCGGCCTCTTCACCTCGTCTCCCGAGGTCGGCCGCGACGTGACCAAGCTCTTCAACGTGCTCTCCGGGTACGCGATCGAGACCGACTACGACCGTCTGCTCGTCGCTCCGCTGCAGCTGCGAAGCGGTCTGCTCGAGCGCATCGAGCGCGAGGCCGAGAACGCCCGCGCCGGCCTCCCCAGCGGCATCAGGCTGAAGGCCAACTCGATGGTCGACGAGGCCATCATCGATGCGCTCTACCGCGCGAGCCAGGACGGCGTGCCCGTCGACGTGTGGGTGCGCGGCATCTGCTCGATCCGCGCCGGAGTGCCGGGCCTCTCCGAGAACATCCGCGTGCGCTCGGTGCTCGGCCGCTACCTCGAGCACTCCCGCATCTACGCCTTCGAGAACGCCGGCGAGCGCGAGGTGTTCATCGGCAGCGCCGACCTCATGCACCGCAATCTCGACCGCCGCATCGAGGTGCTCGTGCGCATCGAGGATCGCGAGCACCTCGCCCGCATCGACCGCTTCTTCGATTTCGCCTTCAGCGACGAGGTGTCGTCCTGGCGCATGCTGCCCGACGGCAACTGGCAGCGCCGCGTGGTGAGCGAGGAGGGCGAGCCGCTGCCCGACCTGCAGGACCTCGTCATGATCGACCGCACCGAGGCTCGCTCCCGGAGAAACCGGTGAGCCCGACGGCCACGAAGAAGCGCTCCTCGAAGGGCGCCGCCGCGGGAGGCGCGGCGACCGAGGTGCTCGCGGCGGGCACCGTGTGCTGGCGCCGCGTCTACGACGAGCACGGCGATCCGCAGATCCTCGTACTGCTGATCCACCGCGCCAAGCAGCGCGACGTATCGTTCCCGAAGGGCAAGCTCGACCCGGGCGAGAGCATGCCTCGGGCCGCCGTGCGCGAGACCCGCGAGGAGACCGGCTACCGGGTGTCGCTCGGCGTCAACCTCGGCACGATCCACTACGCGCTCAGCGGCGGCCGCTCGAAGACCGTGCAGTACTGGGCCGCGAAGGTCACCGCGAAAGCCGAGGCCCGCGCCAAGTTCAAGCCGAACGACGAGGTGCAGGCCATCGAGTGGGTGCCCGCGGAGCAGGCGCGCGAGCGGCTCAGCTACGAAGCCGACCGCGAGCTCTACGACGTGTTCCTGAAGCTCGTCGAGCGCGACCTGGTCGATACGTTCTCGGTGACGCTGCTGCGGCACGCGAAAGCCGAGCCCCGCAGCAGCGCGTTTCCGGTCGACCATCTGAGGCCGCTCGCCGACGCCGGCGAGGAGCAGGCCGAGACGCTCGTGCCGATCCTCCGCTCCTTCGGACCGCGACGCATCTACTCGTCGACGGCGACCCGCTGCCTCTCGACAGTCGCCCCTCTGGCGGAGCAGCTCGGCAAACGCGTGCGCGCCAAGAAATCGCTCAGTCAGGACAACTGGGACGAGGGCGACCTCGCCTCGCTGCGCAAGCTCGTGGCGAAGGTCCTCGGGCGAGGCCGCAACGCGATCCTCTGCAGCCACCGGCCCGTGCTGCCCGACCTGGCGCGCGAGCTCGCGCTCGCGACGGGCAGCCCGCTGGGGCCCTACCTCGACAAGGCGGCCTCGCTGCCGCCCGCGGGCTTCTCGGTGCTGCACTTCTCGCGGTCGCAGCCGGAGGCGGGCATCGTCGCGGTCGAGACCTACCCGATCAAGCACTGAGCGGCCTCCCTCCCGTCATTCGGAGTTCGACACGCGGATCCGGACCGCGCTGAGATCCGTGCCCTCGCGGTCCCGCGCTTCCCCACTTGCACCCCGCGAGTTCACCCCCTGTTCACCTGCTGGCAGACCCCGCTTCACGAAGGATCCCTAGCGTGGGGGTGTGGCCGTTCGCGACCATTCCCTCAATTCAGCTCTGAGATTGGAAGATCCCACAGTGAAGCTTTCTGCATTCGCAAAGGTCGCCGCCATCGGCGGCATCGCCGCGCTCACCCTCACCTCGTGCGCAGCGAACGAGGGCGGCGCCCCCGCCGAGGGCGGCGACGCTCCGGCTTCGTCGCTCACCGGCACCCTCGTGGGCGGCGGCGCGTCGTCGCAGGGATCCGCTCAGGAGGCCTGGACCGCCGGCTTCCAGACGGCGCACGCCGACGTCACCGTGAACTACGACCCGGCCGGCTCGGGCGCGGGCCGCGAGACCTTCCAGCAGGGCGCATCGGCGTTCGCGGGCAGCGACCGCGCGTTCAAGACCGACGAGATCTCGGCCGGCCCCTTCGACAGCTGCGCCACCGACGCGATCGTCGAGTTCCCCGCCTACATCTCGCCCATCGCGATCATCTTCAACCTCGAGGGCGTCGACTCGCTCGACCTCGACGCGGCCACCGTGGCGAAGATCTTCAACGGCTCGATCACCAAGTGGAACGACCCCGCGATCGCCGAGCAGAACCCCGACGCGACGCTGCCGGATCAGAACATCACCGCCGTGCACCGCTCGGACGACTCGGGCACCACCGGCAACTTCACCGAGTACCTCTCGGCCGCCGCGGCCGACGATTGGACCGCGGGCTCGATCGAGACCTGGCCGACCGAGTTCGGCGGCGAGGGTGCGCAGGGCACCTCGGGCGTCGTCGAGGCCGTGACCAACGGCGTCGGCACCATCGGCTACGCCGATGCCTCCCGCGCCGAGGGCCTGGGCACCGTCGCGATCAAGGTGGGCGAGGAGTACGTCGACTACTCCCCCGAGGCCGCAGCCGCGATCGTGGACGCGTCGACCGTCGAGGAGGGCCGCACCGAGCACGACATCGCGATCGAGCTCGACCGCACCAGCAGCGCCGACGGGGTCTACCCGATCGTGCTCGTGAGCTACCTCATCGGCTGCGAGGAGTACCAGGACGCCGCAAACGCGGAGCTCGTCAAGGAGTACTTCAGCTACATCATCAGCGAAGAGGGTCAGGATCTCGCGGCCGAGGCCGCGGGCAGCGCCCCCATCTCGGCCGACCTGCGCAGCAAGATCGAGCCGGCCATCGCGGCGATCAAGTGACCCTGAGGAGCGGGGCATCGTCTCGGGTCAGGTCTCACCTGCTCGATGCGACGCCCCGCTCCTTCAGGTCATCCTGCGTGCGTGGAATGCTTGAGAGAAACGCGCCAGCGTTTCTCGCATTCCGCGGCGGCGCTACCGCGTCGCTGCGAATCGCAAGATCACGCTTGAACCACTTATATAGATTGAGATTCTGCGACTCGCAAGCTCACGCAGAATGACGGAACAGTCAGAAGGACATACCCCGTGACTTCAGCCACGACCACACGGAAACCCGTGCTGAGCCTCGGCGACCGCATCTTCTCGCGCTCCGCGGTCTTCGCGGGCAGCATGATCCTCGTCACGCTGGCCGCGGTCGCCGCCTTCCTCATCGCCCAGAGCATCCCCGCGTTCTTCGCGACCAACGAGACCGCCTCGCTGCTGCCCGAGAACTTCTGGTCGTACGTCTGGCCGCTCATCTTCGGCACGATCTGGGCCGCCGTGCTCGCGCTGATCATCGCGCTTCCCCTCGCCATCGGCATCGCGCTCTTCATCTCCCACTACGCCCCCCGCAGGGTGTCGGCGGTGCTCGGGTACATCGTGGATCTGCTCGCCGCGGTGCCCAGCGTAGTCTTCGGTCTCTGGGGCATCGGCGTGCTGGCGCCCGCCGCTCAACCGGTGTTCGTCTGGCTCAACACTCACCTGGGTTGGATCCCCCTCTTCGGCGGCACCGTCTCGGGCACCGGCCGCACGATCCTCACCGCCGCGCTCGTACTCGCCGTCATGGTGCTGCCGATCATGACCGCGATCTGCCGAGAGGTCTTCCTGCAGGCTCCGGTGCTGCATGAGGAGGCGGCACTCGCGCTCGGGGCGACCCGCTGGGAGATGATCCGACTCGCCGTGCTGCCCTTCGGCCGCCCCGGCATCGTGTCGGCCGCGATGCTCGGCCTCGGCCGCGCGCTCGGCGAGACGATGGCGGTCGCGATGGTGCTCTCGGCCACCGGCCTCGTCAGCATCCGGCTGCTCACCAGCGAGAACCCCTCCACCATCGCGGCCAACATCGCGCTCTCCTTCCCCGAGGCCTACGGCGAGAACGTCAACGTGCTGATCGCCACCGGCCTCATCCTCTTCATCGTCACGTTCCTGGTCAACGCGATCGCCCGCTGGATCGTGAGCCGCCGCGCCGAGTTCTCTGGAGCCAACTGATATGGCACTCACCGTCCGCCCCGTCTCGTCCGGCTCCGTGCTCACCGGCAACCGGCTGCCGAAGCCCGCCCCGTGGATCATCCTCGGCGCGAGCCTGGTCGTCTCACTCGCGCTCTTCGGCCTGCTCGCGGTGGCGGGCGGGGGCGAGTTCAACCTGGTGGGCGCGGTGCTCGTCGGCCTGATCCTGCACCTCGCCGTGACCACGGCCATCTCAGCCGCCGTCGAGGGGCGCCGTCAAGCGACCGATCGCTTCGTGACCAACCTCGTCACCGGCGCCTTCCTGCTCGCGATGGTGCCGCTCGTCTCGGTGGCGATCACCGTCATCGGCAACGGCATCGGGCGCCTGGATCCCGAGTTCTTCAACTCCTCCATGCGCAACGTCACGGGCGAGGGCGGCGGTGCACTGCACGCCATGATGGGCACGCTGATGATCACCCTCGCGGCGACCATCATCTCGGTGCCGCTCGGCCTCATGACCTCGATCTACCTGGTCGAGTACGGCAGCGGCCGGCTGGCCAAGGTCATCACCTTCCTGGTCGATGTCATGACGGGCATCCCCTCGATCGTCGCGGGTCTGTTCGCCTACGCCGCCTTCGCGCTGTTCCTCGGGCCGGGGGTGCGCATGGGCATCATCGGCTCCGTCGCGCTCTCGGTGCTGATGATCCCCGTCGTGGTGCGCTCGAGCGAGGAGATGCTGCGCCTCGTGCCCAACGAGCTGCGCGAGGCCTCGTACGCCCTGGGCGTCTCGAAGTGGCTGACCATCATGAAGGTCGTGCTGCCCACCTCGATCGCCGGAATCACCACGGGCATCATGCTCTCCATCTCACGCGTGATCGGCGAGACCGCCCCGCTGCTCATCACGGCGGGCTTCACCGCGAGCATGAACTACAACCTCTTCAACGACCGCATGCAGTCGCTGCCCGTGTTCGTGTACACCCAGTTCGCGAACCAGGGCAACCCGGCGTGGGCGTTCATCGACCGCGCCTGGGCCGCCGCGCTCGTGCTCATCCTCATCGTCATGGCGCTCAACCTCATCGCACGCTTCGTGGCGAAGAAGTTCTCACCCAAGACCGGCCGCTAGGCGCACACCCGTCATCCTGCGCGAACGGAGAGAGTCGCAGGATCCACCATTCACCAGAGAGATTCTGCGGCCCCGCCCAGAATGACCGGAGAGAAGAAACCACGCAATGTCCAAGCGCATCGAAGTCAACGACCTCAACGTCTACTACGGCAGCTTCCTCGCCGTGGAGGGCGTCTCCATCAACATCGAGCCGCGCAGCGTCACCGCGTTCATCGGACCCTCGGGCTGCGGCAAGTCGACGTTCCTGCGCACCCTCAACCGCATGCACGAGGTCATCCCCGGCGCGCGCGTCGAGGGCGAGGTGCTGCTCGACGGCGATGACCTCTACGGCCCCGGCGTCGATCCCGTGCTCGTGCGCCGCCAGGTCGGCATGGTCTTCCAGCGCCCCAACCCGTTCCCCACGATGTCGATCCGTGAGAACGTGCTCGCCGGCGTCAACCTCAACAACCGCAAGATCTCGAAGAGCGACGGCGACGACCTCGTGGAGCGCTCGCTGCGGGGCGCCAACCTGTGGAACGAGGTGAAGGATCGCCTCGACAAGCCGGGCTCGGGCCTCTCGGGCGGTCAGCAGCAGCGCCTCTGCATCGCCCGCGCCATCGCGGTCTCGCCCGAGGTGCTGCTCATGGACGAGCCCTGCTCGGCGCTCGACCCGATCTCGACCCTCGCGATCGAGGATCTGATCGACGAGCTGAAGCAGGAGTACACGATCGTCATCGTGACCCACAACATGCAGCAGGCCTCGCGCGTCTCTGACCGCACCGCGTTCTTCAACATCGCCGGCACCGGCAAGCCGGGCAAGCTCATCGAGTACGACGACACGTCGAAGATCTTCTCCACGCCCAGCGTGAAGGCGACCGAGGACTACGTCTCGGGCCGCTTCGGGTAGGCCGGCCTCGAGGCGGGGCGCTCTCCGCCATCGGTTTCCCGCAGAGCGGAGTCCCGAATTGCTGCTTCAGTTCGTGCTGAAGCAGCAATTCGGGACTCCGCGTTTCTGTGCGAGCGCACTGCGGAGCCCGCGAGGAGCTGCGGAGCCGCGAGCGCGCTACGGAGCCCACGAGAGGAGTCTGCGGAGTGCCGCGGCAAAACGGAGTAGGCCCCGCCGGGCTCGAACCGGCGACCCGCGGATTAAAAGTCCGATGCTCTACCAACTGAGCTAGAGGCCCGTGGTCACCCATTCTAATGGATTTCTCCGGGCGTTCAGTCCACGCGGGACGGCCCGCAGCGGCGTAGACTCGCGTGGCGCGCGGCCCCGCCGCCGATCCCCCGCTTTCACACCGAGGAGACATGTGACCCGAGAGCATCAGCGCCCCGTCTTGCAGCCGACGTCCGACTTCGACTGGATCATCGGCTCCGACGAACCGGGCGCTTCCCACCGCCTCGCCCAGGAGACCTCCTGGGCGTTGCTCGACCGCGTGCGCGCGGGGGCCGATCCCGCGGTGGTCGAGCGCGTGGTGGGTCTCGCCTCGACGGGTCCCGGCATCGATGACATCGCCGAACTGTGGGCGCGCGAGGGAACGCACTCGCTCGCCGGAGTGCTCTGGCGCCTCTACCTGTTGCGGCGCGTGGTGGCGGGCGACGCCGAGGGATCGGCCGAGCTGTTCAGACGAGGATCGGCCGCGGCCTCCACCATCGACCCCGTCGTGGCCGGTGCCGCCGAACCCGTCACGCCCGCCTCGATCGAGGAACTGTGCGACACGATTCTGCGCGGAGCCTTCGTCGGCGATCTGGGGAGCGCGCTCGACCGCGCCGCCAGCTACTGCCGCATCATGGCGCTCGGCGCCGCCGACCTCGCCGACACCCGCGACGTGCACGACGACGCCCACGCCGAACAGCTCACCAAGCGCGCGCTGCGCTACTCGACGATGGCGCAGGAACTGCACGCCGGCGCCCGGCGCTGGCGCGACGGTTCCCTCGCCTGACTGCGAGGTCGCGCCGGTGGGTGCGGCCCCTCGCGCCGATGGGTGAGGCCCCTCGCGCCGATGGGTGCGGCCCCTCGCGCACCTGCGTTACACTGGTGTCGCCGGGCCGCAGTAACCCCGGGCTCCAATTTTTGCCGCTTCGAGCGGCCTTCCGCCGAGAGGCGTTCTGCGGTCCGGTTTTTTCGTGCCCGTTTCCCTCCCGTTTCGCGCCCGGTCGAATCCTTCGAGCACCGATCGACGCTCAAGCATCCCGTTTTCGAGCTCCAAGGTGCTCGAACGTCGTTCGGTGCCGGAGGCACGATCCGCTACGGGGTCTGGTCGCGCAGGCGCACGAGGCGCTCGTGCCCCGTCTCCTCGAGCTCCGCGACGTCGGCGCGGGACTTCAGGAAATCCGAGAACGACCGGAAGCCCAGCGCCTTCTCGTTGAACGACGGGTCCATGCGGCGCATCTGCTGCTTCACGGCTGAGCTGTGCAGCCACCCCGAGTCGTCCTTCTCCTGGCCGAGCCACAGCGCGCGGATGAGCAGACCGGTCACCGCGATGTCGGTGTCGTCATCGTCGTCGCCCTCATCGGCATCGTCGAGGTCATCCGCGACGGACTCGGCGGGAGCCGGGGCGAGGTTGCGGCCCGCGGAGGCCCCGCGCTTCCCGCGCGTCGTTTCCGCGGCCGCTTCGGGAGCGTCGGCGGCCTCGCCGGCCCCGGCCGACTCCTCGCCTTCGCCGGATCCCCCAGCCTCGACGGCCTCCGCAGCCTCGATCGCGGAGGTCTCCTTCGAGGCGGCCACGGCCTTGCCCCGTCGCTGCCGCTTCGCGGGCTGCTGCTCGCGCTGGGGCTGCTCGACGCCGGGCAGCGAGTCATACGAGGCGAACTCGTCGCACGCCGCCGTGAGCGCCTTGGCCGTGGATCCGGCGACGCCGATCCCGACCACGTACCGGCCGAGCCGCTTGCAGCGCTGCGCCAGCGGAACGTAGTCGGAGTCCCCCGCCACGATGATCACGTGGGTGAGGTCGTCGAGGCGAAACATGTCTTCGACCGCGTCCACGGCGAGCCTGATATCCGCGCCGTTCTTGGCATAGGCCGCAGCCGGGAAGAGCTGCACGAGGTCGACCGCGCGGGCGACCAGCTGCGAGCGGTAGTCGGCGTTGATGGGCGAGGACCAGTCGGCGTAGGCGCGCGTGAGCACGAGCGTGCCGTACGACGAGGCGTAGTCGATCACGGCCCCGACGTCGATCACCGCGTCGCGGAGCCGGCCCGCGATCTCGGCGTCGGAGGGATCCTCGGCGATCCGCTGCCGGTCTCTGGCGTAGGAGTTGCGCCCGTGCACCCGGTCGTACCAGGAGAGCACGATGTTATCGAAGTCGAGGTAGACCGCGACACGGCCGTTCTGAGTATTCGCCACGGTCTCAGTCTGCCAGTTGTCGGCCTTACTCGATGCCGCGGTCGACCGGATCCGCGGTACCGGCGCCTCGGCGCCGCGAGAAGTAGAGGATGAGCGAGATGAAGAAGATCACGGCACCGGCCCCCATCAGGAGGTAGCCGACCATGTTGAGATCGATCCACGCGACCTGGACGTTGAGCGCGAACGCCATGATCGCGCCGATGACGAAGAGCACGATTCCCGACCCCATACCCATGAGCTTCTCCTCTCGCTGTTCCGGCGATGCCGAGCACGGGCCTGGGCCCCGCGCCAACCACTCGCCGGAGACGGATGTGCACCCAGACTCGCCCTCGAGCGGACCCCGGGCAAGGGGGTTGACATCGTGAGCGCCAATGCGAGCGCCCGCTCTCCCCGGCTCTGAGCCCGCACGCCATACCGAACAAAAACCTATTGATTTTCGATAGATAATGAGTGAAGATCGATGCATGCTTCAATCACGTTGGATCGTTCTCCTGCTCCGCGCCGTCCTCATCGTCGCCGCGCTCTGGCTCGTCGTGCTCCTCGCCCTCGCCATGCCCGGCGAACTCTCGGACGAACCGCTCTCCTTCCGCGTTCCCGTGCAGATCGCGCTCTCGCTGGTGATCCTCTGCGTCCTGGCGGTGATCGTCTGCATCTGGCGGCTGCTCACGCTCACGCGCCGCGACCGCATCTTCAGCGAGGCCTCGCGCCGCTGGGTCGACGCGATCGTGTGGGCGCTCAGCATCGGCTGGTCGGTGCTCGCCCTGCTCGCCCTTACCGCGACCTCGATCATCTATTTCACACCCGAGCTTCGCGACCCCGGCTTCCCCATGCTGCTGTTCGGGATCGTCGTGCTCGCAGTCCTGCCCGTCCTGCTCATGCTGGTGATGCGCGGGCTGCTGCGCCAAGCCACCGGCTACCGGTCCGAACTCGAAGAGGTCATCTGATGGCCATCGTCGTTCGCATCGACGTCGAGCTCGCGAAGCGCAAGATGAGCGTGGGCGAGTTCGCCGAGCGCGTCGGCCTCACCCCCGCGAACGTCGCCGTGCTGAAGAACGGCCGCGCCAAGGCGGTGCGCTTCACGACGCTCGACGCGATGTGCCGGGTGCTCGGGTGCCAGCCGGGCGACCTGCTCGAGTGGGTTCCCGACGACGACGCCTGATCCGCTCCTCCGGTCTCCCCGATCCCGCCGAGATGAGCGGCACGCCCGCCGTGTTCCCCTCGGCGATCTCGGGATCACCACCCGCCCCTCACCCGACGAACCGCTCGAGGCTCACGGGCCGCACCAGTTCGCTGCGGCGATCCCGCACCCACACCGCACCGTCGGCCCGATGCTCGGCTCGCGAGGCGAAGCGGTAGCGATACGACACCACGCGCACCCACCGGGGCCGCTCACCGCCGAAGGGGTCACGCCGCAGCAGGGCGAGGGTCGGGGCGTCGGCCTCGAGCAGGCGAGCGAGCAGCATCGTGAACCAGTCGTCGAGCGACCGGCCGAGCGGCAGGAACCACATGAGCCAGTCGAGCCGCAGGTGGTACGGCGCGAACTGCCGCGGCACGCGCCGCACATCGCCCGGCTTGCCCCTGAACTCGTACTCCCGCCAGTCGGCCGCGCCCGGGTCCTCGTCGACCGTCCCCTCGATGACATACTCGACGCGCACCCTCGTGACGGTGCCGAACGCGCCGTAGGCGTTGGCGAGCTGCCAGCGGTTGAAGCTCGCGTTCATGAGCTGACGGCGCGCGAAGAGGTTGCGCAGGGCGGGCCCGCTGAGCACGACCAGGAGCAGGGCGACGGCCGAGGTGATGACGAACCAGTAGAGCGGCAGGCCGCCGAGCCACGCGAGGGCATGGGATCCCGACGGTACTGCGCCAGGCGCGCGACCGTCGGCGGATCCGGATCCCGCAGTTTCCCAGCCGACGCCCGGCACCGAGACCGCCGAGCACGCGAGCACGATCGTGGCCCAGTTGAGCCAGGCGAAGTTGCCGGTGAGCACGAGCCAGAGCTGCGTCGCGATGATGATCGCGGCGGCCGCGGTGCCGACGATGCCGGGTACGGGGCCGGGGATCCAGAGACCGAGGACCGGCGCGAACAGGAAGAACGGCACGACGAGCTGGGCGAAGTGGCTGCCGATCGCCTCTCCTCGGTGGAACCACTTCGGCAGCAGGTGCGCCTGCCGACTGAGCGGACCGGGCATCGGCTGCGTCTCGTGGTGGTACATGAGCGCCGTCAGGTCGCGCCACTCCCGACCGCCGCGCATCTTGATCATGCCGGCGCCGAACTCGAGCCGGAAGACGAGCCACCAGAACAGCACGATCACCGCGGACGGCGGCGGCTGATCCCGCGATCCCAGGAACGCGGCGAGAAACCCGGCCTCGAGCAGCAGCATCTCCCACCCGAACCCGTAGAAGGTCTGGCCGATGCTCGAGATCGACATGTAGCCGATCCACAGCGCGAGGAAGGCGAGCATCGGCACCCACGGCGGGGCCAGCTGCGGCACGCCCGCGACGAGCAGCGCGGAGACCGCGATGCCGATCCAGCAGAGGGTCGCGAGGCGACGATCGGTGTACCGCACGCGGCGGAAGAGCGTGGGCCGGATCAGCTTCGCACGGGCGGGGGCGGATCGCACCCACTCGAGCAGCGCCGGCGCCGGCAGCAGACCGTGCTCCCCGAGCAGGGGTCTGAACTGGTTCAGCGTCGAGATGAACGCGATGAGGTACAGCGCCGCGATCCCCCGCTGGAGAACCTCGCGCGCGAGCCAGAAATCGACAGCCGCGAACCCGTCCATGCCGCAGAGGGTACGCCTGGCGAACCGGGGCCGCCAGGGGGTTGCCATAGAAGGCGAGCCCGCCGCAAGCCCTCTGGCACCGCGCACCCTCGCCACTAGACTGTGGTCACGCGCCGGGCGGGAGGGAAGCCGGGGCGCGTGCATGAGTCGATCTTCGGAGGTCACATGTCTGCGCCAGCTCTCACCCGTCGCGCGCTGCTCGGGGGCGCCGGCGCTCTCGCTCTCGGAAGCCTCGTCGGCTGCGCCCGCGGCTCGACCTCGGGAACGGGAGGCGGCGGAGCCGGCGGCGACGTCACCTACCAGCTGTCGTGGACGCACTCGGTGCAGTTCGGCGGCACCTATCTGGCGCAGGATCGCGGACTGTTCGAGGATCTGGGGCTGAACGTGCGGCTCGCCCCCGGCGGCCCCAACGTGGCAGGCGACACGACCACGGTGAGCGGGCAGGCGCTCATGAACATCTCGTCGGCCGACGGCGTGGCTCGATCCAATGCGGAGGGTGCCGACCTCGTGATCATCGGCGCCCAGTATCAGAAGAGCCCGGGCACGATCCTCTCGCTCGCGGATGCGCCGCTGCAGCAGCCGGGCGACCTCGTGGGCAAGAAGATCGGGGTGGCCGGCACCGATACCCCGGCGCTCGAGGCCTTCCTCGCGCTCAACGACCTCGAGCAGGAGCAGGTCGAGTTCGTGCCCAGCCAGTACGACCCGGCGGTGCTCACGGCCGGGCAGGTCGACGGCCTCTACTGCTTCTACAACGACCTGCCCGTCGCGCTCGCGGTGCAGGGTGTCGAAGCGCACTCGATGCTGCTCGCGGACTTCGGCTACAACCCGATGAGCCAGACCTACACGGTGCTGCGATCGAGCCTCGAGGACGAGCAGAAGCGGGATCAGATCGTGCGCCTCTTGCGCGGCGACGCCCAGGGGTGGCAGCTCTACCGGGAGGACCCGGGTGCCGCCGCCGACCTCGTGGTCGAGCTGTACCCCGATGCCGGGCTCGACCTCGCCACGCAGCAGAAGCAGGCCGAGGTGCAGCTCGACATCATGTTCTCGGAGGCGACGGACGAGTTCGGCTTCGGCTGGTTCACCGACGAGCAGGTCGAGCAGAATCTGCAGCTGTTCGAGCTGCTCGGCATCGAGGGGGCGACTGAGGAGCTGTGGGATCACTCCGTCCTCGACGAGGTCTACGAGAACGGTCCCACCGCGTGAGCACGGCTGCGCGCGGTCGAGCCGCCCCGGGCGAGCAGCGTGCCGCTCGGGGTGACCGGCCCGCCCCGCGGGTCGTGTGCTCGGCGGTCGCCAAGACGTTCCCTGCCGGCGGCTCGGGCGGCGCACGCGGGGCGGGCGAGGCGCTCGCGGCGCTCGAACCGCTCGACCTGACGCTCGATGCGGGATCGGTGACGGCTCTCGTCGGCCCGTCGGGGTGCGGCAAGTCGACGCTGCTGCGGATCATCGCCGGTCTGGAGCACCCCGACCCCGGGGGCGAGGTGCGGATCGACGACGACGCACCCGAGGATCTGCGCGGCCGCGGCGAACTGGCGATCGCCTTCCAGGACGCATCGCTGCTGCCGTGGCGCACGACCGCCGCCAACGTGGCCCTCGCCCAGCGACTCGCGCGCCGGCCCGTCGACCGGGAACGCATCGCGGAGCTGCTGCGCCTGGTCGGACTCGAGGGGTTCGAGCGGGCCCGCCCCGCCGAGCTCTCGGGCGGCATGAGGCAGCGCGCCGCCATCGCCCGCTGCCTCATCACCGAACCGCGGCTGCTGCTGCTCGACGAGCCGTTCGGGGCGGTCGACGAGCTCACCCGGCGGCGCCTCAACATCGAGTTGCCGCCGCTCTGGTCGGGCACCCAGACCACCACGCTGCTCGTGACCCACTCGATCTCCGAGGCGGTGCTGCTCGCCGACCGGGTGCTGGTGATGTCGCCTCGGCCGGGCTCGATCGTCGCCGATATCCCGGTGGATCTCGAGCGGCCGCGCAGCCACGAGCATCTGCGCGGAGCCCGGTTCGCCGAGCTCGTGGAGCAGATCGGCGCGCTGCTCGGCGTCGACGAGACCCCGACCGCCCGGGGCTGAGCGATGGTACTGAGCAGTCCCCCGACCGCGCACGAGCAGGAGCAGGCGGCGGCTCCTGCGATCGCATCGCGCGCCCGCCGCACGACGAGGGGCGGTTCGCGCGGGTCTGCGGTGGTGCGCACCGTGCTCGCGTGGGCCGTCGTGGTCGGCCTGTGGGAACTGCTCGGTCGCACGCTGCTCTCGGGGCGGCACCTCATCGGGTCGCCCTCGGGTATCGTGCTGAAGCTCGTCGAGAACGCCGAGGTCTACGGACGGGGGCTGCTGTTCACCGTTCGAGAGGCCGCGGCCGGCTATCTGTTCGGCAACCTCGCGGCCGTGCTGCTGGCGCTGCTCGTGGTGCTGCTGCCCGGACTCGAACGCATCGTGCTGCGATTCGCCCTCGTCGTCTACTGCCTGCCCCTCGTGGCGCTCGGGCCGCTGCTGAGACTCGTGTACGGGTTCGGTGACGGGCCGCAGATCACCCTGGCCGCGCTGGCCGTCTACTATCTGACGCTCGTGCCGCTGCTCGTCGGGCTGCGGGCCGTGCCTCGCTCGTGGCTCGACCTGACCGCCTCGTACGGCCGCGGCCGGTGGACCGCCCTCGTCACCGTGCGGGCGCGCGCGGCCCTGCCCTACCTGATGGCCGGACTGCAGGCTTCGGTGCCGGCGGCCTTCCTCGGCGCTCTGGTCGGCGAGTTCACGGGGGCGGAGCGGGGGCTCGGCGTGCTGTCGATCCTCGCCCTGCGCAGTCTCGACACCGACGGGCTCTGGGCGCTCATGCTGCTCAGCGCGGCGGTCTCGCTGATCGGGTACGGGATCGTCTCGGCCATCGCGCGCCGCGTCACCCCCGAGCGTCCCACCGTGCTGCTCACTCCTCCTCGCACGGGCTCGCGGAGGTCGCCGCTGGCGCGCTGGGGCCGGGCGATCGCGGGCACGGCGGTGACGGCCGCGCTCGTGCTCGTCGCCTGGATCGTGCTCTTCGAGGCGCTGGGGCTCGATCCCTACTTCGCGAAACGCCCGTGGGACGTGTGGGAGTGGCTCGTGGCCTCGAGCGACGCCGGGGAGCACCGCGTCGAGCTGCTCGCCGCGACGGGCGAGACCGTGGCTGTCGCGATCCCCGGCTACTTCGCGGGCCTGCTGCTGGGTCTGCTGCTCGCGGTCGCGTTCTCGCTGTCGGCGCGCGTGAGCCGGGCGCTCACCCCGGTCGCGGTCGCCCTGCGCTGCGTGCCGATCATCGCGATCGCGCCCCTGCTCGTCGCCGCGCTCGGGCGCGGCCCGTTCGGCACGGCCGTGGTGGTGGCGATCATGACGTTCTTCCCCACGCTCGTGTCGTGCCTCTACGGGCTCAGGCAGCTGCCGGGGCAGGTGGTCGACGTGTTCGCGACGTACGCGACGCCGTCACCGCGCGTGCTGCTGCTCGGGCGCCTTCCCGCGATGGCGCCCGCCTTCTTCTCGGCCGCGAGGATCGCCGCGCCGACCGCGATCCTCGCGGCGACCGTGGCGGAGTGGCTCGCAACTGGCACGGGCCTTGGCAACATGATGGCGGTCGACGCGGCGACGAGTCGGTACACGTCGCTCTGGTCGACCGTGGTGGTGGTCACGCTGATCTCGCTCGTCGCGTACGCGCTGGTGGAGTTCGTGGAGGCGCGCGTGCTGACCCGCGTGGCGCCCGAGCAGATGGGCTGGTAGGACGCGGCATTCTGCCCGCGGTATCCGGGACAGACTCCATTCTGCGACTTCGCGCGGAATGACGGGAGCATCACTCTGCGGGGCTCGAGCCCTTCTCTGTGAACGCCTCGGCGATGGCCCCGGCCGCGGCCTCCCAGGTCGGCAGGCGCGGTCGCAGTTCGGCCGCGCGAGCGCGCCAGTGCTCGCGGAGTTCGGGATCGCCCAGCCAGCCCCGCAGCCGGCCCGTCAGCTGCTCGACGTCGCCGGGCGCGAACTGCGCTCCCGCGCTCTGCTGCGCCTCGACGGCGCCGGTGCCGAGCGGCACGATCGAGGGGATGCCGCGCGCCAGGGCTTCGCTGACGACCATGCCGTACGCCTCGGCGCGCGCGGTGTGCACCAGCAGGTCGGTGCGCGCCCAGATCGCCTCGAGCTCGGCTCCCGTGCGCGGGCCCGTGATCTCGATCCTGCCGCCCAGGCCCGCGCGCTCGATGCGGCGCAGCAGTTCGCGGCGGAGCTCCGGATCCACCGTGTCGGGCCCCACCAGACGCGCCGACCACGGCAGATCCCCCACGCCGGCGAGCGCGTCGACGAGGGTGAGCGGATCCTTCGTCTCCGTGAGCCGCCCCAGCCAGAGCAGTGCGGGTGCTCCCCCGTCGCGCTCGGAGCCGCGCGCCGGATCCGCCCGCGTCACTCCCGGCACGGCGACCAGCGCGTCGGTGCGACCGTAGCGCGCCGCGATCTCCCGCGCGGTCCAGGCGCTCGTCGCCACGACCGTGCTCGCGGTCCGCACCGCCTCAGCCTCCGATGCGGCGAGCGCAGTCCGCTCGCGCGCCGGGAGCGCGGAGTCGTCGGAGGGGAAGTAGTGCATCAGCATCACCACTTTGCGGCCCGCTCGGGTCGCCTCCGCGATCGCCTCGGGCGCCGCGGAACCCACGATGTTCTCGATCAGCCAGCACCGCTCGGCGCGCAGCAGCGACGCGAATTCCCGCCGGTGCCCGGGACCGGGCACCGGCCACTCGCCCGTCACCGGATACTCGCGCAGATCGAATCCGAGGGTGCGCAGCGCGGCCGAGACCTCGTCGTCGTAGCGGTTGCCCCCGCTCGCGACGTCGCTGCGCCAGCGGGCGAAGCCGATCCGGCGATCCGCACCCCGCGCATCCCACGTACCCCGCGCACCAGCCACGCCCGTCATTCCTCGAGATCGCCGCCCGCGCGCTCGCGCCGCGACCCCCGATGCGCCGCACCCGCGGCCCGCTTCACCGTGCGCCCGACCGCGCCGGCGCCCGCCGCGATCGAACCGCCCGCCGTGCGCGCACCCCGCAGCACGCGGCGCTCGAGCTTCTCCGCGCCCTCGCGTGGTGCGAGCTCGGGCGCGAAGCCGAGAGGGGCGGGGCCGAACGCGCGGCGAGACGCGGCGACCACACGACGCCCGAGAATGTGGTTGCCCGCGCCGCCGACGGCGGCGCCGATCCCGAACGGCAGCGCCTTCCCCACGACCGAACCGCCGCCGATCTTCGCGAAGTGCCTGACGAACGAGCGCTGCAGCTTGTCGAGCACCGGACGCACCGCACCGCGGGGCAGCGACTTCGTGACCGTCTCGCCCCAGAACGCGGATCGCCCGATTCCCCTGCCCGCGACCTGCTTCGTGAACTGACCCAGCAGCTCGCCCGCCTCCTGCCCGAGCATGAGCGTCATCACGAGCATGCGGGCGCGATCCGGATCCTCGACCGGGATGCCGTGCACCTCCGCCACCGACTGCGCGAAGAGGGCCGTGCTCTCGAGGAACCCCGCGGTCTCGACCCCCGACAGCGCGAGCGTGACGGGGGTGCTGATACCGGGGATCACCGCTGTCGCCCCCACGGCCGCTCCCCCGCCCGTGATCGCGAGCAGGTAGCGGCGCTCGAGCATGCGGATCACCTGCTCGGGGCTCGCGTCGGGGTGGCGCAGCCGCACGCTGCGGATGTGGGCGAGCACGGCCGGGCGCTGCACCGCGAGCGCACGGTCGAGCGCGCGGGCGAGGCCGGGGCGGTGCTGCATCGTCTCGGGCTGGAGCGCGGGATCCGGCGCGTTCGCAGCGGGTTGCAGTTCGTTCACGCCGTGATTGTACGGATCGCGCATGGGAGCGCCGGGTGTGTTCTCAGTGTGCGAGCTTCGCATGTCGTCTCCTGCGTGTGGTTCTGCCTGACCGGATCGGGTCGGGGAGGGCTCCCGATCCGGCGCTCAGTGGAACGGGCATCGCCCCGTGCCCGACGCAGCGGCGATCCGCCCGCCCGACGCGGGCTTGGTCGGCAGCCTGCGTCGGTTCACCTCGAGGCCGTGACCCAGGATCCGCACCCGCTCGTCGCTCAGCGCCGCGACCGCGGCCGCGAGGCTCGCGATCGCCAGCTTCTCGCCGGGGCATCGATGCCCGCCCGCGACCGATCCGCCGCCCTGCGGCACGAACGCGGTCAGCGCCTCGTAGTCCTCGACCCCCGCGAAGCGCTCGGGATCGAAGCGTGCGGGCCGATCCCACGATCGCTCGTCGAGATCCGTGCCGAGCACGTCGAGCACGACTCGGCCGCCCGCGGGCAGCCGCTGACCGTCGAGCTCGATGTCCTCGAGCGCCCACGCCGGCAGCACGGGCACGAAGGGTGCGGTGCGGCGGATCTCCTGAGCGAAGGCCACCGCGAGCGGGCCGTCGATGAAGGTGCCCCGCTCGGCCGTCTCGGCGGCGATGCGGGCGCGCCAGTCGGGTCGGTCGTGCAGCTCCTTGGCGGCGAAGGCGACGAATCGCGCGACCGCGATCAGCGGCCGGATGCAGTTCTGCAGCTCGACGCCCGCGAGCTCGGCCGGCAGCAGGTCGCCGTTCTCATCGCGGTGCCGCGCCCACGCGTGGAGGGCCGTACCCTCGGCGGCGTCCAGGCGGCCCGCGCGCACGGCCTCGATGAGCCGACGCGCGTGACGATCCGACCAGGCGCGATTCGCGACCGCGAGCACGAACGACGGCGAGTAGGGTGCGCCGAATCCGTCGACGATCTGGGCGAGCCGGGCAGCCCATCGGCTCTGCGCGGCGGCGGTACCGGGCAGCCCGGCCCACTGCATGCCCGAACGTCCCAGCACGCCGACCGCGGCGTCGTAGGCGGATCGGTCGCTTCCGGCGGCCCAGTCCGCGACCTCCGCCTGCCACTGCTCATCGAGCAGCAGTTTCAGCTTCTCAACCTGCTCGTCCTCGTAGGCGACATCGACGAAGGTCGCCTTGCGGTGGCGGTGCTCGGCTCCGTCGAGGCTGTGCACCGAACCGTGCCCGAACAGGGTCTCCTGCACGAAGGCGGGCATGGCCCCGTGGCGGGCGATGCGATCCCCGTCGTAGAACAGCGCGACCCCCTCGGCGCCGCGCACCAGCATCGCCTCCCTGCCGAGCAGACGCAGCGGGGCGGATCGCGCGCCGCTCCGCACGCGCTGCCAGATGCGCGCCCCGAAACCGTAGCCGCGGGTGAGGAGCGAGAGGGTGTCGTCGCGCAGGATGCTGCTCATCGGTGGTCCTTTCTCGGGCGGCCGCCCGGACGGGCGGCACTCGGTGTGGCATCAGATTGGCAGGGCCGGGAAGGCGCTGCCAAGGGGGCGCGCGAGACCGGCCGTTGTGGTAAGCGGGTGGGTCGCCTCGCAGCGGCGGACACGGCCGCGGCAGATAACCTGGGCGGTATGACGAGGAGCACCGAAGCCACCATCCGCGGATTTCTCGACGAGGTTCGCAGCGGGCGGTCGCCGCAGCGCGCCCCCGAGTTCCTGGCGCCCGTCGTGCTCGCGCACCAGATGCGCGCCGGGGCCCGCGAGACCCTCGAGCGCACGCCCGCGAACTACGCCGAGCACGTCGAGGAGATGATCGAGATGTTCGGCGCCTTCGCGTTCACCGTCGACGAACTGCTGATCGACGGCGACAGGGGCTACGCGCGCTGGGTGCAGCACGGGCACCACGCCGGTCTCATCGACGGACGGGAGCCGACCGGGCGGCCGATCGAGACTCTGGGCAGCGCGGTGTACCGGGTGCACGAGGGGATGATCGTCGAGTACTGGATACAGCAGGATGCCGCCGGTCTCGCCGCCCAGCTGGAGTAGTCGCGGGGGTCGCCGGTGGTCGCCCTTCCGCGCGCGCAGTAGGGTCGGAGTGTGACTGCAGATGGCTCGACGGACCAGCGGCAGCCGCTCGAGTGGGGCGAGTTGCACGCGAAGACGCTGGCCGCGGCCGAGGCGAAGCTGGCGCAGGCGATCAGCGCGAGCCGCGGCGTCGAGCTGCCCGCTCCGTCCGCCGCCTGGAAGCCGTCGACCACGGAGCTCTCCGTCGTCGTGGGCACGCCGCGCGGGGTCTTCTGGAAGGAATCGCACTTCTACCTGGTCGACGACGCCCTCGACCCGAACCGCGTCGAGAACCGGCACAGGGTCGAGTACCGCGCCTATCACTCGCGGAACGGGCTGCTGCGGCTCACGATCCCGCCCGAGGCGCAGGAGGCGCTCGCCGATGCGGTGAGGGTGCGCGCCTTCCGAGTCGAGCGCAGCGACGTCGCCTTCGCGCAGCAGTGGCGCGACGCGATCGCGGGGATGGATCGCGGCCCGCGCGCTCTCGATCTCTGGTCGGGCCGCGCCGCTCCTCTGACGCCGTGGAGCCCCGGCCACCTGCCGTCCGATCGCGCGCTCAACCCCGGCCAGCAGCGCGCCCTGGCCGCGATGACCGCGCCGGGCGGGTTCTTCGTCTGGGGGCCGCCGGGCACGGGCAAGACCACGGTCATCACGAGCGCGGTGCACCGTGCGCTCGCCCTCGGGCAGTCCGTGCTCGTCACGTCGCACACGAACGTCGCGGTCGACAACGTGCTCAAGAGCCTCGTCGAGGACGACACCGCATACGGCCTCGGCATGGTGGAGCCCGGCCGCGTGATCCGGCACAGCCCGAAGGATCTCGACAGGGTGCTGGGCTCCGTGCGCGACCACGAGTTCCTGCTCCTCGAGAAGGCCGCCGCGGTGCTGACGCGACACGACGAGCGCTTGAAGGAGATCGACGAGCAGCTGCGGAGCAACAGCGAGCACGCCGACCGCGGGCGGGAGCAGGACGTCCACGACGAGCTGATCCGCCTCGAGGTCGATATCGAGGCGGTGCGGCGGGCGCGACGGACGGAGCCGCTGCGCGACGAACTCGCCGCGACCCTGGCGCGGCTCGGAGAGTTCGAGGAATCGTGCGAGCGGCTCGAGCAGGAGATCGCGAAGCGCGCGAGCGAGGCGGCGGCGTTCGCCGGGCTCGACGACGAGATCGCGGCGGCGCGCGCCGAATACGAGGGGCTGCTCGAGGCCCGCTCCCGCTGGGCTGCGCAGCGCGAGTCGAGCGCCGGCGAACTGACGCGCCTGGCGCACGAGATCGACGCCGCTCGTGCCCGTCAGCAGGCCGCGGAGCTGCGGCTGGAGTCGGCCGCGGCCCGGCTTCTCCCGTGGGTGGGCCGCCGGCACAGGCTCGCGAGCCTCGAAGCGGGCGGAGCGGTCTCCGAGATGCTGGCTCAGGACCAGCAGGCCCGCGAAGCACTGCGGCGGGCCGACACCGCCCTGCAGAGCATCGCCGACGACCTTCGGGAGCGCGAGCCGCGCCGCGCATTCCTCGAGCAGCAGGCGCAACGGCGCGACGAGCTCCTCACCGAGGCGGAGAAGCTGCGGGCGCGGCGACGGAGCGAGCAGGAGCGGATCCGGACCCTGCGCGAGCGCGGCGCCGAACTGCGCAGCACCGTGGAAGCCGACGGCTGGAGCGACGACGCCTATCGCGAACTGCGCGAGAGCGGGCACTGGGACCTCGTGGGGATGTTCGACGCGCTGCTGGATCGCGTCACCGAGCTGGACGAGGAGCGGAAGGAGCTCGAGAACCGGAAGAAGCGCCTCGCCGACGAGTTCGAGCAGAAGAAGCAGGATCTGCTGGCCACCGCTCCCGTGATCGCCACCACCCTCACCTCGCTGAGCTTCAACCCGGCGCTGCTGCAGCGCCGCTTCGATGTCGTGATCATCGACGAGGCGGCGAGCGCGGAGGCCGCGGCCGTCGTCTATGCGGCGGCGAAGGCCGACACGACACTCGCGATCGTGGGCGACTTCCTGCAGAACGCGCCGATCGCCGAGGCCGAGGCGGACGACGGCGAGGACGAGGATCAGCTCGAACTCGTGCGCTGGCGCACCCACGACGTCTTCGCCCTCGCCGGCATCACCGACCGGGCGAGCGCCGAGCGGCACCCCCGCTGCGTGGCCATCTCGCGCCAGTACCGCTACCCGCCGATCATCGCCGACACCGTCAACGAGTTCTGCTACGACGGACTGCTCGAGAGCCACCAGGGTGAGGACGAGAGCGGCGATCCGGTGATCACCTTCCTCGACACCTCCGCGCTCGCCGGGCGCGAGTTCTCGCGCGTGAGCGGCAGCTGGCGGTGCGAGCGCACCGCGGAGGCCGCGGTCGCTCTCGCGGCGGGCATCGGCGCGGGATCGGGAGGTTCGGGATCGATCGGCGCGGGATCGGGAGGTTCGGGATCGGTCGGCTACGTCACCCCCTACGCGCCCCAGGCGACCGCGGTGCAGCGGGGGCTCCGCGCGCGGGGCCTCGGTTTCGAGGCGGGCACCTCGCACCGCTTCCAGGGGCGCGAGTTCGACACCGTGATCTTCGATCTCATGCAGGACAACCGCCCGCGCTGGGTCGCGGCGGCCGATCTCCGAGGGCCGAAACGCGCCGTCTCGGCCGCGAAGCTGCTGAACGTCGCGATGACGCGAGCGAAGCGCAAGCTCTACCTCATCGGCGACTGGCGCTTCGTGCGCGGGCACGAGACGCCGGGCATGCAGGCCCTCGCGGCGCTCGAGGGGCGCGCGAACTTCGAGGTGCGGGATCTCGGCGACTACCTGCGCGGCGTGTGAGCGGACCGGATCCCGAGCATATGCGTGCTTCGGTCCGCAAGCTCCGCGGGATCGGCAGGATCCGCGGACGCGGCTCGCGGGATCGGCGGCCGCGGCTCGCGGCGGCCGCGCTCAGAACAGGGCAGTCGGCAGCGCACCCTCGTGCTCGAGCAGCCATCGTTTGGTGATCAGTCCCTCTCCGGGGTCGCCTCCGGAGTACCCGCCCAGCCCGTCGCCGGCCACGACGCGGTGGCAGGGCACGATGATCGGGATCGAGTTGGCGCCCATGATGGAGCCGATGCCGCGGGCCGGCACTCCGCTGCCGCTGCGCGCGGCGAGTTCGCCGTAGGTGACGGTCTCGCCGAATCCCACCGTCTCGTGCAGGGCGGCGAGCACGGCGGCGGCCGAAGCCGACTGGGGGCCGAGGTCGAACGGCAGGTCGAACTCGGTCAGCTGCCCCGCGAAGTACGCCCGCAGCTGCGCGAGCGCCTCACCGAGCAGCGGATCGGCGTGCGCGCCGCCGGTCTCGGCTGCGTCCGAGGGCGGCTGCATCCGCCACCCCACGCCGGTGACCGCGGTGCCGGTGCTGACCACTCCGATGACGCCCACGGGTGAGGCCAGTGTCGCGAAGAAGGTCATGGCTCGATGGTAGCCGGGAGCAGTAAGTGTCTCCGGATCCAACGTCACCCGATCCTCTTGATCACGGCCACCACCACGTCTTAGCCGACGGTCGCACCCTGCGGAATCAGCGCTGAAGCGCCGATTGCGTCGTCCCTCCACCGGGCGCGCTCGCCCGGTGTAGTATCTCTCGCATGTTTACGGCAGCTCCGACCCCGTCTGCCGAGTCGGGGGATCCGTTCGCCTTGATTCTCGCGCTCGCTGCGCTGTTGGTGTCGTTACTCGCCGTACTCGTGCCCGCAGCTACCGGTCGGCAACAGCGAAAACGGGACGACCGGGCGAAACGAAGCGAAATGTATCTGGAGCTGATGGAGCTCATCGAAGGACACGGGCTCTGGGTCATGGACCGCACACATGACCTGCTCGAGAGTGGCTACTACCTCGTCGATACGCCCCTCCGTGGAACGAGCAAGCCGGACCGGGCGCAAAGAGTCCGGGCTCGCGCGATCGTGAGCGCTTACGGGTCGAGCAGGGTCTCTGAGGCGTTCTCCGAGTGGCAGGGGAGCTTGGAATCGTTCGAGGCGAAACTCGACGAGTTCGCATACATCGTGCAAGAAACCCACCCAGACGCTGTCGATACTGATGAGGCCAAGCCCCTGTGCGAAGCCGAAGCTGCAGCTCGGAGGAGAGTTGCGGATACGGTTAACACCGAGTTGGTGAATGATCGTCGCTGGCGGAGGCACTCGATCCAATAGCGGCTCTGGTTCTCGTCCCGTCGTCCTGGATAAGCTTCCTCGCTATGGGAAGACTCGTTCACCCACCAAAGGCGCGGCTGGGCGATAGAGTGGCGATCCTCTCCCCTTCGTTTGCGGCTCCCGCCATCGTCCCGCAGGTACACGAGCAAGCAATGCGCAGGCTCATCGAGGCAAGCGGTCTGATCTCTCTCCTCCCAAGCCGGGAGCCGGGAATAACGATCGGGGATCCGGCGTTGCATCGCGCACCAGGATGATCACCGCCCTCGTTCCGGGCATGGTGCCCCGGTCGAGGACGATCGGGAAGGAGGACATCATGATCACGGTGGACAGCGTTGTGCACCCGACTTCGGGCATGGTCTTCGCGCCCGGTCCGGAGTGGGAGAGCGCTGACGGCTACGACTGGATCACCGTCGGCGAGCCTCCCTGCTAGTCAGGGATCGGAAGCCGGCGCGACGCCTTCGCCGCGCAAGAACCCGCCTGATCCGTTGCGGGCGACGCGCCGCGCCGGCCGCCCTCAGAGAACCCCGAGCATGCCAGCGCAGGCCTGCTCGCAGCGGCGACAGGCCTCGGCGCACACACGGCAGTGCTCGTGCATCTCGGCGTGCTTCTCGCACTCCTCAGCGCACGAGGCGCAGGCCGCGCGGCACGCCTCGAGCTGCGCGCGCTGCACGTCCCCGTTCGATCCGGTCTGGCGGACCAGCAAAGCGGCGGTCACCGCACAGATATCGGCGCAATCGAGGTTCTTCCGGATGCACTCGACGAGGTCCGCCACCATCTCCTCTCCCAGGCATGCGTCGGCGCACGCCGCGCACGACTGAGCGCACTCCGCGCATGCCTCGACGCAGCGCAGCACCTCATCGCGGAGAGCACCGGAGCTCGCCGCAGGGTGGGTGGACATCATCTGTTCCATGATCGACATTTCATCCTCCTTGCGTGTTTCATTCATCGGTCGTCTCGTTCCGGGTATCGACGGGGATGCGGTCCTCGGTGGTCGGCGAACCACCGGAAAGGAAGTGGTAGGCCGTGCGAACCAGCGCGAGGTGGCTGAAGGCCTGCGGCATGTTGCCGAGCTGCCGGGATCCGCGAACATCCCACTCCTCGCTCAGCAGGCCGACATCGTTGCGCAGCGAGAGCAGGCGCGTGAACAGTTCTTCCGCCTCCTCCCGGCGCCCGGCCCCGATCAGTGCGTCGACCAGCCAGAATGAGCAGGCCAGGAAGACACCCTCGGTGCCGGGCAGCCCGTCGTCGCTGTGCTCCGGGCGGTACCGCAGCACGAACCCGTCCTCCGTGAGATCCCGCTGGATGGCCTCGATGGTGCCGATGACCCGCGGATCGTCCGGGGGCAGGAAGCCCACGCGCGGGATCATCAGCAACGACGCGTCCAGATGCCGGGATCCGTAGGACTGCACGAACGAGTTCATGGAGGCGTCGTATCCGTTGTCCAGGATGTCCCTGCGGATGCGGGCGCGCAGCCGCTCCCACGCGCGGACGTTCCCGGGCAGTCCGTGCTGCCTGGCGCTCTTGATCATGCGATCCACCGCGACCCAGCACATCAGCTTGGAGTGGGTGAAGTGGCGGCGTGGGCCGCGCATCTCCCACAGGCCGTTGTCGGGCTGCTCCCAGATCTCGTGCAGGTGCTCCATCAGCGCGCGCTGCACCGCCCACGCGTCCCTTCCCGGGCCGATCGTCTCCCGTGTCAGGGCGAGGCCGTCGAGCAGCTCGCCCCACACGTCGAGTTGCAACTGGTCGGCCGCCGCGTTTCCTATCCGGACGGGAGCGGCGCCGTCGAAGCCGGCCAGCCAGTCGAGGGTCTCCTCGGGGAGCCGTCGCCTCCCGTCGAGGCCGTACATGATCTTGAGCTCCGCGGGATCCCCCGCGACGGCCCTGAGCAGCCAGTCGCGCCACGCGCGCGCCTCGTCCGTGTACCCCGCGGTGATGAGTGCCTGCAGGGCGAGGGTCGCGTCGCGGAGCCAGCAGTACCGGTAGTCCCAGTTCCGCGGCCCCTGCGGCTGCTCCGGCAGCGAGGTCGTGGGCGCGGCGACGATCCCACCCGTCGGCTGGTAGGTGAGCGCTTTCAGCGTGATCAGCGAGCGCTGGACCGCGTCCCGGTACGGCCCGTACGCGGTGCTCTGGGCGCTCCATCGGGTCCAGTACGACTCGGTCTCGCGCAGCGCCGCCTCGGGATCGGCCGGCGTCGGCTGCGGTTCGTGGCTCTGGAACCAGGTGAGCACCAGGCTCACCCGACTCCCCTCTCGAACGGTGAACTCGGCTGTCGTGCGCAGATCCTCCCCGCGCATCGCGACATCGCCCGTGACGAGGACGGCATCCGGCCCCGCGACCGCGTGCACCCCGCGTTCCCTGGCCGTCACCCACGGCACGACGTGCCCGTAGTCGAAGCGCAGAGCGAGATCCATCTCCATCGGCACCTCGCCCGAGAGCCCCTCGACGATCCGCACCAGGTCGGCGGCGTGATCCCGCACCGGCATGAAGTCGGTGACCCGGACCCGGCCGTCCGGCGTATCCCACTCGGTCTCGAGGATCAGGGTGTCGCCGCGGTAGCGGCGCCGGGTGCATCGTTCGGCGCCCCGCGGGGCGATGCGCCACCGCCCCGCAGACTCGTCGTCCAGCAGCGCGGCGAAGCAGGCCGGCGAATCGAAGCGCGGCAGGCACAGCCAGTCGACGGAACCGCCGGTCGACACCATCGCGCCCGTGTGGAGGTCGCCGATGAGCGCGTAGTCCTCGATCCGCCGACTCACAGCCCGACGCTTCCCTGCATGATCCCGCCGTCGACGAACACGGTCGTCGCGGTCATGTACCGGGCCTCGTCCGTGAGGAGGAACGCGACCACGTCCCCGATCTCGGAGGGCTCGGCGACCTCGCGCAGCGGGATGCTCGCCCGCAGCTTCTCCCGCAGCGCGTCGTCCTGCATCGTCTGCTCGTTGATCGGCGTGTTCACCGCTCCCGGCGCGACGTTGACGACGCGGATGCCCCGCGGCCCGAGCTCCACCCCCGCCGTGCGGGTGAGCATGCGCATCCCGCCCTTGGAGACGCAGTAGCTCAGGTTGCCGGGCATCGGCCAGTCCTCGTGCACGGACGAGATGTTGACGACCACGCCGCCCGAGCCCTGTTCGATGAACCGCTGCGCTGCTCTCTGGGTGCCGAACACCGCGCTCTTCAGGTTCACGGCGATCACCTCGTCGAAGGCGCGCTCCTCGATCTCCAGGATGCCGTGCCGCGTCTCGATGCCCGCGTTGTTCACGAACGCATCCAGCCGCCCGAAGCGGTCCACCGCCGTGGAGACCAGCTCGTCGATCCCGGCCACGGTGCTGACGTCGGCCTCGACGCCGACCGCCCGTCCGCCCGAACTCGTGATCTCCTGCACCAGGTCGGCCGCGTCCTCGGGGTGGGCGACATAGTCGATGACGACCGCGGCCCCCGCCCGCGCCAGCGCTCGCACGATCGCCGCACCGATCCCGGTGTTACCGCCCGTGACCACAGCGCACCTGCCGCTCAGATCCATCGGAGTCTCCCTTCGTCGATCCCGCTCCGGCTCTCGACGTCTTCCGACAGGGCCTTCCGTCGACGTCTGTCGCGTCTTCCGTCGTCGCCGATTCCCCACCAAGATAGGCAGCGCGCAATCGTCGTACCAGGGCGTGTCGCTCGAGCGGAAACAGTGCTAGGGGGCGTCTCCCGCCTCGTCCCAGCCTTCCTGCCGCGTCTCGCACGTCTCCCGGAACACGTACTGCGAGATGAGCCTGCGCTGGCTGCTCGACCAGTCGATCGCCGGGCGGCGCTGCTCCGGCGGCAGGTAGCCGAGGCGGTAGACGGCCATGAGGTCGAGTTCGTCGGGAACCCGGAGCAGCCGCTCGATCTCCTCCCATCTGCCGGGCACCTCCATCGGGAAGGAGACGAACTGGATCCCCATGCCGAGTTCGACGGTGGTGAGCCAGACGTTCTCCATCGCAGCACCCATGCTGAACACCGAGTAGAACGAGGACAGCTCCCCCGGTCGGTGCTCGCCACGGTCGAGCATCACGCCCAGCAGCAGCGGCGCTCCCGCTACGAGCCTTCGATTCTCCTCGCCGAGCGTCTTCGGCACGCCGAATGCGTTCATCAGCATCTGCCCGCGACGGGTGAACACCTGGCCCGTGAACGGCCTGAGTGCCGCGGGCAGCTTGTCGAACAGCATCCCGCTGCGCTTCTCCTCCATCTCCTCCCGGCTGAAGCGGAAGTACGGCTTGTAGCGCTCGAAGAACGTGCCGTTCGACATGGCCTCGGTCATGCTCTCCCCGGAGATGCGGGCGATCCGCTCGATCGTCTCGCGGTTCTCGATGACGACGAATCGCCAGGGCTGGCTGTTCAGCTGCGACGGCGCGCGGCCCGCGGCCTCCAGGAGCAGCCGCTGATGCTCGGGCGAGACGGGATCGGGCAGGAAGGGGCCGTTCGTGGTCTTGCGCCTGCGGATGGCGTCGAGCAGTTCCATGCGATCAGCTCCGATCAGCCGGTTGCCGCGAGCGCAGGAGGCTCGCGGCGATGAACGGGGCGGCGGCGAGCGCGACGATCGGATGCCGCGGGCCGCGCGCGCCGAGGAACGCGACGGCGGCGAGCGGCACCGCGGCAGGTGCCAGGATCAGCGCGGCGTCCACCCGACGCGGTCGAGCGCAGCACGCCGCGACGACCGCTGCGGCTGCGCTCGTGCAGGTCACGATGTACAGCAGGTGGTGCAGCCATCGGTAGCCGCTCGTGTCGACGAGCTTCGCGGAGACCGCCGCGCCGAGACCGCAGTTCAGGGCGTAGCTGACGGCCACGGCCCCGAAGATCGGTGCCGTGCCCCTCGGACGGCGCAGGCGGAGGTTCACCCTCCACACTGTAGTCCCGGGCGCGGATGAACGGACGGTTCGGTGTCGTGTTCGGGATCGGGATCGCTCCGCCGTGGGCGAGCGCCGATGCCCGTCGAGGAGTAACCTGACCTCGTGACCGTCATCATCGCGTTCCTCGCCAACGTCCTGGTCGCAGTCGCGAAAACCGTCGCCGCGATCCTCACCTCATCGGCCTCGATGGTCGCCGAGGCGGCCCACTCCTGGGCGGACGCGGGCAACGAGGTATTCCTGCTGGTCGCCGACCGCCACGGCGCGCGCAGGAAGGATCTCCGGCACCCGCTCGGCTACGGCCGCGCGGCATTCGTCTGGTCGCTGATCGCCGCGTTCGGGATCTTCACCGCCGGTTCGATCGTGTCGATCATGCACGGCATCCAGGAGTTCTCGGAAACCGGGCCGGTGGAGAGCCCGGTCGTCGCGTACACGGTGCTCGGCGTCTCGTTCGTGCTCGAGGGCATCTCGTTCACCCAGGCCATGGTGAAGTCGCGGCGGCTGGCCCGCGAACGCGGCACGTCGACGTGGGACTACGTGCTCGAGACGAGCGACACGACCCTGCGAGCCGTGTTCTTCGAGGACGCGGCCGCCCTCATCGGCCTCGCGCTGGCCGGCGGAGCGATCGCGATGCACCAGATCACCGGCGTCGCCGCCTGGGACGCCGTGGGTTCGATCCTCGTCGGCGTGCTGCTCGGCATCGTCGCCCTGATCCTCATCAAACGCAACATCGCGTTCCTCATCGGCACCAACGCGTCGCCCGCGCTGCGCGCACGGGTGGGGCAGGCGCTGCTGGCATCGCCGCAGATCCAGCGCGTCACCTACCTGCACATCGAGTACGTCGGGCCGAACCGCCTGTTCATCGTGGCGGAGGTCGACCTCGCGGGCGACGCCCGCGAGCACGACGTGGCACGGCGGATGCGGGCGATCGAGCGGCAGATCGAGACGCACGAGGTCGTCGAGACCGTGGTGCTCTCGCTATCGGTCGACGACGAGGAGTCGCTCGACTTCGCTTCGAGCGATCACCGCGCATAGAACGCTGCGCTCTCGCGCGGCGGATGCAGCGGCCGACTCAGGTAGAATGTGCACAAATGAGCACGGATGCTGCTGAGGGAGCAACGGCAAGACTCAGGAGTGACCGATGACTGGCAGAACAGAGGGCGAGTCAGCAGGGCAGTTGCTTGCGGCGGCCGTGGCAACGGGCGACTCGACGGAGATCGCCGAGGTTGCTTCGCGGCACATCTGGCAGTTATTCAGTCGGCATTTTCGAGAGTTCATCGCCGCCGTCATCGCTCTCCCGCGCGATGTATTGCGCGAGTATCCCGCGCTGTATCTGAACCACCCGTCATCCGCTGTAGCCCTGCGGTCGACTCGTCCGCTCCCGCCCTCGGCGTTCAATTCCTTCCGGGGCGAGAACGAGCAAGACGAGCAGATAGCGGTCTGCAGGGCGCTGCAGATGATCGCCTCCCGTGCGGGCGGCGATCTGATTACGGCAGTCACCTACGCGAAGCTTCTCCGCGAGCTGATCCGACAAGAGCGTGCGGGCGACACAGGGGCCGAGAACAGCCCGATCTGGTTCTTCCACTGGCAGGTCGGCTCGACGCTGCTGTGCGCAGGAGACACCGGCTCGGCGCTTCGCGAGTTCGCGATCGCGCGCCAGTACGGCGAAGTCCGCGAGAACATCGATGCCATTCGGAGTACGGCAGGGCGAGAAGCCCTTGCGCACGCGATACGGGGCTCCATAGACGAGGCTCAGCGACAACTCGCACTGGCGGAGAGCCTGCCGCCGCTCTCCGACGCCTTTCACGGAAACGCGTTGAGCACTGAGCGGACGGTCGCCGCACTGATCGCCGTCGAGCGTATGGACGCCGATGTGGATGAGCGCATCTCCGCGCTCGACGATGTCGCTGTCTTCGATGTGATCTGGCCGTTCATCTTTCTCGCACGGGCGCGCCATCAACTGGCTCGTCGGCGCCCTCACGATGCGCTCGAAACGATCCGAGCAACCACGTCTGCGCACCTGATCCAACCGGGCACACTGGCCGATGACCTGATCACCGCCATGCAGATCGAGGCCGAGCTCGTTCTCGGGAACGTCGAGAGAGCAAACTCGATCGTGGAATCTTCCAGCCGCCCCGGGCCTCACACAAGACTGGCGCAGATACAAGTGGCCCTGCATGATTCCGCCTATGCAGAGGCACGACGCCTGTGCCGGGCAGCGTCCAGAGGGCCCTTAAGCCCGGAGCACCTCGCACAGCTGCAGCTGCTCCAGGCCAGCCTTGAGAGCTTGGAATTCGGCGAGGTCTCTCCCGGGCTCGCGAGCCGGGTCGCAGAGCTCGCGTGCTCGGAGCAGTTCCGCCGTCTTTTCACCTGCACCCCGGCCAGCGTCATCGAGCTGGTGAGAGCTCGGCTCACGGCATCCGAGGCGGCAGCGTTCGATACGGCTCTGGCCGGGCTCACCTTCCGTGCTCCTATGCTGGCGAGACCCGCGCTCACTCCCGCCGAGCGCCGCGTTCTCGACGCTCTCACACTGCACACGACCACCGCGGAGGTGGCGGATTCGCTAGGGGTGTCGTTGAACACCGTGAAGACTCAGCTGCGCTCCGTATTCAGGAAGCTCGGCGTCAGCTCCCGCGATGAGGCGATCGCGCGGGCCGCGCAGTTCTCGATCTTCGTTCGGAACGAGGACGAAGCAGCGCTCAACTGACCTCGGCCTTTCGTCGTCTCCTCCAGCGCCGATCAGATCACCATTCAACCGAGAATGCCTACGCCCTGGCCGAGGAAGTACCCGCCGAGAATGAGCAGGATGACGATCGTGATCGCAGTCATGTTCGCTTCGATCCACGTTCGTGTCGCTCCGAGCGCAGGAGCGAGGCGAGGCCCCGCCACGACGGCGAATCCCAGCGGCACCAGTACTCCCAGAGAGGCGACGACCGAGAAGACAGCCAAGGCGACCACGGCGGTGCTTCCGGTCAAGCCGGCCTCGCCGAACCTCGCACCGGCGCCCAAGGCCAGCGGCAGATTTTTGATCACCAGGAGTCCTTGCGCCACGCCTATCCCGAGCGCACCGAAGATGCTCAGACCATCAAGACGATCGAGAAGTTTTGATTTCGCCGGTTCCTCGCCGCGCGGGCGCTTGGTCCAGGCGACCAGAGCAAGGACCAGGAACAGGGCTGCGATGAGAAGCTGAACAATGTCGACTCCCGCTTCCGTGGCTTCGTCATCCACCGCCGCCGCGGACTCGACGATGACGAGCGCGACCGCAGCGATGGCGCAGATGGCGAGCAACCACCCCAGAGCGAAGAAGGCGGTCTTGAGGCGCCCCCTGTCCCCGAGCAGGAGGACGATCCCAGTGGTGATCGCGAACGGGCTCAGAGCCAGACCGATCGCGAGCGGCATCGTATCGCCTATTGCTTCCCACATCTGCGTGTCCTTCTCCAGGTTTCCGCGAACCGCTGTTTTCAGCGGCCCACTCTGTCCAATATGCCTGCGCTTCGGCCTCCTGGGCGCACCTTCACCCGCGACGTCACCCGCCCCTCGATACGCGCTTAGAAGCTGTCGAGTTGGTCATCGATCGCCTCGATGCGGGTGATCGCGGGGTGCTCGATCACCGTGCCGCGCGCGATTACGGAGACCGGGTGCTGCAGCGTTCGCAGCGCCTCCAACGGGTTCTGTTCGAGCAGCACGAGATCCGCCGCCTTCCCGGCCGCGATCGATCCGAGCTGCTGATCAAGACCCAGAATGCGAGCGTTCACCTGAGTAACGGCGTGCAGGGCCTGAGCGGCTGTCAACCCCCCGAACCGTACGAGGCAATCCAGCTCGCGCCAGGTGTTCGAGTGCGTCACATAGGTCACCGAGGAGTCGGAGCCGACGCCGAGGGCGATATCGTTCTCGAGTGCTGAACGAATGCCCGACAGCATCTCCTCCAGAACGAACTCGGCGTTCGCCTTCACGACATCGCTGACCTTGGTGAAGCTCTGGTCGAGCTTCACCAGCGGCAGGCAGGCTTGCAGTGTTGGAATCATCGCTGACCAGCCGCGCAACGATCTCGGATTGTCGCGATACAGTGCGATCATCTCGTCGTCCATGCTGCTGCCGTGCTCAATCGTGTCGACCCCCGCGCGGAGCGCCCGCCGCACGCCCTCAGCGCTCTGAGCGTGCGCGGCGACGAGCACTCCCGCCGCGTGCGCCTCGGCGCAGATCGCGGTCATCGCCTCCTCGCTCATCTCCGGAGTGCCCGCGTGTCCGATGCCTTTCGCGTCGGTGACGCCTCCGGTCGCCGATATCTTGATGGAGCGTGCACCGTGCGACAGGTTGATGCGGGTGCCGGTGCGCGCCTGATCCGGTGTCTCGGCCTCGTGCGCGATCTGGGGTGCGCCGTGCCCGTTGGGGATCGCCAGCAGCGGACCCGACGGGAGGATGCGCGGGCCGACCAGCTCGCCACGCTCGATCCGCTCCCGGATGGCCATCACCTCGAAGGCGACATCGCCGACCGTGCGGATCGTGGTGACCCCGCTGTGCAACTGATTCAGGGCGTTCCGCTTCGTACGGCCTCGCATGAGCGCTTGACCGAGGGGACCGCGCATGAATCTCGTGAGCACCTGCTCCGTCTTCGGGTGCATGTAGACCTTCGAGAGCGGCTTGCCGTTCGAGAACAAGTGGGCATGCGCATTGATCAGGCCGGGGATGACGAACTTGCCCGCCCCGGCGATCGTGGCATATCCGGGCGGAACGACGGCCTCCGCGGCGGGGCCCGCGTACTCGATGATCCCGTCGGCTCCGACGAGGACGGTCCACTCGGGGTGTACCGTTCCTGCGGCGTCCCCCGCGATGACGGTGACGTGGGTCAGCGCTACTGGTGCTTTCATGCAGCCATGGTGCACGAATTCACAGGTCCGGTGCCAAGCATCACCCTCGCCGTCACCCGCTCGGCTGACCGCCTGCGCCGCGATGCCTCGGTGACGGGACGCACGCCATGGGGGCGAGGGTGACGGCGAGGGTGATGCTCCGCCGAGTGCGCCCGCATCTTGTCATCCTTGAAGACGACGAGGCCGGGGAGGCGGTGCTGGTGAGCCTTCCAGCGCATCCGCCCGAAAAGAAAACATGTCGAACCTCGAGGAGCCCGCATGATCGATCCCTTGATCGCCACCTTCACGATCCTGGCCCTCGCGATCGTCGTGTTCATCTGGAACAAGATCCCACCCGCGATCGTCGCCCTCGGCGTCGCTCTCGCGCTCTTCAGCACCGGAGTCGTGACCTTCGAGCAGACCATCGCCGGATTCGGGGATCCGATCGTGGTCTACCTCGCAGGGCTGTTCGTGGTGAGCGAGGCGCTGGACGCGACCGGGGTCACAGCATGGGCGGGACAGCAGCTCACGCGGCGTGTGGGTGAGAAGCGCTCGGCAGTGCTCATCGCGCTGATGCTACTCTCCGCGGGACTGACGGCCCTGATCAGCGTGAACGGCGCCGTCGCAGCGCTCATCCCAGTCGGGGTGATGCTCGCCACCCGAACCAAGCAGCCGCCGTCGCAGATGCTGATCCCGATGGTGTTCGCGGCCCACGCCGGCTCTATGCTGACCCTGCTCGGCACTCCGATCAACCTGATGGTCTCGGACCTCGCCGTCGAAGCGGGCGGCCGTCCGTTCGGCTTCTTCGAGTTCGCGCTCGTCGGCGTCCCGCTGCTACTCGGCGTGGTTCTGATCTGCCTGTTCCTCGGGCCGAAACTGCTGCCCTGGCACAGCTCCGAGAATGCGCCCCGCGACCTCAGCAGGCATGCCGAGACCCTTGCCGCCGACTACTCCCTCGAGCATTCGGAGACGGCAGTGACGTACGAGACCGGTATCACCGAGATCGTGATCCCGCCCCGCTCCCAGTTCCTCGGCGATCACGTCTACCCCGGGATGAGGACGGAGTCGGGGGAGCTCGTCGTCGTCGCGATCCACCGCCAGGGCGCAGCCCTCGCCAGCGCCGACCTCAGAGTAGGCGATGTCGTGCTGCTGCGCGGTGCGTGGGAATCCATCGACCGGCGCGTCGCGCATCCGGGACTCGTCGCGGTGGACGCCCCTGATCAGGTGCGCCGGCAGGCGGTGGTGCTCGGACCCCGCGCCTGGTTCGCCGCCGCGGTGCTCGTGGTGATGGTTGCAGTGCTCGCCACAGGAGTGCTGCCCCCTGCGATCGTGGTGATGTTCGCCGGCGGTCTGCTCGTGGCCACCCGCGTGATCACCGTTACGCAAGCACAGCGATCGATTTCGCTGCCCACCCTCGTGATCGTCGCGGGCATGGTCCCGCTGTCGACCGCGATCCAGACCAGCGGCGCGGCCGACCTCATCGCACAGGCATTGAACTCCTGGTTCGGCGGCGGATCACCCCACCTGCTGCTGCTCGGCGTGGTTCTGGTGGTGCTGATCCTCGGTCAATTCATCAGCAACCTCGCGACCGTGCTCATCGTCGCCCCGATCGCCGTCGCGGTCGCCGAGACCGCGCATATCTCGCCGCTGCCGATGATGATGGCGATCACCGTCGCCGGTGCCGCGTCCTTCCTCACCCCTGTCGCCACAGCCGGAAATCTCATGGTGCAGGAGCCCGGCAGCTACCGCTTCAGCGACTATTGGAGACTGGGCCTGCCCTGCATCGCCCTGTTCGGGTTCGTCGCCGTGCTCATCGTCCCTCTCATCTGGCCGTTCTGACGCATGATCCCGACTGCCGAACAACAATCCGACGAGGTCCGGGCGAGCTGCGAGGCGACTCTCGCACAGATCTCACCAGCTTTGCTCAGCCCTAAACGTCAGAGTTCCACCGCCGCTGAACCAGTTCAAAGGAGTACCGAAATGAAAATCCACCACTCGCTCACCGCTGTTCTCGGAACAACGATGATGCTCGCCCTCATCGGCTGCGCACCCTCCGCTCCCTCGTCGAATGCGTTCGCCGGATCCTGGGGTCTGGAAGAGGCCGGAGAGCCCTCGCTCACGATCTCCCCCGACGGCTCCTTCAACGGCACCGACGGCTGCAACTCCCTCGTCGGCCACGGGAAGATCTCCGAGGCAGAATTCGAGTTCGGTGATTTCGCCCTGACCCGGATGGAATGCATCGGCGTCGACACCTGGCTCTCCGGAGCAGGGTTCGCGAAGGTCTCAGGCGACGAGATGACCGTGTTCGATACCGATCGCACAGAGATCGGAACGCTCCGCAAGCGCTGAGGCTAGACGTCCGATTCGTCGAAGACGACGACGCTGCGGGCCTCTGCACCGGATCGCATCGCGTTGAAGGCGTCGTTCACCTCGCCGAGGGTGATCCGCTTCGAGATGAGGGTGTCGAGCGGCAGACGGCCGGCGAGATAGAGAGCTGCGTACCGGGGGAAGTCGCGCGCGGGCACGCCGCCTCCGTAATTCGACGCGATGACGGTGATGCCGCGGTAGCAGAGATCAAGCACGTCGAACGGGATCATGGCGTTCTCAGGCGGCATGCCGACGAGCACGGCCCGACCGCCCGGCCGCACGTGACCGGGCAGTTGCGGGATCGTGTGCGGGTTGCCGATCGCCTCGAACGCGACATCGGCGCCGCCTTCCGTGAGCTCCTGGATCCGCACCGCGGTTTCGTCATCGGCGAGGAGCGCATGGGTCGCGCCCGCCGCGAGGGCGATCTCGAGCTTCTCGGCGTTGCGATCTACGGCGATGATCGGATGAGCACCGGCGAGTTGCAGACCCATGATGATCGAGAGGCCGACGCCGCCGCATCCGATCACGACCGCGGACTCGCCCGCGATCACCCGCGCGTTGTTGCTCACCGCGCCGAGCCCCGTGTGCACCGAGCAACCGATCAGCGCAGAGACCTCGAAGGGCAGCTCCCTCGGCATGCGGATCGCCGCGCTGGCGGGTACTACGGCGAACTCGCTCATCGAGCCGACCGCCAGGTACGGGTAGGCATCGGCGCCCTCGAGTGAGAGCCGCGTCGTGCCGTCGGGCATCACGCAGTCGTTCGAACGCAGATCGGTGCACGCCCAGGGCTTGCCCGACTGACAGGCGACGCAGGTGAGGCAGGCCTGGTTCCAGACCAGGGAGACGTGATCCCCAACGTCGAGACCCGTGACGCCCTCCCCCAGCTCGACGACCACGCCGGCCCCCTCGTGCCCCATCACGGTGGGCGAGGGCACTCCCCACTCCCCCTCGAGCACGTGGCGATCCGAGCCGCACACACCCGAGGCCTTGATCTGGACCAGCACCTCGCCGCGGTGAGGCGCTCCGACCTCGATCGTCGCGACCTCGATGCGGTCGCCGGCGCCCGGGTAAATCGCGGCCGTGCTCGAATGCGTACTCATGCGGTATGACTCCTTGATCGGTTGGGAAACGAATTGGCGTTGGTTCGGTTGGCGAGTGTTCAGGCGCGCGGGTTCGAGATCACCGGCTCGAGCTCGCCCGCTCGCACGGGGACACCCCGGGCCCCTTCCGGGCCGAACACGTAGTCGGGGTCGGGGTTGACTCGTAGGAGGATCCAGAACAGCAGTGCGGGGATGGTGAGAGCGACGAGGAGGCTGACGTCGATGCCTCCGACCGTGTTTCCGAGTGGGCCGACGAACTGGCCGGGCAGGTTCACGAAGCTGACGGCGAGGACGGCACCGATCAGCCATGATGCAACGGCGTTCACGTTCCAGCCGTGCTGGAACCAGTACTTGCCACCGACCTGCCGTCGGCTGAAGACGAGCAGCGAATCGACGTCGTACCAGCCGCGGCGCGTCAGATAGCCGATGAGCATGATGGCGATCCACGGCACGGTACAGACGACGAGCAGCGTCGAGAGCGTCGTCACGCTCTGCACCATGTCGAAGACGAACTTGCCGATCAGCACGAAGGCGACGGTGATACCGCCGATGAGCACCGTCGAGGCCACGCGGTTCATCACAACCACGATGCTCGAGAAGTCGAGACCCGTCCCGTAGAGCAGGCTGGTGCCGGTGGTCACGCCGCCGGCGACGCTGATCAGCGCGAGCGGGATGAAGAACCAGACCGTGGTGCTCGCGACGAGCCCCCCGACATAGTCGCCGCTCATGATGAGCTCGGGATTCGAGACGGCGATCACCGAGGCAGTGACGTGCCCGAACAGGAACGCGCCGAGGCAGGCGAGCTGCGCCAGGATCACGGCGGCCAGGAGAGACCTGCGGTTGCCCGAGTCGGCCACGTAGCGGGAGTAGTCGCCGAGGAACGGGCCGTAGGAGATCGGGCACGACATGGCGATGAGCATGGTGCCGATGAAGCCGCCGATGTACAGAGGATCCGACCAGCGGCCCGCCACGTCGTAGGCGAGCGCTTCGCCGAAGTCGCGTTGCATCGCGTAGATCACGATCCCGACCACGAACAGCATCGCGACGAGCGGCGGCACGATCCGATTCAACACGACCAGGAGCTTGTATCCGTAGACGCAGATGACGATCAACAGCAGCGCCATGAGCACGTAGACGCCTGCGGAGAGAGCGCCGTTCACCTCGAAGCCGACGAGACGCGCGACGGAGGCGAGCATGGCATCACCCGAGGCCCACACCGCGAGCGCGAGGAAGGTGAAAGCGCCCAGCAGGGCGAGCAGTGATCCGATGAGCCGGCCGTGGGCGCCGAAGTGCGCCGATGACGAGACCGCGTTGTTCGTGCCGTTGCGCGGCCCGAAGAGCACCATGGGAGCGAGAATGAGGGAACCGAGCAGCACACCGAGCACGATCGCGATCACTCCGTCCCAGAAGGTCAGCCCGAAGACCACGGCGAAGGTTCCGAGTACCGCCGTGGAGATGCTGTTCGCGCCGCCGAAGATGAGCCCGAACACGTCTCTCGGTCTCGCCCAGCGCTCCTCGGCGGGAATGGGATTGATGCCGTGCACTTCCACGGCGAACGTCGCTGTGTCAGTGGAAACAGGGGCCGGTGCAGACACAGTGGTTCTCCTCATCGAGTCTCGGTCGGTTCCGTCGCATCCCCAGCTGAGGATCGGACGCGCCCAACTCTAGGCCTCCATAGGACTCTTGAGGAACGAAAGTTCAAGACTTCTTCCTCTGCTCTATTCATTTGTCAGAAAGTCGAACAGATTTTTGCCACTTACTGTGCTTCTCAAGAATCCATCGATACTTTTGGAATAAACGACCGGAATGAATCTGCCGCTGTGCGACGGAAAAGCAGGAGAAGAAGAGCGATGGCGATAGGTGAGGATCAGGTTCGCAGGATCCTGCGCGAGGTCCGAGAGAACGGTCGAGTCAGCTACACCGAGGTCTCGGAGAAGGTGGGAGTTCCGCGCCAGGTCGTTGCTGCGGTGGTCGAAGAGGCGGTCGCGGAGAATCGCATCCGGCTCACGGCGACCATCAGCCCGGACCTCCTGGGCATCACCCGATACTCGTACCTGCTGCTCTCGACATCGGGGCCGAGCGAACCGATTCTGGACGCCCTGAGTTCGATGAGCGAGACCTGCTTCGTCTCGGCGATCGCGGGAACGTACGGCGTAGACGCGGAAGTGCGCGTGACCTCAGATGAGCAGCACCAGGAGGTGCTCGGATCGATCCGGACGCTCCCCGGTGTGAGCGGAGTGGTCTGCAACGTCTACGAACGCATTCTCGTCAACATCGACTCGCCCCTCCCCACGCCTGCGACGACGCCCATACGCATCGATGACGTGGATCGCAGCATCCTCTTCGCGCTGGAGCAGAACGGACGGGCGACCTTCCGCGAACTGGGCGAGGCGTCGGGCGTTTCGGCTGCAAGCGCCCGCAACCGGCTGCACCGGCTGCTGCAGCACCGCGTCGTGAAGGTGGTCGGGCTGCCGGTGCGGGATCACCTCGTCGGCCCGCCTGCGCTCGGACTCGGCATCCGCGTACGGGGCATCATCACTCCAGAACTTGTCGAGTCGATCTGCACCGTTCACCCGGAGTTCCTGGCGATATCCAGTGGGGCCTACGACCTGATCGGCACCATATCCGGCGATACCTCCGAGGAACTGCTCACGAAGCTCGACGCTTTGCGCGGGATCGAGCAGGTCGCCCTCGTCGACGCGTGGTCGCATCTGCGGATCGCGAAGGAGCTCTACGGGGCGAACGAACTGTTCATGTCTGCGTTGCGGAGGTAGGGATACGCTCTGAGCACAGGGCCACGAGCGAAGGGAGGTACAGCCCATGACCCCCGACGATAAGAAATTCCCGGTTCTCGAGAAGCGCACGACGTGCGTCATCGCGGGCGGCGGCCCCGCCGGGCTCGTACTCGGCCTGCTGCTCGCGCGGGCCGGAGTCGAGGTCACGGTCTTGGAGAAGCATGCCGACTTCCTGCGCGACTTCCGCGGTGACACCGTCCACCCGACCACACTGGGCCTGCTGGACGACCTCGGACTGTTCGACCGCTTCGACAGGCTTCCACAGTCTCGGATCAGCCACGTCGCTCTCCCCGGGCCCGACGGCGAAGATGTGCGCATGGTCGACTTCACCCGCCTCCCGCTCCGGCACCCGTATATCGCAATGGTCCCGCAGTGGGATCTCCTCGATCTGCTCGCCGACGCGGCCGCAGCCGAGCCGACCTTCACCCTCCTCAGAGAGCACGAGGTAACAGGTGTGATCCGGCAAGGTGGACGCGTCACAGGCGTCACATACAAGTCTCCGCAGGGCGGAGGGCGCGTGCTCGCCGACCTCACCGTCGCCTGCGACGGCCGTTGGTCGGCGGTGCGCCGCGCGGTGGGACTCCCCGCCAAGGAGTACCCGGTGGGCTTCGACGTATGGTGGTACCGTCCCCCCACCCAGCGGCACCTGGGCGAATCGCTGCTTCCACGGATGAAGAACGGGCACGTCGCGATCGCCATCCCGCGGGAAGGCTACGTCCAGGTTGCGGCCATCGGCGAAAAGGGTACGGACGGCGAAGTCCGCGCACGCGGCATCGAGGCCTTCCGAGCGCAAACCGCCGCGCTCCTGCCCGACTTCGCCGAAGATGTGTCTTCCATCCGCTCGATGGATGACGTCAAACATCTCGACGTCCGCGTCGATCGATTGCGGCGCTGGCATGCCGACGGGGTGCTGTGCATCGGAGACGCAGCACACGCGATGTCACCCATCGGCGGCGTCGGCATCAATCACGCCGTTCAGGACGCCGTGGCCACCGCGAGGCTCCTCGCCAAGCCCCTGCGGGCCGGCCGGCTCACCGGACCTCGCTCCGGTCGCATCCTCGCCCACGTGCAGCGCCGCCGCGCACTGCCCACGATCCTCATCCAAGGCCTGCAGCGCCTCATGCACGCAAGGCTCATCGGCCCGGCTCTCACGGGCAAGACGATCCAGCCTCCACGGCGGCTCGCCGGAGTTCTGCGACGCTCGCCCTGGCTCGCCGCGATACCTGCGGCGGTCATCGGCGTCGGGCCGCGGCCCGAGAGAGCGCCCCGCTGGTCTCGGGCTACTCGATCGGGTTAGCGGCGGTCGTGCCACCCTTGACATGCACTGCGATGCCTCCGGTCACGACGAGGAACTGCTGCGCACTCAAGGGGGATCGATAAGGCTTGAGCTTCGGCATCCCACGAGACGCAGACCGCAGCTACCCCTCGAACGCCGCGACGCCGTCGACCAGCGTCAGGACCGGTCGCGAGCCGATGAGCGAATCAGGAGAGTCCGACAGAGCAGCGGCGTCGACGCCCCACACCGCGAGGTTCGCGCGATAACCGGGCCTCAGCTGGCCCACGGAGCCCTCGCGACCTGCTGCGTAGGCGCACCCGAGGGTGATCGCCTCGAGTGCTTCTTCGGGGTTGAACACTCGCGACGGCTGATAGGCCTCTCGCGAGGGATCGAGCGCCGAGCGTGCGGTCAGCGCGATGAAGAGGTTATCGGGGGCGAGATGAGGCGCCGTAGGCGCATCGGTGCCGAGCGCGATCGTCACGCCCGCCGAGCGGAACTTGTTCCACGCGAACCCGCCCTCGGCACGCGGCATTCCGAGCACGGCCTGCCAATTGTCCATGATGGCCGGATCGCAGTGCACTGGCTGCATCGAGGCTGTGACGTTGAGCGCGGCCATACGTGCGATCGTGTCGTCTGCGGCATACTCGAGGTGCTCAACGCGAGGGCGACGCGCGGCTCGAGGCCCATTGGCGCGTACACACTCCTCGATCATGTCCAGCGCGATCGTGCTCGCCTCGTCGCCGATTCCATGCAGCGCGAGTTGCAGGCCGGCTGAGTCGGCCGCGACGGCCATCGGAAGCGCGAATTCCCGCTCCCAGATCGGGCCCGGCAACTCGCCGTTGACGTAGGGACCGCGCATGGCTGCGGTGCAGGCGTCGATCACCCCATCGAGCACGAATTTCACGCCCACAATACGCAGCCACTCGTCTCCATAGTTCGCGGCGAGGGTATCGCGGATCTCGACCGCCCGATCGATCTGCGCGAGATCTCGCGAGGAATCACCCGTCGCGGTCAGCATCCAGTACGCGTCGACGGGGAAGGGCAGCCGACCATCGCGGTCGAGCATGCGTCGATACGTGGCCACCTCGGTTTCGCCGAACGACATCTCGGTCGCCCCGGTCACCCCGGTGGAGAGATACGCATCAAACGCCGAACGCAAGAACCGGTCGCGATCGCGGTCGGTGGTGATGCTCTCGACGTATCCCCAGCCGTGATGCATCGCGGCGGTCTCGAGCAGATGCCCGGTGGCTTCGCCCGACGTGTCGCGCACGAACTTGCCGCCGACCGGGTCAGGGGTGTCGCGGGTGATCCCCATCGCTTCGAGCGCCGCCGAGTTCACCCACATGGTGTGCAGGTCATTTCCGTCGAGCAGCACCGGTACGTCGCTGACGGCGGCGTCCAGCGCGGCAGCAGTGGGGCGCTCACCGTCTGCGAAGATGTCGAACGTCCACCCCACCCCGAGCACGGCGATGGCATCAGGCTCGGCTGCGCGCCGCTCGGCGATCCTGCGCTGCACCTCAGCCACCGAGGACGCGTCGCGCAGCTGCACCTTCGACAGGGCCTCGCCGAGCAACAGCATGTGCGTGTGGCCCTCGATGACGCCCGGAGTCACGAGCGCGCCTCCCAGGTCGACGTACCGGGCGCCGGGGCCCGCGACGTCACGCACTGCCCCCTCCTCCCCGACCGCGAGGATCTTGCCGTCGGCCACCGCCACGCACTCGCGCGGCGCGAGCCGGGCGTCCCCGATGAAGACGTTGGCGTTCGTGTAGACAGTGGCGTGCCCGCTCATGGTGTTCGCTTTCTGACTGGTGCCTGATCCGGCATGGTTTCTGGGATAGGTGGAATCGGGGGAGGTCAGCTGGTGGGCTGCGAGTAACGCGCGAGGGCTCGCTCCGCTCCAACCGAGACACGGGCGATCCACACCACAGGTGCGATGGCCGCGAAGCTCACGATGCCCATGATGAGCGCGAACAGGGGCGTACCCAGCCATTCGATGAAGGCACCGCCGATGAGCGGGGCGAAGCTCGATCCGACGAGATATGCACCGACCAGCGGCCCCGACCAGCGACCTCGCGCGTCGAGGCCGGCGGCCGTCGCGATGAAGAGCGTGAATGCGAACGCGTACACCGTGTTCACCGCGATGATCAGAATGCACAGCACCACGGGGTCGGTCGTGAGCCCGATCGCGACCTTGATGCCGCCGCCGAGCACGAGCGCGATAGCGAGGGGAAGCGCGCGCCCGATACGTTCGCCCGCGATCGTCACGAAAAGCATGCCCAGGATGCCGCCGGCGGCTGCAAGGCTGAGTGAGAAGCCGAGCGTCTGCTCGCCCACCCCGATCGCGTCGCCCAGCACCGGCGCCATCGTCCAGATCGCGTCCTCACTCGTTCCCCACACGGCGAAAACGATGAGCACCGCGATGCCCGCGATCGTGATCCGGCGAGGCGCGGCGATCTCGAGCGAGGTGGTGACGTCGACAGGTTCGGCGTGTTCGGGCACACCGGGCAGCCAGACCGCCAGCGCTAGCCCCGCAAGCGAGATCAGGGCAAGCGTGGCGAAAACGCTGATCTGCGACACGCCCACGAGCGGAATGATGGCGAGCACGACCGTGATCAGCACCCGGTTGGTGAGCCCGCTCGCGGCAGAGACCCGGTTGGGGTTCTGCAACGCCGCGATTGCCGCCCCGGAGGTGGAGATCGCAGTGCCGACACCGACACCGCCGACGATCAGCGCGACCGCGACGACGGTCGGATCGGATGCGAACGTGCCCACACTGAAAGCGATCGTCGCGATGAGCAGGCCCGCCGCGGCGAGCGGTCTACGAAGAGAGCCGGACGCGAGCCGGGCGCTCAGGAGGCCGACGACGGCAGAGGCGAGCAACGCCCAGGTGAGAATGTTGCCGCTGGCGATGATGTCGAATCCCAGGACGCCGAGGGCGGTGAGGATATGCGGGGCGAGGTTTGCCATCATGAGGCTCGCAAGGGCCACGATGAAGGTGGCGCTCCCGTTACGTGCGTTGAGGCTGAATCGCGGGTCGACCGAGGGATCGGCCTGCGCGGCGCCCGCCGAACCGCCGGTCGCGGTGGGGGCTGGTGTCGAAGCGGTCATGATGGTCTCTTTCCGGCGTCGGTGGCGGGGCGGAGATTAATCGAAACTATTTCGATTAATCGTCTTTATGGTGCTCGCTGTGGGAGGATCTGTCAAGTAGCGATGTCCGTGGCATTGATCCGCGCGGAGCTGAGAAGGAGCCCTGTGGCACGACCCCGTGAAGCCAAACTCTCACGAGAGATCATCGGCCGCGCCGCCATCGAGTACGTCGAGGCCGGCAACGATCTGCAGCTCGTGCCGCTCGCGAAGAAGCTCGGCGTGAGAGTCTCATCGCTGTACCACCATGTGAGAGGACGCGAAGGCGTGATCCAGGCGATGCGTCACGTTCTAGTGGCGGAGTATGTTCCGGATCAACCGATGCAGGAAGACGGCGACTGGGCCGACCGCGTTCGACGCGAGGTCGAGACGACCTGGCGGCTCTACACCGATCATCCGCGATCGCTCGCGCTCATGCTTACCGTGGTCATCGACGAACCCGACGTGATGCGGGTGTACTCGACCCTCGTCGATGCACTCGTCGAGGCTGGAGTGCCCGACGACGAGATCCTCACCACCGTCGAGGTGATCGATGCGTTCACGTTCGGTGCGGCGCTCGACGCGCTCTCACCCGATCAGATTCTCGAGCCCGAGGAGGCCGACGGAAAACTTGGCGAGCTGCTGCCCGGGCATCTCGTCGGTCGCGCGCGCAATCGGGCGATGTTCGATCACGGGCTGGATCTCTTGATCGAGGGGATACGGTCCCGCGTGGACCGCGCTTCCGGCTAGGGGCGGTCTATCAGCGCGGTTCCAAGCCGTACAGGAACCCCGCCTCGCGATAGGAACTCGTGCGACTTCGGCACGTCTGCGAAGGGCGAGGCGGTGGGGGGTGCCCCTTTATTGTCGGAGAAGTTTTCGGCACGCGCTGGCATGGTTCGTCCCGGTCACGGCAATCGCCACCTGGGCCCGATGGCCTCAACGACCAGGCCGTACGTGCTCGTCGTCGCTCCGCGGATCAGGGTGCCATTCGGTTCCACTTAGTAGCTCAGGCCGACGGCGAAAAACACGGACGCACGGCTGGCCTTAGTGTGTCAGAGCTTCGATCCGGTGATGCGACAGGAGATGCTCGCACCGAATTCGGCCTCGGTGAGGACGCGCGTGCACGAATCCCGCGATCGCCTTGCCGTCCCTTCAGCGTTGGTGTCACGCCCAGAACGTCGGCGCCGAAGGCCGCGATGTCGGCCACCCCTCCGCCGCTCAGGATGCGCGGCTACCGGTCGGCGCCCAGGCCCGGGTGACTGCAATGTCCCGAGACATCACAATTCCTCGGAACGGCGAGATTTGAAAGCGCGCCGCCGCATGAAGCTACTCCGGCAGGATTCCGTCAATCATCAACTCCATTTGCGCCGACTTTTACCTCCCGGTTTCCGATGAGGTCCTGGCCAATCATCTTCCGTGATACCGAGATCCCACCCGATATTTCCCGAGCCCACACCATCACATGACCCCATAGGATCCACAAGACCAAACTCTTCGCTCACATGGCAAAGCCCTTCGTACACCGATCGCCCCCGCACCACGAGAGAAGCCGCACGCTGACGCAGTGTCTTCACGTGTGCGTTGTTCGTGGGGAGCCAATCCATATCGTGCGGGCACGTGAAACCCACTTCATACTCCGGTTCCGCATCGCGCTCCGCGTAGAAAGTGAGGCTCAGCAGTTCCCAGTGCAACACTTGGTTGCGCTCTCGGAGTAGATCCAGAACATCATCGATCCATTCTTGAACCGAAGGTGCGTCAATCCTCCCCCAGGGTGGCATCGATATCAGAGTCTGCCGTCTGGCTTTTCGCAATGCAATAGCCGTACTGAGCAGTCCTGGGTCCGTCACTCCGAGCGCTTGGCTGACAAAACAGGCAGCGGACTCCAGTCGTCCTATCTCCAGCACGAAGTAGCCGAGGTCTCGTACATATTCATCATCGACAGGAAATGGGTCGGATTGCACATGTCCATGCTGTGCAGCAAACCGCTCTCGCACAACCCCGGTCTGCCAACGCGCGAGCTCTTGCACGTCTGTCGATAATCCAGAACTCGGTAACATCGATCGACGTGTCTCGACTGCGGCTCTATCCGGCGGTGTGCTACGCCACTTGATCTGAGAGATCTCTCGACATCTCGGGCTCTAAAAAGTTTGAAAGATCACACAGCGTCTGGTTTCAGGATATCCCCGACGCCTGTTCCGCGACTTCCCGGACGCTACGGCACTGTCAGGGCTGACAGGATTTGAACCTGCGACCCCTTGAGCCAGCGACGTGATCTACGTCGCGGACTCTCCATAGCCGTAGATGCCTTACGGGAGTAGGGCACGCGAGCTATCGCGGTTCCTGGCAGTTCCCGCCGATTCCGGTGACATCCTGCGTCTAGCGGTGACACTAGCGGTGACATTTTCGAAGGGCTCGAGGGGCTTTTAAGAAGCCTGAGAGAGACCTTGATATCTGGAGCGGTCTACTGGAGTACGCCGCGGTTGGCGAGCGGGACAGCGTACCAGTCAAGGTGCCCGCGGACGACGACTACCGCACGTGCTCGGTGCGCGGGCCGGGCCCGGCATTCGGTTCGGACGAGCACGGCATGCCGATCGCGTTCGTGTGCCCGGAGCACGGAATTCAGGCCCTGGTTGACCCGTTCGAGGATTCGCGGTGACTCTAAAACCGCGATTCAACTCGAAGGCAGCCCGAGCCTGTCGAAGAATGCCTGGTTGCGCTGCTTCGCACTGTTCACGAGACCGTCGAAGCTGATGACTTCGATGTACGTCTTGTACTGGTCGTTGTAACCGAAGTATCCGAGCCCGTCATGCGTCTTCGTCAGGTCGTACCGCCGGCACCGGCTTTCCATGGTCGGTGTGAGGTCAGCGATTATGTAGCAGAAGGCCGGAGGCTCCTGAGGGCTCGACGGGATCGGCCGTCCCGCTGAGGTCTTCACTCTGCCTTCTCGGATGCGCTCGACGTAGTCCAAGCATTGGTCGATCGGGTTCGCGCCCTCCGTCGCGTCATCACGCAGCGGACGCTTGAGCTCGACGACGACGATCGAATTCAGCGGCGGGTTAGGACGATCGGAGGCCAGCACCGGCAGGTCTGGATGGATCGGGCGAGACACGAGAATGTCCGGCCGCGCCGGCGAGTCCGCCTCAGTGATCGGCATGCTCTTGAACGTCTTGTCAGAAGCGAGATAGTCGTGGAACACGAGCCGTTCGTCAAGGATCCAGAGGTTGGACGCATCGGCACCGACCGAGTTCGAATCCTTCCTCATCGGGAAAATCAGTTCGTGAATAGAGTCCTCACGGGCGTACTTTCCATCGTCGTCCGAACGAATGAGCTCTTCGAGGATGTCAAGCGTGGTGCGACGCCTCGCGACGTAGTTGGCCAAATCGGACTGGTTCAGTTCTGTGAGCGTCTCGAGGTACTTGGCGAGGCGCTCATCGTAGTCCTCAGGCTTCTTGCCGCTCGATGCGGAGAATATCGCCTGCCCCTCGGTCAGCAGCTGGTTCTCGATCCTCTGAGCGTGCTTGTGCAACTCAATCTCAAGATCGCTGTCCTTCATGGCGGGGTCAACGACGATCCCGGACGACTCGATTCGCTTAAAAAGCGGGCGGAACTTCGGTGCCTTCGTACTAATGTAGCGGTTGATTCGCTCCTTGCTCGCGACCTGTGCCGAGGCGAGCGGCTCAGCCAAAGCTTCTGCGATCTTGTCTAGGACACCCGTGCGGATGTCGTCGAGCGTTGGCTCGTCGAGCAACGCGTCGCCAGCCAGGCGCTCGGGCAGGTCGAAATCGGTGCGGTCCGATCTGACGTGGTCGTCGAGAAAGGACGAAGACAGATAGCAGACGTAAGTGAACTCGCCGCCGGCCCCGTCCTTCATACGTGCATAGAGACCGGGGAGCTTCCCCGCGATGCTCTCGTCCTTCACGACCCGGTTCGCGGCGCACCAGTGCAGGCGGGGTGTCGCGTTGCGGGCCGAAGTCTTCAGGCGGAGGTTGAGCATCTCGAACTTCTGGCCCTTGACCTCGAATGAAGCGGCGGTCTCTGTATACCCGAGCTCTTCGACGAAATCCTTGAGCGAGAACATCTCGTCGTCGTCCTCGACGACCACCTCGGGGGCTCCGCCCTCACGCAGGAAGTACCAGATGCAGTGCTCGAAGATCTCGCGCGCGATCGCCTCGGTCGACTTCGGTGCACTCTGCTGGAAGGACTTCTTGAATCCGTCAAGCAGCACGGTCGTGCCCGCGTCTGTCAGCCCCGTAGGCGACACGCCCTGCACGACGTCCTGAAGGATCGAGAAGCTGAACTGCCGGCCAGAGAGCGCGTCGCCGTCGTAGTAAGCGCTGCGCACCTCGATGCGGTCGAAAGCCACGAGCCAGAGGAGGCGGCCTACTCCGCGGCAGCCGATGGGAGCCTTGTAGTCGCTGTCGAGCGTCTCGAATGACGCCATGTTGTCGGGCGTGAAGCCGATGCCGTTGTCCTCGATGCTGAAGCCGGTGATGATCCTCAGCGGCGCACGACCGGGACTCCCATTCGTGAGGTCGAACGTTGCTTGCGTGTCACGATGGATCCGCACGGTGACCCGGCCGCGAGCGGAGGCGTCATTAGGAAAGCGGGCGTCAATCGCCTGGATGCCGTTGACGACTGCCTCGTGCAGGGGCAGGAGCGCATGGGTCTTGGGCAGCGTCGTGTTGCGCACGCGCCCTGCGAGCGAAGTTTTCAGCGCCATAGTTCCTCCTCCGCATTGATAGCCGAAACTCTATTCGATGCCTCCGACATCGCGACAATTACTTCTTGACCGTAGCCGTCAGCGTCTTCATGATCCGACCGATGGAGGGCCGCTTCGCTCTGCAATGCCCCATTTGATCGAAGTCCTCGATTTCAAGGCAATCTTTATGGGTGGCAAGCTGTTTCGTCCCCGAGGTGGGCCCAGTCTGCCTGCGCTGACACGCTGTTCGCAGATGCTCAGCCCCCGCGGTCACCGGGATCGCTGAGCTTGCCGAGAAGGCCGGGAAGGACGACCTAGTCATCCCAGGCTTTATGACGAACATGTGCGTGAAGTTAACTACGGAGGGCGCGTTCCTCGCCGCAAGACCCCCCGGTGATCGCCGACGCCTGCACGACCCGGCTTCTGGAGAGCGACGTGGCACCGGTGTCGGAGCAGCAACTGCACGAGGCCGCGCTGGCCACGATCGGCGAGCCGTACGGCCGCGTCCGCACGGCCGACGAGCCGGTCTGAGCAAGGGCCAAAGCCACGAGGTCTCTGACGCCCCACCACTAGGGCCGGTAGTGTCGGATCCATGGAGCACGACGAGATAGACGGACTAGACAGCATGCCGGTCAGGGTAACTGCGGACGACGGCTACCGCGCACGCGCCCTCTGCGGCGATGACTGCGAGCCCGATCCCAGCTTCGGCTTCACCGCAGACAAGGATGCATCGAGCACAAAACTCGTTGTGCCGTCCATCTGAGCATGGAGAAACTTCCCAATGCCGTTACCCTAGGTCATCGGCTGCGCACGACCATGCTCCGTGATTTCGAGCAACCGACTGAGTCCGATATCAGAGCGTCAAAGGGAGCGCTATCCCGAATCACCATTGGGCTCGAAGAATGCCCCATTCCCGCTGTCATGGGGTTCGCACTCAAGCTCGCGGGTCTGGAGCGCTTCGGCCCGGGAGAGAAGGTGGCCTGGTGGGTATCGTTCATGCGGGAAGGTGTGCTCTACGAAGTGGCGCACCAGAAGTTTGGGCTGCGCCTGCGCATCGGCGGTGACGGCCTGAGCGAATCAGAGATCGAGCTTCGTCTCGCGCAGACCAAGAAGAAGCTCATCTCGGCGACCAAGGTTGTGGAGAAGGGTATCAATGCGCACACTGACCAGCTGTTGGAATCCGGGGATGCAACCGTCGTCAACCAGCACCGCCGTCTGGAACAGGCCTACGAGTACTTCCGCGACCGCTCACTCAACCCGACGGTCGTAGAAGACGAACACATCGAGATCAAGCCAGAAGACGGGTTCGGAATCTCGGGATGGTCTTTCACAAGCGGTGCCGCAGTGATGCAGCTCAATTCGACGCACGACGTGGTCGCCGCCATCACCGCTTTCCTGAGCCGCCTAGAGCACGACCTCGTCCTCTCGTTGCCCTTCGCGGGGTTCGACCCGTCGAAAGACCGCCTCCTCGGCTTCATCGGTCAAAGGTGGGGCCTCAAGTACGAACGAGTGCTTGGCAAAACGGGGCAGGCCAAGGTCTATCTCGACAAGCTGGTCGATGTTATGGAGCGCTGGCGCAACACGTATACGCACGGCGGCTTCGAGAAAGGGAACGAGACAACTGTGTACGCGCACGTACCGGACGTCGGCGCATTGCCCATCGGGGTCAGTTCGCTGCGCGGGCGATCGTTCCTTTCGTTGCCGAATGCCACCGAAGTGACAATTCGTGATGTCTTTGCGCTCTTCGACGAGTTCGACGAATGGTTCTCGGCTGCCGTGCCCCAGGCGAGCGCGTGGATAAGGTCTGGGCTAGACGTACGTTTTGACGACCGCTTTCGCGACCTGGTCCAATCACTCGCCAATGATCCTGATGGGTTCCAACGCTACATCGACTATGCCAACTACCAGGTAGACCAGGCTTGGAACATGGACTACTGATCGCAGAGGGCCCCTGCAGGATGATCCTGCAGGGGCCCTGTCTGCCTAGTTGCCATTGACGCGACGTGCCAGTTCGATCTTCTCGACAAGCGCCTGGTGCAACTCGGCGACGGTCAGATCAGGATTCCCTGCGAGCATCTCGTCGACCGCTCGGGCCACGTACTGCTTGGCGGCGTAGTCCATATAGGCATTGAACTGCGGGTCCGTGATCGCGCTGAGGTCGATGCCCATGATCACGCCACGAGCTTCGACTCGACGAGGGCGTTCAGGCCGGCCTGCCTGTAGAGCACCGAGCCGCCGATCTTGGCGAACTTCGAGCCCTGCCTTCGGAGCGCCACTACTTCGGGGGCGAGTAGCCGACGCCCAAGTAGACGGCTGCGTCAACCGAATCACAAAGCGATCAACGGATGGCTATTGGGTGTAGTTCCTCCTGAGCAGAGGCAAATTGAACCTGCGATCTTGGCTCTTTGGAGACAGGTTCCGAACGAGCAACCCATGCAGGCACAATGCGACCAAGAGCGCTATCTTGGGAGACAGCACTCCAAGTCAGACCGGGCGTGTCGCGGTGACATCCGCCTCTTACTGGTGACATCTGCGGTGACATTTAGTGATCGAGACGACGAAACCCCGACCAGATTTACCTTCTGATCGGGGTTTTTGTCGGGCTGACAGGATTTGAACCTGCGACCCCTTGACCCCCAGGCGTCCAGACGGCTCGACTCTCGCCGAGAACCGCGTGATTCAGCGGCCCAGATTGTGCAACGCACGTCATGAATCGTATGGTTCCCATGATTCTGGTCCCCTTCTGGTCCCCTCACAGCGATGTCTTGCATGGCTGGTTCCAGCCAGTGAGGTATGGGGCGAGGTTCACGACGCAGGAGTCCTCGCTGTTGTATGAGGCTGTCGATAGCGCAGTTCGTCGACGCCATACCTTCACACGGGAAGTGGTCAAGCAAGTTTCACGAGAATGAGGTTCCGGCCGGCGTGGCGGCTCGCATGCCGATGCCGCGCAGGGTGAGGAGGAGCAGCGTGACGGCGGCGGCGAAGATAGCGATGTCGGCGATGTTTCCGATGAACCAGTTGCCGTATGCGATGAAATCGACCACATGCCCTCGCGCGAACCCTGGCGCGCGAAACAGACGGTCAGCGAGGTGAGTCAGCGCCCCGCCGAGCAGCAGTCCCCAGGCCACCGCCCACGCGAGCGATCGAGTTCGCCAGGCGACGAGGCAGACGCCGATGGCGGCCAGACCAGCGACGACCGCGAAGACCCACGTGAACTGCTCGCCCATCGAGAACGCAGCGCCAGGATTGAAGACCAGCTGAAACCCGAGCAGGTCTCCAAGCACCGGCACGCGTCGACTCGTCGACAATTCCGTCTCCGCCCACAGCTTTGAGAGCTGGTCGGCCACGATCGTGACCGCTGCGACAACCGCGGTGATGAGCGGCGCCCAGCGTGTGAAGACGCCACGGCGCCGAATCTGCGACGACGTGGATGCGCTCCGATCGGCCCGCCCACCGTCCGAAGACATACCGGAATCAACCGAACTGTCGGACATACACCGATCCTCTCCATCCACATCGGGAGGCCTGATCTCAGGCCTCCCACGCGTCGCCGGCGAGTTCACGAAGAGCCGCTATGTGCCGGTCGAACGCCCGCCGGCCTTCGGCAGTCATCGACACCGATGTGGTCAGACGCGCATCGCTTCGGGCGAGGGATGGGGCCTTCTTGGTGACCACATATCCGGCGTCCATCAAGCCGCTGATGGTCTTCGAAAGGCTGGCATCGCTGAGCAGAAGCACTTCCCTCAACGCGCCGAAGTCGGCCCGGTCAACGACTCGCAGAGCCGAGCACAACCGCAGACGGTTCGGCGCGTGAATCGCGGCATCGAACAACGACTCAGCCCGCACGCCGCATGTCCCAGGCGAATGCCCGTCCCTCCACTACGACGAAGAGCCACATGGCAACGAAGGCGAGAACGGCCACACCGGCGACCGCTAGCGGCATGCCCGCCCCCTCGAACAGAGACGCGACGCTGTACAGAACGACCATGCTGCCCATCATGACGATGAGCGCGCCAGCGCTCGCGGGCCCGGCCAGGCCGCGCTTGGCAATCCCGACAATACGACGCCGGAGACTCTCCAGAGCCAAGCCCAAACCGATCGCGAGAACCAGCAACGCCGACTTCACCCACACCGCATCGATCATGGGCGTGAGCAACAGCCCGGCAACGAGCACACCACACACGAACCCATACCAGACGGGCGCCCGCATCCGGTCGCCGAGCCGTTTCCTGTCGAGCTCCAGCCCTCGCAGCTCAGCTGCCACGACCTCAGGGCGCTCAGACGACCAATCATTTTCCATGCTGGCAAGCAAATCACTTTCACCCAGGGAAAGCAAGTCGCTCCCGCGCCAGCCTGGCCGAGAGCATCCGGCAACGCCGAGCAGTGCGCTGCGTTCCAACGCTCTTCTTCGGTCGACGCAATCGGGATGAAGGGGGCATTCGGCGCACCGGCCCCAGCCCGGCCCTCCCTGTCGCCGCCACGATACTCAGGCGATACTGGACGGATGGGGAGCACGAACTACACCAACACATTCATCCAGGTCGCAGACGATTGCCCCGTCGCCTCCGCCGAGCAGCCCCCGATCACCGGCAGGGCTCCGACTGAATCGCCCCGGTATGTCCGGAGACTGGATTCCTTGGAAGGATCAGTCTCATGGGACGTCCCAGTAAGTATCCGGCCGAGCTGCGCGAGCGCGCCGTCCGGATGGTCGCGGAGGTGCGACCGGACCACGACAGCGAGTACCGGGCGATCAGCCACGTCGCGAAGCTCCTCGGCGTCGGATCGCCGGAGACGGTGCGGCAGTGGATCCGCCGGCAGCAGGTCGACACCGGCGCTCGGCCGGGTGTGACGAGCGAGGCACAGGAGGAGATCAAGCGCCTCAAGCGCGAGGTATCCGAGCTGCGGCGAGCGAACGAGATCTTGAAGGCGGCTTCGGCTTTCTTCGCGGCCGAACTCGACCGGCCGTTCACGCGATAGTCGCGTTCATCGATGAGCACAGGGACCGCACCGACGGCGGTCTGCGATGGGGTGTCGAGTCGATCTGCAGGGTACTCACCGAGCACGGCTGCACGATCGCCCCATCGACCTACTATGACGCTCGTGGACGCGGGCCCTCGGCGCGGAAGCGGCGCGACGATGACTGGAAGGTCGTCATCTCCGAGGCTTGGAAGGCGCAGCACCGCCGTTACGGAGCCCGCAAGCTCTGGCTGCGGTTGCGACGTAACGGGCACGACATCGCCCGCTGCACCGTCGAACGCCTGATGCGCGAACTCGGGCTGGTCGGCGTCACCCGCGGCAAGCGGCGCAAGCCCGCCGACACGGCCGTGAAGGAGGTCAGGCCGGCTGACCTGGTCGATCGGCACTTCGCGAGGTTCCGCACCGATCAGCTCTGGGTCGCGGACTTCACCTATGTCTGGACCTGGACCGGATGGGTCTACGTCGCGTTCGTGTTCGACGCGCACTCGCGTCGCATCCTCGGCTGGCGGGCCGCCACATCGATGGCCACACCGCTGGTTCTCGACTGCCTCGAGATGGCGCTGTTCACACGCCGACGCGAAGGCGCCAGCGAGTTCGCGTCGCTGACGCATCACACGGACACCGGGTCGGTCTACACGTCGATCGCGTTCACCGAGCGTCTCGCCGATGAGGGCATCGACGCGTCCGTCGGCAGTGTCGGCGACGCCTACGACAACGCCCTCGCGGAGTCGCAGATCGGGCTCTACAAGTCCGAACTCATCCATCACGAGGGCCCCTGGCGGGATCTCGCACACGTCGAAGCGGCCACCGCCGAATGGGTGTCCTGGTTCAACAGCGACCGCATCCACGGCAGCCTCGACGACCTCACCCCGATCGAAGTCGAGCAGATCGACTACGCTCACCACCAGCCGCTCGAAACAGCGGCCTGACACCACAAATTGACTCTCCGGACATGCCGGGGCGATTCAGTCGGAGCACCGTCGCGCCCACGATTTGGTCCACCTCATGGGCACCTTTTGGTGCACTCCACAGCCGACGTCGCGGAACGGAAGTGGACCAATGCGCGAACGGGCAGGACAGGCAGATGAGGGAAGTGGACCAGCCAGTGACCATCTCCGGAAACGACGAAGCCCTGGTGAAAATTGCTTCTCACCAGGGCTTTTTGTCGGGATGACAGAAACTCTGAGCGTCATCCTAGGCTCGCGTTGCCGAGTGTATGGATGAATTTGCCAACCGCTTCAGGCGCTGGCAGGTCGATCCGGAGTCGGATGCTTCCCGCCTGCGGTCCTGTGCCGTTGACGATCGCAGCCCCGCCGAGTTGGTCGAGAAGCGAGCCCATGGCGTCTGCTGCATCGGCGGGCAGATGGCCGACGCCACGTCCGTTGGATGTGACGGCGACCCCGGCTGGGGATCTTCGCGTGCGGGCCTGGGTGCGGAGGACATACATGCGAGGCGCTTGGCTGCCACGTTCGCGATCGTTCACGAGGTAGTGGGTCCGTCCCAGCACGACAGGCCGTGTCGGAAGGTGCCGGAGATCGGGGAGTTCGTGGTGGCGGCTGATGCGACCGGTTGTGATGTGTAGAAGTTGTTCCCACCATGCGGGCATGAGCGCCCCTTCTCCTCGGATCCGTATGCCATCACCGAGGCGGAGCACGCTTCTACTATGTCAGCCCGTGCTGTGAATCCTCCCGCCAGCCGCGGGCCCGGACAGATCCGCAGAGGCAATGTCGTTGATCACCGGTTTTCTCGGGCGATTGAGCGTAGCGTGAGGAGCATGTGGACAGTTCTTCTCATCTTGCTTGTGGCCTGGGTGGTGCTGTCGATCGTGGGATTCGTGTTCGAGGGCCTGCTCTGGTTGGCCATCATCGGGATCGTGCTCTTCATCGGCACCCTGATCTTCGGGATACTCCGTCAGCGCGCCAAGCGCGCCAAGACGTAGTCACCCCGCACGGGACGCACGGGGCGCGGTCCACCTTCCTTGCCGTTGCGCCTGGGTTTCTACGGGCGTGACGGCCGCTGCCGGGCGGCGGTGCTCTTCTCCACCACGATCGTTTGGGCCGGCACGCGCACGTGCAGGGCGCCCGGGCGGACGCTGACGCGGACACGGGTGATGTGGCCGAAGCTGTCGCCGTCGAGTTCGATGAGGTGAGGGGCGTCGAACCGGGCTTCGAACCGGGTTCCTTGGACGTAGGCGAGTGCGTGGAGGTCGGGTGTCTGCTGGAGGATCTTGCGGCTGAGCGGGGAGCGGCGGGCGAGGCCTTGCAGGGTGAGGCGGGTTCCGATCCGCGCCCACCCGAAGCGTCCTGTCGGGCGCATCATTACGACGTCCAGCAGGCCGTCGTCGATGATCGCAGCGGGGATCAGGAGCATGTTCCCGGTGAGGGTTCCGCAGTTGCCGACGATGACCGTGTGCGCCCGGGTCGACCTCACCCGCCCTCCGTCGATTCGGTAGTCGAGATGGAAGAGCTTGTTCGCGATGACCGAGCGGGCGATCGGTGTGACGTACGCGAACCAGCCGAGATGCTTTTTCGCGATGATGCTTGTGCTCTCCGCCATCTCCGCATCCAGTCCGATGCCGGCCATGACCATGAACGTATGCGAACGCCGGGCGCCGCTCTCGTCCTCGAGCTCAGCCACCCCGACATCCACGGACCGGTCCTCACCCGAGAACGCGGCGGAGACGCAGGCGGCGATGTCGTTGAGCGGCGCACCGACATCACGTGCGAGGAGATTACCGGTGCCCAGGGGAACCAGCGCGACCGGAATGCCCGTCCCTTGCATCACCTCCGCGACGGCTCGGACCGTGCCGTCGCCGCCCGCGACCATCACCACCGCCGGAGCAGCAGCGAGAGCGTGCTCCGCGGCCGCCCGGCCCGCGTCGTCGCTGCGCGTCTCGTACCAGCGCGTCTGCTCCCACCTATGCTGGGCCTCATACTCCGCGACCACGGGGCGAAGCCGCTCCAGCGGGGTCTTCACAGGGTTGTAGACGACGGCGGCGTGCCCTCGCCCGGCTGCCGTGTGGTCGTGCGTGCTCACTGCGGGACTGCGGTGAAGTAGCGGCGCTGCTCGACCAGGGGGCAGGTGAACACGTCGCGCTCCCCGAGTCCGACACGGTTGATGTACCGCACGATGATCGCATAGGACGCCAGCAGCCCCGTCTGCACATACGGCACATCATGGCTCCGGCAGTAGGCGGCGATGATGGGCGCTGCCTTGCGCAGGTGAGGGCGCGGCATGGACGGGAACAGGTGATGCTCGATCTGATAATTCAACCCGCCCATCGCGGTGTCGAGCAGACGTCCGCCGCGGACGTTTCGGCTCATCATCGCCTGGCGGCGCAGGAAGTCGAAGCTCGCATCGCTCGGCACGATCGGCATCCCCTTGTGGTTCGGGGCGAACGAGACGCCCATGTAGAACCCGAAAAGCCCGAGCTGCACCGCGAGGAACACGAACGCGATGCCCGGCGACAGCACGAGGAAGACGAGCACCGGGAAACCGACCAGGCGGACCAAGAGGAACCCGATCTCGACCCATCTTCTGCTCAACGGACCGCGCGTGACCACCCGACGCACCCCGGACGCATGCAGCGAGACGCCCTCCAGGAGCAGGATCGGGAAGAAAAAGATCCCCTGATGCGAGCGCAACCACGACAGGACCCGCCCTCTCGGCGCGGCACGCTCCGGAGCCACGACGATCACCGGCAGCTCAATGTCGGGATCGGATCCCAGCTTGTTCGGATTCGCGTGGTGACGGGTGTGCTTGTGCTGCCACCATCCGTAGCTCATCCCCACCAGCAGGTCGCCGAGCACGAGACTTGTCCAGTCGTTCCACTTGCCAGAGACGAAGATCTGCCGGTGCGCCGAATCATGCCCGAGAAAGGCGATCTGCGTGAACACGACCGCCAGGAACGCCGCCGTGAACAGCTGCCACCACGTGTCACCGATCCACACGAACACCAGCAGACCGCCAGCGAGCACAAGCGGCAAGCCGATCAGCTTCGACCAGTAATACCCATACCGGCGACGTAACAGCCCCTGATCCCGGATCGTCTTCGCCAGGGCCGTGAACTCACTCCCAGCCCTGCCGCTCCGCCGATCCATCGAGCGCGGTGTGGTCGAACGAAACCCACCCATGATGCGCCCCACATCCCACGGCCACGGACGCCATCAACGCCCGTGACCACCCTCGTCAGTCCAGTCGTCGATGCGGGCGCGATCGTCGGTCGCCGCGGCATGCCGATCCGGCTCAGGCATTCGTGTCTCGGAGGTGCGGAACGTCACCGACTCCGCGAGAGCCGCGACAGAGGCCGCTCTGTCATGCTCACCCGCAGCCGCCTCGCGGAACCGGACCGCCGCCGCATCCTGCTTCGCACGGACACCCTCGCTGATCTCCGCCAGCCTGTCGGCAAGCACCCCACCGAGACCGTCGCGCAACTCCTCAAGATTCGTGTTCGCGATCTCCAAGCGACGATCCGAGATCGTCAGCTCGACGGTCGAGTACCCAGCCTTCGCGAGACGGTCCCGCGTCTCGCTCCCCAGGATCTCCGTGATCTCGTCCCGTTCGGGGCGGCGCGTGAACACCGCCTCCACCGTGTAACGATCCGGGGCCTCATCAGTCATCAGCGCCGCAGGCAACGAACCCACCAGCACCGATCCCAGGCCCAGCGTCGCGGTATCTGCACCGCTCGTTCGTGTCTGCGTATCCATAACCCCACGGTACGCCCCCAACATGTACGCCTCACAGGTTCAACCAAATTGAAGCGCCCTGCCCGCGGGTGAGAACGAGCGTAAGCGGCCGGGCACGCCTGCCGCAGAGCAGGTGGATCTTCGTCATCGAACCGCCCCGTGCCCCGCAAGCGACGTCGGCGACAGTCAGCATTGCTGTTTGGCGACCTCGTCAACAGCAGAGTGCCCTACTCATCCGTGGCCCACGAACGTCCGTGCTCCTCAGTGAAGGAGAGGGCACGCCAGGTGTAGAGGTCGCTCATGTGGGCGGGGATCATGCGTCCGATGCTCCGTTCTGATGCCCGCGCCTCGTGGTCGCATCCTGGGTCCGTGCCCTGTGGATGTGGCTACGGGCATGAGCGATCGCGGGGTCCAGGTCGGTGTAGAGGTGGTTGTGGTGGCGGAGGGATGCGATCACGCCGACTCGGGTGGCGAGTTGCAGGTGTTTGGGTGGAATGCCTTTGATGAGGACGGTGATCCCCCGCCGCTCGAGGGTGTGGACGAGTTCGGTGAGGACTTGCGCGCCGGTCGCGTCGAGGACCTGCAGCCCGGACAGCCGCAGGATCACGACAGTCACATTTTGGATGGTGCCGATGCGAGCGACGATGCGTTCGGCCGCTCCGAAGAACAGTGCCCCATCGAGGCGGAACAGGGCGATGCGATCGTCCCCGGGCTCCGCAGGCGCGGGGAGTTCTTCCCGGTGCACGCCGGCAGAGATCGCAAGGCGACGCAACGTGAAGAACGCGGCGGCGAGGACCCCAATTCCGACGGCGTAGATGAGATCCACGCTCACGGTGATCACCGCGGTGACCACGAACACGAGCGCGTCGGAGCGGGTGGAGCGGAGAATCGTGCGGATCGTGGTGAGGGAGATCATTCGGGTCGCGGTCACCATCAGCACCCCCGACAGCGCAGCCAGCGGGATCGTGGATACGACGGTGCTTGCCGCGTAGACGACGACGAGCAGGATCAGGGAGTGGACAATCGCGGCGACCCGGGTGCGGGCACCGGATCGGATGTTCACTGCGGTGCGGGCGATCGCCCCCGTTGCGGGCATGCCTCCGAACAGTCCGGAACCGAGGGAGGCGAGGCCTTGCCCGACGAGTTCCCGGTCCGCATCGTAGGGGCCGGTGTCGGAGATCGAGGCGGCGACCCGGGCGGACAGCAGCGATTCGATCGCCGCGAGAGCGGCGATCGTGCACGCCGGCCCCATCAGCGCGAGTACCGTTGCGGGGTCTGCGACCGGAAGGAGTGGGGCGGGCAGCGATGCCGGGAGCTCCCCGATCGACGGCACCGGAACCTGGAACACCACAACCAGCACGGTGACGACGATGATCGCGATAATCGAGCCGGGGAGCGCCCGGTGCAGTTTCGGGGCCAGCACCATGATCGCCGCGACCGTACCGGCGATGGCGAGTGACCACCACATTGTGGGCAGATCCACCGTGCCGGCGGCTTCTATGGCGGCGACGGCGGCGTTGCTGCTGGGACCTGCGGGCACGCCGAGAGCGGCCGGGATCTGCTGCAGGAAGATGATGACCGCGATCCCCAACGTGAAGCCCTCGATGACCGGCCACGGGATGAACGTCACCGCGTTCCCCAGGCGCAGCAGGCCCGCGAGGAGCACAATGCCCCCAGCCATCACGCACACCACGGGCAGGACGGTGAGCCCGTGAGCGGCGATCACCGGTCCGAGGACGACGACCATCGCACCCGTCGGGCCGGAGACCTGCACGTTCGATCCACCGAAGACAGCAGCGATGACCCCGGCGATGATCGCCGTCACCAACCCGGACGCGGCACCGGCACCCGAGGACACTCCGAACGCCAACGCGAGGGGCAACGCCACGACCCCGACCGTCACCCCGGCGAGCACATCACGCCGCCACGACCGCGGGACCTCCCGGTAGTCCGCCCGCCGCGGCCACAACCCGGCCAGCCCTCGCGCCATCAGCGGGCCCCCGGACTTCTCATGCCGCGCCGGGACGTGAAATGTCGGGGAGGGACACCGCGGACACCAGCTGCTGCTGCGTCGTGTGCAGCACCTCGGTCAGAAACGCGCGGGCCGCGCTGAGAAGATCCACGACCTGCGGATGCGCCACCCGGTAGAACACCAGGCTTCCCCGGCGTTCGGCAGCAACAAGATGGTGCTTGCGGAGCACGGACAGATGCTGCGACAGATGCGACGCCTCGAGGCCCGTGTCCGCCAGCAGTTCCGACACCGACGTCTCCGGCTGTGAGCACAGCACTTCCAGCACTCGCACCCGGACCGGGTGCGAGAGCCCCTTGAACAGGTTTGCCTTCACCTCATACAACGGACGCTGCGCATCCCACGTGTCTGCCACAACAACACCTCCCGATTGATGAATCCATCATACGATGGATACTCATATCCGCTACTCGCCCCGCTGCACCGATTGGACCTGCGATGAAGACCGCCTTTACCTTCACCCTCACCATGGGGTTGCTGCTGTTCGGGATCTGGCTCCTCGGTGCCGCGTTCTCCGCACCGACCGGGCAAGCGTTCGTCTTCATCGGCGGCCTGCTGTGCATCGCACTGGCCTGGATGATCCCGCTGCTTATCCTCCCGTCCCGCGAACGACGCTAACCCCGCCACCCTGCACCGAGAGAACCCGCCCGTGCGCCGCGCCACCTTGACCCGCACCTACCAGTCGCCGACAGGTAGCCCCCTCCAGCTCCGCCGGGGGGACCACGTCCACGTCGGCTCCGCCGATCACCCACGCCCCGGGTTCGAATTCGTCCTCACCGCGGACGGGCACGGCTGGGTCCCCACCCGTCACCTCACGACCGACCGCCCCACGGCCGTCATCCGCTTCGCGTACGACACCACCGAACTCGACGCCACCACCGGGGACCGCGTCACCGTCATCGTCGACGATCCGCACGTCGGCCAATCCTGGTGCCGCACACCAGACGGACGCGAAGGCTGGCTCCCCCGCGACATCCTCGACTGAACCCGCCACCCATGGTGTGATGAGTTCATCATGCCGCGGTATCGTGGAGAGCATGGCCGATGTCCTTCCTCCCTGCCCCTCCTGCGCCGGCGAGCACACCTACGAAATGAGCACGCTCTACGTGTGCCCGCTGTGCGGATTCGAATGGTCAGCGTCCGCGCCCTCGAACGACGAGACCGTCTTGGCTGGCCCCGTCGTGAAAGACGCGGTCGGCAACGTGCTCGCTGACGGCGACACCGTCGTGGTCACGGCCTCCATCAAGGTCAAAGGCTCCCCCACGGCATCAAAGCCGGAACGAAGGTCCGCAACATCCGCCTCATCGATCCGGTGAATGGACACGACATCGACTGCAAAGTCGACGGATTCGGTGCCATGCTGCTGAAATCGAGCCTCGTGAAAAGAGCCTGACCCGTCTGTCGTCGCCTTGGTGCTAACGCCCCAGGGCTTGACGGGCATGGGCGAGGCGGTAGGAGTCAGTGCCGGTTTCGATGATCGCGGCTCCGAAGGTGAGCCGGTCGACGATCGCGGCGCAGAGCCTGGGGTCGGTGAAGGTTTTGGTCCAGCCGGCGAAGGATTCGTTGGAGGCGATGGCGACGCTGTTCTTCTCTTCACGTTCGGTGAGGACCTGGAAGAGGAGCTCTGCACCGCGGCGGTCGAGTTGCATGTAGCCGAGTTCATCGATGCAGAGCAGGTCGACGCGCCCGTAGCGGGCGATCGTCTTGGACAGCACGAGTTCATCGGGCGCTTCGACGAGCTCGTTCGCGAGCTTCGTAGCGAGGGTGTACTTGACCCGGTACCCGGCCATCGCGGCCTCGGTGCCGAGCGCGATCAGCAGGTGCGACTTCCCGGTGCCGGAGTCGCCGATGAGGCAGACAGGCTGGCCTTTCGCGACCCAGTCGCATTTCGCGAGGGTGTGGATCAGGGCAGGGTCGATGTTCGGGTTCGCGTCGAAATCGAACGTGCGCAGCGACTTCTCCCTCGGGAACTGCGCGGCGCGAATACGGCGTTCGGAACGCCGCCGGGCGCGGTCATCGCACTCCGCGATGAGAAGTTCGGCGAGGAACCCGCTGTACGACATCTGCTGCGCGGCGGCCTGGTCGGCGGTGTCCGGGAACTGGGCGCGCACGGTCGGCAGCCGGAGCATCCGGCAGGCCTGGTCGACCGCGGTGCGGGCGGCTTCTTCGGTCAGGCCGCGACGTCTGGGCAGCGCCAGGTTCGGGGCGGGCTTGGTCGGCATCGTTCGGCTCCCTTGCGTGTGTCAGCGGTGGTTGCGCCTGCTGGGCAGCAGAGCGTCGTACTGATCGACCGTCGGCAACGGCCTCGTGTCCGCCGGCAACTGCGACGCCCGCAGACGCCGTTCTGTCAACGACGCCACCGGCCTCACTCGCCCCCGCCGGCCTCCTGAGGCACGACAGCGTTGCCATCGTCGATTCGGGTCACGGTCGGAAGGGACACGTCGCTCGCGTCAGCGATCCTTCGCGCTTCCAACGCGACCGCATCAGCGGTGAACGCGCCCGCCCCCAGGGCCGCGGCAAGACCGGCGATCACGAGATCCCGCGGCAGATGCCTGTGCAGGAGGAGCACCTCGATCAGTGCCCGCGTCCCTGCCGCATCGCCGTGCGCTTTGCGGGCCGCAACCCACCAGGCATCGTGGACGGACGTGAACGTTCCTGACGCGCGGGCCTGCTCGAGCGCGGTGGAGCCCGGGAGCGCGCCGGGCTTGCGGTCAAGGACCTCGAGGTAGTGGTCGAGGTCGACCCGGACGCCGCCTTTGGTCATCAACCTCTCGTGACGGCAGGCCTCTGTCCGTCCGTCGAAGACCTGCAGCTCGGACGCATGCAGAAGCACGCGCACCTGGCGTCCGACGAGGCGTGCGGGCACCGAGTACCGGTTCATACGGACCGTGATCTGGCTGTACCTGTCCACCCACGGCGTGAACCACCGCCCCGTCTCGAAGATATCGATCGGCAACGGCTGCAACAGCGGCCGCTCCAGCGCGAAGTGCTCACCCACGGTGCGGATTCGTTGCGCGATCCGCCGTTGCTCGTCCTCGGCATCCCATTGATCGATCAGATCGTTCAGCTCCGCGAGGGACTCGACTTCGGGGACCGGCACGAACCGGTTGCGGCGGAACCTACCGATTTCCCCCTCCACCCCGCCCTTCTCGTGCGCTCCGGTGATGCCCGGCTGACAGTAGAAGGCGTCGATGCCGTAGTGCGAGCGGAACGCGACCCACCGGTCGGTCTCTACCCGTTGCCGGCTGAAACCGACCACGCTCGCGACAGCGGCTTGAGATTGTCGTAACGGATCTTGCCGGCTGGCACGCCGCCGAGGACGTCGAAGGCGTGCGTGTGACCCTCGAAGAACGCCTCCTGACCGGCGGTCGCCGACACCCGGTGCACGGCCTTGCCTGAGTACGACAAGCGCAGGCAGAACACCGTGCACGTCACCGCCTCACCTCTCAGCCGAATCATCACGTCCCCGAAGTCGACCTCCGCATCCTGCCCAGGAAGATGCGACTGCGGAATGAACACGTCCCCCGCTACGCGACCAGCCTCGGCATGGATCTCGCGCGTACGGCGGGCGACGTACGCACGCACCATCCCGTACGACACATCCAACGCACTGTGCTCATCCAACAGGCGTTGATGGATTCGCACGACCGTATGCCGCTGTTTCCGCGGCGCGGACAGATCGTCCCGCAGCCAGCCATCGATCACATCCTTGAACGGGTCCAACCGTGATGCTCGTGGCGGCAGGTCCCGTCCCTGAGCGGGCCAGGCAGAGTCCAACGCCGCAGCGACCGTCCGGAATCCGACACCATGCTTGCGTTGCAGGGCGCGCTTCGACAGGCCGTCCCGCGCGTCACGCCGGATAGCCGCGAACAGACCAACCCGAGAATCCTTCACCAGAAGCTCCCCGCATCGTCGCGGGAACCCTCCCCATGCCGGGTGCTGTCGAGACTCATCAACATCCAAAGACTCTCGTGGTCGAGTGCTGTCGAAATTCACCGATAGTCGCTGTCGGAACTCATCGACAAAATCACACGGGCGAACTCGCCTCCAATCTGACCCATGCTGAGCGGATCATCGTGGCCGGCGGCGCCTACGGCATCGACGCCGCACACCGAGCCGCACTCGCCACAGGCGGGCAGACCCTCGCTGTCATGGTCGGCGGCTTGGATCGCCTCTACCCATCCGGCAATCGTGAGCTGCTGGCACGAGTCGGAGACCTCGGCCTGCTCGCCAGTGAGATGCCGCCCGGCTCCGCGCCGACCAAGTGGCGGTTCCTCGCCCGCAATCGCATCCTCGGTGCCCTCTCCGGTGCAACCGTCGTCGTGGAGGCCGGCTATCGCTCCAGCTCCCTCAACGTCGCCGCCCGCGCTGCGCAGCTCGGCCGCCCGGTCGGCGCCGTGCCCGGTCCGGTAACCAGTGTGTCCAGTGCCGGGACGCACCGGCTGTTGCGCCAAGGCGTCGCGTCCCTCGTGACGGACGCTGCAGACATCTCCGCACTCTTCGGTTCTGCGGATGAAAATTCGCAAACATTCTCACGCGACCCTAGCGTCAGCCATCCCATGCGAAGACCGCCCCGAAGCCTCTAGCCCCACCGCTGCGACCCTTGGGGGCCCTCCGTTCTCGGCAGTCGTGAAGGATTCCGAACCTGGCAAAGCCGCATTCCTGGAACGCCCTCATCGTTCAGGATGCGATGTAGGCAGACCGCGCTGCCTTGGCTCTCTCCCAGTCTTCCTGGACATCTCCGACGGTCGGTTTGGTGCTCATGTACTCGGCCGCGTGAGAGTGCCCGGTCATCCGCTCGCACGCGCGGTCGAAGAGAGGCTCGATAACCGCGATCGCGTCATCGAGTCGGGAACTGTCGATCTTGGACAGGCGCGTCATCATGATGTTCTTGCGATAGCGCTGCGTGACGTTTTGCAGCAGCTCCTGCTCTACGAACGCTTCGCACCAGGCACGGATCAGGTCGTATGTCTCCTTGATGAGCGCATCTTGAACTACGGGTTCGGCACTGGGCATCTCTTGCAGTTTCGCGTTGATCCGTTTCGCGAGGTCCGCGGGCGTGTCCAACCTCGGCTCGACGTCCGGCGCCAGGATTCCCTTGGCCGCCCCGCCATCGCGGACCTCGTAGATGCGTGTTCGTAGTTTCTTGTTCTGCCGAGCCGCGATCAGCGCCGACGCGAACATGATGTTGTGAGTCAAGACAACGACCTGGTGCGTCTCGGCGAGGTTCTGGATACGGGCCGCGACCTCATCGAGCCGACGGTAGTCAAGGCTCGTCACCGGGTCGTCGAAAATCAGCGGCGCCTTCGTTCCACGCATCCGGCTTTCGGCGAGGAAGTCCGCCAGCGCCAAGACCTTCTGCTCTCCTTCTGAGAGCACAGCGGACGGCTTGTAGGAGGCGACGGCCTTCTTACGTTGAGCCTGTCCGCTCCTGCCTTGGAATCGGAGCGCGACCTGTGGCGCACGCAAGCGGGCGCACTCCTCGGCGAAGAGCGTCTCGAAGTTCTTGTTCACGAGATCCTCGCTCGCGAGTTTCGACTGCACCGTGAGCTGCTTCGATGCACCGTTCGATATGACACGAGAGAGCTTCTCGAGTTGCTGAGCTCGTCGCGCGCGTCGCACATACTCGCGGGCACCGGCTAGGTTCCGGTTCAGCTCGATGCGCGCGATCAGCTCCGCGACGGCTTTCTGCTTCTCGGCGAGCGCGGTAGCAGCATTGGCCTTGTCGTCTGCCATCTGTCGGACGGCAGCACTGGTGCTTTCCAGTTCTGTTGACACGGCGGTAGCAAGGGCACGTGCGTCCTCGCGGAGCGAGCTCGGAGCGACAGGCTGTCCGTCAGCGGTCTCCTCCGCGATGGCCCGTATTGCCCCGAGAACCTCACACGCTTGGCTTGCCCATGCAGGAGGTTTCTCACAGTCCTTTTGTTCCGAGGCGAACTCGATCGCGCGAGCCAGTTCTGCTTCGTTGACGGCGAACTTTGAAGCCGCCAGGGCGGCGTTCGCATCTTGCACCTGACGGATGAGCGTCTCGTCCAGGAACGTGCGGTAGCGAGTGAGAAGGTTCAGAGCCGTCGGGCTGAGTTCCTGCATGCAGTACAAGCAGGAGTCGCCGGTGGCCGGGTAGTGCTCGCGGCCGAGGTGCTGTCGATACGACTCGCCGGCAACGATGAACTCTTGCCACTCCTCATCCGCCGGTCCTGGCAGTTCGTCCTGGCTGAAGAGCTGTTCCCGTGCCTCTGCTCTCCGCTGCTCGGCCTGTTCGAGCTTGGATCGTGCGGTCTCATATGCGGCCGCGTCGAAGTTCTGCGCGACGTTGAGGACGCCGAGCAAGCGTGTGAGTTGCCGCTCCGCTTCCTGCGAACTAGAGAGAATCGCGTCGAGAGAGTTCGAACGCAGCGCGGCGACCTCGCTTTCCAGTCGTTCGCGATCGGACTCCGCGTCTTTGGGCAGCGTTGCGAGCGCATCGAGTTCCGCGAGTTCGGTGGTGGCGCCGAGCGTCTCGATCACGGGGTACACCTTCGTGCCGCGTGTGAACCGTGAGAGCAACGGGTTGCTCCCTGGCGCCAAGGTGCTCACCTCTGCTGCAATCCGCTGCTGCACTCCTTGTATGCCCGTAGCGACGTGAGCAAACAGCGCGAGTTCGGCGGGTGTGTAGACATAGCCCAGGTCGCTGTCGACGTGCAGGGACACCGCACTGGCGTCGAACACACTGATGCGAGTGAACGGTGCAAGGCCGGCTTCGTCGCGCCATCGCACCGACGACTCCGTGCCGGACAGGCGATAGGCGATGTCTGCGCTGGGAGACGGCGGGGTGTCGAGATGCACCGCGTGTGCGTTCGGCAGGATGTCCTCGGCCGTACGCACAGCCGATATCCGCTTCAGGATTCGCGCGTATCCGGTCTTCCCTGATCCGTTCTGTCCGAACAGAACCGTCAGCTCCGAATCAAAACCGAGTTCCTGGTCCGCGGCGAGCGCATTGACACCTTCGATGTTAGCCAGACTGACCAGTTCGAGCGTGTCCTCCTCCGCTGCATCTGCCGCGGCCAGCTCGAGCTTCGGGATTTCGGGAGCGTCACCGTCACCGAGACCCTTCTCGGCGAGAAATGTGGCGTACGCGGCGTCCAGCAGGGCGTCACTCGGGGCCTGCCGGGACAGGATCGTTTCGGCGGTGAGCTGACGCACCCACGCGTCCTGCCCGTTCGCCCAATCCACCAGCAGGCGTCGGGGAGTCGCATCCCCCAAGTTGACCGAGACCTCATCGGCGGTCACGTCTACCTCCGTCCTGGCGAACGGTGTCAGGAGATACGTGTCGCCGGTCCAACTCGAACAGTCATGGTGCTATCTATGATGCCCGAGTTACAGGGCCGGAGCGCAGACGACACGACGACCAACGCCAGCGCAGTCATCCGCGCTTACAACGACGGCCTGACCCGCTGCGCGCCCGTGCGGCGCGATGGCCCCTGGTCAGGCTGCTCAGCCTGGGAGAGGCTCCTAGCCCGGCCAAGGGCGGCACGGGCACGGGCGGCGTCGATCATCTGCGTCTCGGCTTCGGCGGGTGCTCCGAGGGGCGCGGGTCCGGTGATGCCGTAGCGGTCGCGGTAGGCGGCGATGGTGCGCGCGGCATGCCGCCATGCCTGGGCTGCTCGTGCCTGCTTCGGCTGGACGCCGAGCTTCGTGATCCACTCGTGCTTCTCGGTGAGCGCGATGTCGAGGAGCGCATCGGCCCGGGTCTCGATGAGGTCGCGTCGCTCGGTCAGCGCCTGCCGCATCTCGGACGGCACGGTGCCGGTGGCTTCGGGGATGAGACCGGCGATCAAGCGTGGTGCGTTTCGCGCGCGCCCGGACCCTGATGGCCGCGCGGTCGCCTTTGCGACGCGGTAGTGCAGGACCGAGGCGATGTCGTCGGCGTCCCCGAACCCGCGTGCTCGCACAAGGCGTGGCAGCAGGGTCTCGACGTCGTGCTGGTTCGCTTCGGCCCGACGGAGCTCGGCGGTCAGCGCTCCGAATGCGGGTGAGGCGATCGCGTCGTCTGCGTCGTCGTCGCTGAGACCCGATGCTCGGATGAGCGCGGCCCAGCGGTCGTGTTGTGCGGCGGCGGCCAGGGTCTCGTACTCGGCGGCGAGCTGCGCGATCGAGGCCCAGGTGTCCTGTTCGGCGGTGATCGTCTCATGCGCGGACAGCTCGGCACCGATGTGCTGCAGCACCCCAAACAGCACCGACCGGGCTGTCACCTCGGTGTTGTCGCCGGGGTGCGGGCCGTCGTGGGCGGGGTCGGGCTTGTCGACGGCGACGTAGGCGATGTTCTCCTCGCGGCCACGGGTCATGGCGACATAGAACGTCTCCCTGGTCATCGACGCATCCGCCAGGACGTACGAGGAGTCCACGGTGATGCCCTGCGCCCGGTATGACGTCACGGCGTAACCGAGGTCGAGATGTTCGGCCGCGTACTCAGCCGGGACCACGACCGAGGCGCCCCACGTGCGCCCTGCGCGGCGGAGGGTGAGAGCGCCGTCGTCACGGACCTCGGTGACCGTCCACCTGTCGCCGTTGCGGACCCAGGACCGTCCCGCGCGGAGGCGGCGGTCGTTGCGGCGAGTGATGACCGTATCCCCGACCGCAGCCCTCATTCCGTCGTGCAGTTCGACCTCACGGCGGGCGTTCACGGTGCCATTGAGGATCAGATCAGCGCGTGCCCGGTTGTTGAGCGCCTGGACGGACTCATTCGAGTCGGTCACGAGCACACTGGCCCGCCCGGCGAGGGTGTCGGTGCGCCAGGCGGTGTAGGCGGCGTCGATCATCTCCTCGGTCTCCCCGCCGATCACGCGGCCGTTCTCGGCGTAGGTGTCGATGACGTCGGTGCGGCCGTGCCGCAGCGCGAGGGATGCCGTCTTCTCCCACGGGTTGACGAACCGGTGCACATCGACCAACTCCGGGGCGTCGTCGCGGTCGTGAACGAGGAGGGAGAACGCGCCACCTGCGGTGACGGACTGGAGCTGGGCGTGATCCCCGACCAGCAGCACCTTCGCCCCGGCCTTCTCCGCCAATGTGGTGATGCGGTCGAGGGAGAGCGTGCCCGCCAGCGACGCCTCGTCAACGATCACGAGCTGACCCTTGCGGAACGTCTCGTCGGTGCGGTCGTGGGTGTCGAGCCACTTCGCCGTGTTCTCGGTGGGGATGCCGAGGTCATCGGCCAGGACCTGCGCCGCGACCGCGGACGGCGCGAGCCCAACCACGCTGCCGCGCCCGTGCTCGTACTCCCACGCCCGCCGCAAAACCGACATCGCCGTCGTCTTCCCAGCCCCCGCCGGGCCGACCAGCACATCGACCACCCGCCCTGAGAGCGCGATCTTCGTCAATGCGGCCGCCTGGTCGTCACCCAGCATCCGCCCCTTGCTGTCGGGCCGCTTCGTAACCCGTTCGACGGTGGTCAGTGGCACGGTCGGTGCCGTGGTGGTGCGGGCGCGCTCGAGGAGGCGGTCTTCGGCGGCCAGCAGCACCTCGGAGGAGAACAGCGCGGAGTGCTTCGGCCGGAACACACTCGTGCCATCCGGCCGGCGGAACGCGGCAGGACTGGAGGCGAGCTCCGGCGGAGTCAGGCACAGCGACGCGGCTTCCGCGGCATCCACAATCAGTCCGACGATGGCTTCTCGATCCTCGGTCGACGCGAACCGGTAGCCCATCGTCTGCCGCGCGGCCTCGGCCGTGAGGTTCCAGCGATGCCAGGTGGAGCGCTTCTCACCGACCGCGGCCACCACGTGCTGCCCGAGCGACGCGATCGCATCCAGCGGTACGTCGTCCGCGCGCAGCAGCAGAGGCTCCTCGTTCACCGTCACACTGCGCGCCCACGAGGTCGCATCCGACCCGAGCACCCTCCCGGCCCGCTCCCGCCACGAGACCGTGAGATCGGCCAGCGACCGCACCTCCTTCTCCGGCCGGGTCGAGAGGGTGGCCTGGGCGCGGAGCTTCATGATCGTCGCCGGCGACGGCCGCCGCCCATGCGCCTCGACGTACTGGCCGATGAGGCGATCCGTCTCGGCGTCGATGTGCCGGGCGCGAGTGGAGAACTCCTTCACCAGCGCCTCCGGCACCGCAGTGATCGCCCACGCAGGGTTGCGGTCGCGGCCCATGTCGCGCGTCTCCCACGAGACGCCGAGCATCCGGGTGAGGTGGTCAGCGAAGACGGCCTCGTGCAGTTCGGAGAGGGCGACGACGGCGGCGTGCATCGGTCGCCCGTCCAGCGACCGCCATTTGCCGTCGAGGACGGTCTGCACCTTGTTGCTGATGACGACATGCGTGTGCAGGTGCGGGTCGCCCGCCCGGCTGTCGTAGTGATCGAACGCCGTGACGATCAGGCCGCGGACGTCGACCTGTGCAACCGCGCCGTCGCCGCCGGTTGCACCCGTGCGGGTGGCTGCAACCTCCCGCTCCATGAACGCAACCACCTCCGCAACCGCCGCATGATGTGCATCCGCGATCAACGCCTGCGTCCCGGCATCCGCAACCGCCCAGAGTGAGCTTGCGGACTTCGGGATGCTGAACGTGAAGTCGAACCCCGCAACCGCCCGTCGCGTACCGCGCTCGGCCTCCTCCGTTTCCATGGCCGCGACCGCCTCCGCGCGTGACGCTGGCCCGAGCGATGGATCGAGTGCCCCGGCCCGCGCCTCAACCCGCTCGGCCACGGTTCGGTACTCGGGGTACGCGCGGCCAAGCGGTTCCCCGGTGATGGGGTCGCGGCCCATGCCGACGAGGAGCTGGAGCTGTGCTTCGGAGACCTGATCGCCCACGTTGATCCGTCCGCCGCCGAGCGTGGCGACTCCGGCGCCGAGCCAACGACCCGGCGGTGTGCCCTCGGCGTTGTAGTAGCGCGTCAACGGAGTCGAGAGCGAGCGGTCACCATCGCCGGCCGCGACAGTGCGCAACAGGTACTTATACCCATCGCCAGCGCTCATCACACGCATCGAAACCGTCATCCACGCCGCCCTATCTGCTTGCTCACGAGGTGAGCAGCGGCCCGCCGACAGGCGGGCTCAACCTCGATCTGCAAGAGGCGTGAAGGGCCGAAGCAGGCCGCTACTGGCACCGCGCATCACGCACCGACGAGCGAACGAGCACGCATCTGGTTTGCGGGGCATGACGACCTATTTATCACGGGTGTGATAGATTTGAGTCATGGCTCATCTCGATGTCGCCTCGGTGGCGTACACGCTGGCGGATGGGCGGTCGCTGCTGCGTGACGTCTCGCTCAGCCTGGGGGCGGGTGAGCGGGTCGCCGTGATCGGCGCGAACGGCGCGGGGAAGAGCACCCTGCTTCGGATCGTCACGGGCGAACTCTCACCGGACTCCGGCGCGGTGACTCGTGACGGCAGCTTGGGTGTGATGCGTCAGTTCGTCACGGGCGCGACGGTCAGCGAACTGTTGCTGTCGGTCGCGCAGCCGGTGATCCGCGATGCCGCCGCGCGGCTTGCGCGCTCTGAGGCCATGATGAACGAGCGGGGCACAACCGAGTCGCAGATGGCGTACGCGTCGGCCGTTGCTGCATGGGGCGAGGTGGGCGGCTATGACGCCGAGGTGTTGTGGGATGTCTGCACGGTCGCCGCTCTCGGAATGCCGTTCGATCGGTGTCGCCACCGGTCGTTGTCCACGCTGTCAGGTGGGGAGCAGAAGCGGCTGGCGCTAGAGGCGCTGTTGCGCGGCTCGGATGATCTGCTGCTGCTGGATGAGCCGGACAACTCCCTGGACGTGCCGGGCAAACGCTGGCTGGAAGAGCAGTTGCGCGCGACGGGCAAGGGCGTGCTCTACGTGAGCCACGACCGTGAGCTGCTGGCCCGGACCGCGACCTCGATCGTGACGCTGGAACTCGGCGCGGCGGGCAACACCGCGTGGACGCATCCGGGCGGATTCGACACCTACCACCGCGCGCGGGGACAGCGGTTCGAGCGGTTGGACGAGCTTCGCCGCCGCTGGGACGAAGAGCATGCGAAGCTGCGCTCGCTCATGCTCATGTACAAGCAGAAGGCTGCGTACAACTCCGATATGGCTTCCCGGCATCGGGCAGCGCAGACCCGGCTGACACGCTTCGAGGAGGCCGGGCCTCCGCAGGAACAGCCTCGCGAGCAGCGTCTTCAGATGCGGCTGCGCGGTGGTCGGACCGGCAAGCGGGTGTTGACCTGCGAGGCGCTGGAGCTGACGGGTCTGATGCGTGCGTTTGACTTCGAGGCGCACTTCGGTGATCGGGTCGCGGTGCTCGGCTCGAATGGGTCGGGCAAGTCGCACTTCCTGCGCCTGCTCGCGGCCGGGGGCACCGACCCCGCACCGGGCCAGGAGCCCGTGACCGATACGAGGATCGAACCCGTGCCGCACGGCGGCACAGCGCGGCTCGGTGCGCGGGTACGGCCGGGATGGTTTGCTCAGAATCGCAGTCGTCCAGACCTCGCTGGCCGCACGCTGCTGGACATCCTGCACCGCGGCGACGAGCACCGCACTGGCCTTCCGCGAGAGGACGCCTCGCGGGTACTCGCGCGCTACGAACTGGCGAAGTCCGCAGAGCAACTCTTCGACTCGCTCTCGGGCGGGCAACAGGCACGGTTCCAGGTGCTGCTGCTGGAACTCGGCGGAGCGACGATGCTGCTGCTGGACGAGCCGACCGACAACCTCGACCTCGTCTCCGCCGAAGCCCTCCAGCACGCGCTCAGGGCATTTGAGGGCACGGTGCTCGCCGTAACTCATGATCGTTGGTTCGCCCGCGACTTCGATCGTTTCCTCATCTTCGGAGCCGACGGAGACGTCTACGAGAGCAGCGAGCCCGTGTGGGACGAGGCCCGCGTCACCAGGGAAAGAAAGTAGGAGTCATGCCCGCACGGATCGATCCGCAGGAGCGTCGTCAGCAGGTGATCGAGGCGACATTCCGCCTCGTGGTGGCCGAGGGCATCGAGGGTGTGTCGCTGCGGAAGGTGGCCGATGAGTCCGGTCTGAACATCGGCTCGGTGCGGCACTACTTCGATGGACATCACGATCTGCTCACCGCAGCGGCGGAGGAGGCGGGCGCCCGGATGGGTCACCGGCTCACCGCCCATCGCGCCGAAGGACTGCGCGGGCTCACCGGTGAGGCGGCGCTTGACGCCCTGCAAGCCCTGGTCGAGGCCGTCATGCCGGTCGATGCGCGGCGTCGTGACGAGGCAATCGTGGTCGTCGAACTGATCATGGCCTCCCGGACGATGCCGGTGTTCCGCGCGATGTCCGAACGCATGGCCGCTGACCTTGCTGCTGTCTTACGCGAGGCGCTCGACTCCCTCGACGTGCCAGACGTCGACCTCGCCGCTGCGCAGCTCGCCGCCGTCATCGGCGGGCTGACCCTGGACACCGTGACACCGCACGGCGCCCTGAGCGTCGAACGCATGCGAGCCGTCCTGCGGGCGCATCTGCAGATGCTGCTCGCGAACGCGCGTCACGGGTAATGCGTATGCCGGCGTGGCTGTTCACGCTGCTGGCCGCTGCGTTCGTGCTCTACACCGACGACCGCCGGACACGTTCACGGCACGATCCTAATCACCTTCCCCTAGACACTTGAGAAACAGACCAGGACTGCCATAAGGCTAGGCTGTGAGGATGCGACGTCCCTACGATCCGTCGATTGACGCGTGGGTCCCATGGTCGGCTGAACGAGTGGCGGCCGCCATCGACGGCACCGGGGCCTGGCTTTCAGGTGGCTGGGGGTTGGACATGTGGCTGGGACGCGTCACGCGAGCACATCGCGACATCGATGTGAGCGTCACGCGCGACGACTGGTACGCCCTCGCAGCGGCGCTTCGAACGGAGTTGAGGTTCTTCCGGGCGGAATCTGGATGGCTCACTGAGCTGCGTGACGACGTCCAGGTTCCACCCGTCAACACGTGGTGCGCAGATTCCGCTGGCCGTTGGTGCCTGCAGATCAACCTTGAGGCCGGCGACGCAGCGGGATGGCGCTACCGCCGAGACGAGCGCGTCACTCGCGCATGGGAGGCGACGGTCGTCGCGATCGAAGGTGTGCCCGTCATGGCGCCCGAGGTTCAGCTGCTGTGGAAGAGTTGCCGCCCGTCACCGAAGGACGAGGCGGACTGGTCCGCGGTGCTTCCCGCACTTGATGACGATTCCCGTGAGTGGTTGCGTGCCGCCGTGCGCCTCGCCCATCCAGAGTCGCCGATGAACAGGGAGTACCAAGGGGGCAGGAAGGCGTCGCCACGGAACCGCGCATCAGTGCCCTGACTTTGTCCGATATAACGTTCTCTGACGCGGGAGCGAGGGACGAGCCCCGCACTCCCCCGGCCAGGAACAGCCCCCGCGCCCCACGGCCGCCAGTGACTTCCGAGGCTCGGATCATCACCGCCGGTCGGAGTCGCGGAGAATGATCTCGGCGAGGCGTTCGATCTGGCCGGCGTATGCGCGTAGGAACTCCTCAGAGGTTGGATCGGCCCCAGTGAGTCCCTGGATGACATGGGGCAGGAAGGTGGGGGCCATCGCCGCACCCATGAGCATGACCATGAGGACCGTAGGGTCGATGCCGTCGTCGAGCTGCCCGTCGACCTGAAGTTGGCGGATCTGTTCGGCATTGCGGCTGAGGCGTTCGGAGCGCGAGGCGTAGTCGGGGTCGCCCTGTGGCCCATCGTATTCAAGCCCACTCCAGGCAAGCAGGCGGACGCTCTCGGGATTGTGGAGCGCCTCGAGAGCATAGTGGCGGATCTTCTCAGGCAGCGGCATGTCCGAGGAGACAAGCTCGTCCTCACGCTCCCGCCAGCGTTCGGAGATGGCCTTCGCGAGGCCCTCCTTGCCGTCGAAGTAGTACGAGATCAGCTGCTGGTTCACCCCCGCACGCGCCGCGATGGAGCCGACTCGCGCGCCAGCGTAACCGTGTGCGGCGAACTCGCTGGTCGCCGCGTCGAGGATTCGCGCCCGAGTCCGCTCGGGATCACGCCGCCGCTCCCCTGGCTTCGGTGATCGACGCGGACCTGCGGAACTCATGCCTCAACCATAACCGCAGGCGACTCATTCATCACGGACGATGCCTCTATCATGTGTATGGGTGATACAGTCATTGCGCTGCTTGATACTGACCAGAAGGAGGAATGGTGGCCGTCCAAGCTTCGCCGCGTACCCAGGGGACGACCATGCGCTGGTGGGCGCTCATGGTCGCGATCGCCGCCGTGCTGGTGGACATGATCGACAACCAGATCGTCACGGTCGCACTGCCCACCATCCAGCGCGAGCTCGGCGCTCTGGATGCCGGCCTGCAGTGGATCTCGGCGGGCTACGCGCTGGGGTTCGCACTGACCTTGATCACGGGCGCACGCCTCGGAGATCGGTTCGGATACACTCGCCTGTTCGTCGCTGGCATGAGCGTCTTCGCTGTCGCCTCGCTGGCCGCCGGGGTTGCGCCAACTTCTGAGATCCTGATTGCCGCGCGCGTGGTGCAGGGCGTCGGCTCTGGGTTGATGGTTCCGCAGGTGCTGTCGTTCATCCACACCGGCTTCCAGGGCGCGGAGCAGGCGAAGGCGATGAGCTTCTACGCCGCCGCGTTCCCGCTCGGCGGCCTCGCTGGTCCCATGCTCGGCGGTATCCTTACCCAGGCCGACTTGTTCGGGACGGGATGGCGCGCCGTGTTCCTCGTCAATGTGCCCATCGGCGTCATCGCGGTGATCGGCGCCCTGATCACCATGCCCCGGCACGCGGTGACGCGGCGCCGCGGGTTGGACCTCAGTGGTCTCCTGCTGCTCACGCTCGCCCTGCTCGCTGCGCTGTTTCCGATCGTGCAGGGCAGGGAGCTCGGCTGGCCGTGGTGGGCCATCGCTCTGATGCTCGCGAGCATCCCCCTGTTCGCGCTCTTCCTCACCGCCCAGCGCTCATCCGCAAGACGCGGAGCAGAGCCTCTGATCGACCCCACTCTGCTCCGTTCGACCAGCCTGCTCGCCGTCCAGGCGGTGTTGTTCGTCGTCAACGCGTCGGTCGCGGTGTTCTTCGTCCTCACGCTCCACCTCCAGGAGACCCTTGGATACACCCCCCTGCAGGCAGCCCTCACGTTCGTGCCGGCAACCGTCGGCATCGTCGCCGGGAACGTCCTCGCATTCCGGCTCACTGCCCGGCTCGGGAGAGTCCTCCCCGCGGCCGGCGTCACGTGCACCCTTGCCAGCCTCACCGTGATCGCCGTTCTCGCGCTCCTGCTCGGACGGGACCTGAGCGGATGGACCATACTCGTCCCCGCGCTCGTGTTCGGGGCAGGCATGGGCGCAGCCCTGAACTCCCTGTTCGCCTCGTACATGGCCCACACCAGCCCCGAACAAGCAGGATCGGCCTCCGGCATCCTGAACACGACCATCCAGCTCGGCACCGCTACCGGCATCGCCCTCTTCGGCACCCTCTACTTCACCGCCGTCGGCCAGGGCTCCGAGACCGCCACCGCATACAGCCTCCTCGCAGCAGCCGCGCTCCTCGCGGTCGGACTCGCCCTCACCCCGGCAACGCCGAAGGCGACCACAGCCACCCCGGCCACCGCCACGCCGGACACCACCGTTCAAGCTCACGAAGGAGTCCGATAGAGCTGAAGGCCGAGAATACCAACAGCCGATGTGGCGTTCCCGAAGCGGATTACGGACAAACGCGACCCCAGCATCGATACGCAAACGGGGGCCTCGCGGCGCATCCAAAAGCCGGAGAAGCGCCTGGAGGAGCGTAGGGGGCTGCGACATGTCCACGCGGCGTTTGTTCAAGCCCGAGTAGCACAGCCTTCCTTGCTTCCACGAGAACAGCTCGTCGCAAGAACATGGGGGCGTCGCCACGGCAGAGGACAGGCGACAGGAACGGGCCGGCACCGTGCTCACGGGACTGCGCCAACCGATATTGCGGTCCTCGGGCGCGGCTAGGCTCCTTCGTGGGGCTTATAGCGTGAGGTCGAGGATCGCTTGCCGCGCCCCCTGCACGGCAAGGGAACCCATCCGGACGTCTGGGCGGCGGGGCTTCCCGCGCCAATGGGAGAATCCCAGTCACAGGGAAGGAGGGGGATGGATCGGACGAAGCAGACCCGCTCGCCTGCCGACGGCGAGCATCCGCACGGCGACAGGAAGCGCCGTCGGTGGCTGATGCCCGCCGTCTGGGTGATGGTGCCACTGCTCGCGATCGCCGGCGTCGTCACCCTCGTCGAGACGACGACCAGCCCGGCCGAGACGCGGCCGTCGAACGCGATCGCCACCGGAGAGATCGTCGGAGGCAGGCATGTCGCGGTTCTCGCGTACGAGACCGACACCTTCCCGCACGTCGACCTTTTCCGCATCGGCTCGATCGGCTACAGCGTGCAGGCCATCGCGTTCGACCTCGACACCGGGGAGCGCCTGTGGGACACGATGCTCTCCAACGACTTCCCGTCGATCGGGGCCGAGGCCCTCGCCGTGGGCGGCGGCTACGCCTACGTCCGCACCGACGACGGGCTGGTGATCCTCGACGCCGCGACCGGCGGCATCGAGGCCCGCGACGAGCAGGTACCGGGGCTGGAGGACGACTACGTCGCCTCACTCACCTCGTACGCCTATGACGAGCCATCCCGGCAGATCGTGCTGCGCGACCGGGACGACGCCGTCCTCGCCATCCCCGTCGGCTCCGTCACCGCGAAGCCTGCACCGCCGGACGTCTCGCTCCGCTGGGAGGGCGAGCTCACCGCCACCGAGCCCGATCCGTTCCTGTACTCGCAGACGATGGAAGACGCCACGAACCACAAGGCTCAGCTACCGGGACCGGAGCCGGAGCCGGACCCGCTGACCGGCATCGTGCCCGACACCAACATGCTGCGCGCCTCCTGGGCGCCGGACGACGCCTGGACCGCGAACATCGTGCTCGACCCGAACACCGGATACGCAGCCGGCTCCGACCAAGGGTTCGCGGTGTCCGAGGCGCACGAGGGCGGCAGGTACACCTACCAGGTCGCCGACCTCGAGACCCGAACGTCGCAGGCGCGGCTCGATGTCCCTTCCGGGGCGGGGATCGACACCGTCACGGTCGACGCGGCCGGATACGTCGTAATGACGGTCCCCAATGCGGATCAGCAAGGCCTCCTCGTCGTCGCCACCGCCGACTCCATCCGCGCGTCGGTGATCGGCGAACGGGGATGGCTCGGGTGGTGACCCGAGCTGCTTCAGCTCGGGAATGAGTGGCGAGATCTCGATCGCCCGTCGAATGGCCTGGCCCAGCGCGGACCTAGCCCGAGACTGCGGCGAAGAGGGCGTCGAGGGACGACAACGCCTCTCGTGCGCACCCCGTTAAGGCGACGGAGAGGTACCGGGCCATCAGCCGCGCGACCGCCCCGTTCCCCAACCGGTCTCGGAGCCGACCTCGCGGTCGCCGCATTGGACGCAATCCAACAGCGAGGGGAAGACCGCCCGCGGGCTCGGACAGACGTCGGCGATCAGCATGCCATCACGAACCTCTTGGGAGTCGGCTGAGATCATCGCGCTTTTCACGACGAAGGACGTCAGCGCCAGGTCCGGTCGCGCTGCCCGGATGACTGCGTGCTCATCGTCGGCTGCATGCCGCGGAGTCCGGCGATCATCTGATACGCCACGGCGCGCGCCAGCGGCATGGGCGAGCGTGGTCATCAGTCATCGGACGAGGGCGATGTCCGGCCCCCGGTGCGGGTTGACTCAGAGGTGAACCTCGTGGAATCCTTTCGATTGTCGAATTATCTATTGATCGAATAAGTGAGGTGTGGGATGCGTGCGGTGGTCGTGGGCGGAGGTATCGCGGGGCCGGCGACGGCGATGGCGTTGCAGGCTGTGGGGATCGAACCCCTTCTGCTGGATGCGAACCCGGCCGACAGGGGCGAGGTCGGGTCGTGGTTCACCATCGCGGCCAACGGTGTCGCCGCACTCGACGCGATCGGGGCGCTGGAGCAGGTTCGCGGGCTCGGGGTCCCCACCGATCGGAACGTCATGGTGAGCGCATCGGGACGCACCCTCGGTGTCATCCCCCTCGGAGCCGCACGCGAGGACGGCACAGTGGCGCTGTCGTTCAAGCGAACCCGACTGGCCTCAGCTTTGACGGATCTGGCACGGCAACGGGGCATTGAGGTGCGCTCGCAGTCCCGCGTGACTAGCGCATCCACGGACGATCGCGGAGCCAGCGTGACATTGGAATCAGGTGAGACGATCGCCGGGGACCTCGTGATCGGGGCCGATGGGATCAACTCGGTGGTACGTTCCGCGATCGACCCACAAGCGCCGACGAGGCGTTACATGGGGCTGGCCAACTTTGGCGGGATCACGGAGAGCACCGCGCTCGCGGCAAGCCTGGAACCAGGCGCGTGGCGACTGGTCTTCGGCAGGCGCGCGTTCTTCGGCGCACTGCCGACCCCGGCCGGTGATGTCGTGTGGTTCGTCAACGTCCCACGACAGCCCGTCTCACGGCAGGAGCGGGCCACCACTCCCCCCGCCACATGGCGGGCGTTGCTCGCCGACCTCGCCGCCGCGGATCCCGGCCCGTTCCACGACCTCATCACCACCGGCCGACTCGAACTCGCCGGCGACAATACCTACGACCTGCCCCACGTCCCCACCTGGCACCGAGGACGCCTCGGACTCGTCGGTGACGCGATCCACGCGCCCGCCCCGAGCTCAGGCCAAGGCGCCTCGATGGCACTGGAAGATGCCGTCGTCCTCGCCTCCTGTCTCCACACGGAGACCACGCCCGAGCGTGCATTCACCACCTTCGAAGAGCAGCGGCGCCGCCGGGTCGAACGCATCGTCGCCGAAGGAGCACGCTCAAGCAGCTCCAAGACAGCCGGCTCCATGCAACGCATCGTCCAAGACGCCATCCTGCGCATCGTCTTCCAGCGCATCGCCACACGAGACACGCAGGCCTGGATAACCGACCACCGCGTCACCCTCCCCGCTGGCGTCACACCACCCTGACGTCGCTACAGTCGCCCCGGACTGGATCGCGATAGCCGACGCCGTCGCATTTCACGAAACCTGGCTCCGTTCGACGCACCCACTCCTAGGCAGGGTATGCGGAGGACGCGACCTGAAACCTGTCAGGCCTTAGCGCGCTCTTATTGGTCGCATTGCTGATCGGAGGAACATATTGCCTCACGCCCCCATCGGATACCTGATAGGCAGCGTAGTCACCGCCGCAATCACGTATCTATCGTTGTGGCCCCGACCGACCAACGGACCGCGAGCTACACCGACGTCAGTACTCGCCATGGCGGGCAGTGAACTGCCGCACATCTTCCTCCTCCTGAATGCCACGTCAACAACGTTGGCAATTGCGGAGGGCGCGCCCTTCTCGATCGTCGGGGGCGTGGCGCTGGCGCTTTCGTCGCTGGCCGCGATCGGGCAGGTCGCCGTGATCGTCTTGGCGAGCCGTGGACGATCCGCCATCTCTGACTCATTGGCTGCCGCTTATGGCGACGTCGGTCTGTCACGATCACCGGGTTGGCGGCATTGGCTGCGCGCCGCGCTGGCCCCGGCACGCCTCCGTCGGCGCAGCGTGGAACGGACTAGCGCCATCCGCTATGGCCCCGACCGGGCAGCACACCTCCTCGATCTCTATCGTGCACGTGATCTGAAAGCCGCCAAGGGCTTCGTCATCCACTTCCATGGCGGGGGCTTCTTTAGCGGCCGCCGAAGCAAAGAGGCGCGCCTGTTGATGGAACAACTGGCAGCAGCGGGCTGGATCGGCATCAGCGCCGACTATCGCCTCGAACCCGCGGTGTTCCCCGACCAGGTAGTCGACGCGAAACGGGTGCTTGCCTGGACACGGGAGCACGCCAGAGACTACGGGGCTGATCCTGAGACCGTCGTTCTCGTCGGAGGGTCCGCCGGTGCTCATATCGCGACGATCTGCGCTCTTGCTGCGGGCGACCCACGGTTCCAGCCGGGGTTCGAAGACGCCGATACGAGAGTGTCGGCCGTCATCGGGTTGTACGGGTACTACGGTCCCGCGCCAACACGCGGACTGCCCTCCGCGCCCGAAGACTACCTCAGCGAGGCAACCGGAAGAACCTCGTCAGTCGACATACCGCCGACCCTGATCGTTCACGGCGACCGCGATCCCATGGTCGCCCCGGCAATGGCGCGGACGATGGCCGAGCAGTTGCGCGATGCCTCGGCCGATCAGGTCGTCTACGTCGAGCTACCCGGGGGGCACCACACCTTGGACCGGTTCGATTCACTACGCTGCTCAGCCTTGACTGACGGCGTTGATGACTTTCTGCAGCGAGCTTTGGGGTGACCAACAGGCCACTGCAGGCTCAGAAGCGCCTAAGGGATGTCCTTCGCGGTGTCACTTAGCCACAGAGCGAGGGCATCGAGCCGCGCCAGGCCGAGGTTCGCTCTCTCAATGAGGTCGTCGCTCGGAATGCTCCGCTAGCCGCCGCTGATCCGGATGAGATATCAGACATCATGGACACGCCCATGCTCATGTGGCTTCTGGTGTCGGGATGCTGTCGGTGAGCAGGTGCGCGAGCAGCAGTTTGATGACGAGCAGCGGCGCGATCCAGACCAGCGCGTCCTCCGTCGGCCCGGTCACGACGGTCCACGTGATCAACGCGGCGGCGCAGGCGAAAGCCACTGGCCGACGGAGCGCGAGCGGCGTCGAGGTGATCAGCAGCGCAGATGCGACCAGTCCCAGGTAGAGGACGGCGCTTGCCGACCAGGACTGTGCGGGGAAGAGCAGCGCGACGACGAACGGGTGCACGTGCGCTGCGACGAACAGCACGGAGCGCCGTCGCCAGTGCGGGCCGCGATGGAAGCGTCGTGCCGCTGCCCGTGTGGCGTTGACGACGACACCGCCGGCGATGTCGAATCCGAGCACGGCGAGGACGAGCACGTGCGCGGCCCCGTATCCGGAGACGATTCCGCCTGCTGTCGCAGCCGCAGCTCCCATCAGGGCAGCACCGTATCCGAGCGCGAGCTCCGGCCTCGTCGCGTGCGGCGCGACGAGCAGCGCGTTGACTCGCCCGAGCGCGGAGAGTCTGTCGTTCATGATGCGTGTGGTCCTTCGTCGTGGGTCGCGGATTCGGTTCTCCGGTGGTTCAACCACTCCTGAAACTCCGTCTCCGAGCGGACGGCGTCCTGGATGACGGCTTCATAGACCAGGTATCCGGGGACGGGGTCATCACCTGTGCCACGCGTTCGGACCGAGCGCTTCAGGGCCAGGATGGCCCCCCGGGATTCGTCGGTTACGAGTGGTGCGAAGCGGCGGAGGTGCTCGAGGTCGGGTTGGCGTTCGGGCTCGCCGACGAACCACAGATCCGCGGTCCACAGCTTCTCGCGCGGCGACATGATCTCCAGCCCCAGGTAGTAGCCGTCCGGGTATCGCGGGTCGGTGTTCCATCGGCCGGTGTCGTCCCGGAGCACGACCTGCCGCACGTCTTCGTGCGAGGCGAGTTCCGCCCCCAGAGAGGTGATGCGTCCGATGGTCTCCTCGTTCAGCGCCACGCACGAGGTGGTGATGTCGATGTCCCGCCGATCGATCACGCCCAGGCCGGCGGCGCCGACCACGACCGGAGCGCCGAGGCTCTCCAGCCGACGCCACAGGCCAAGGCGCTCGCACATCGCCCGTGCCTCCTGGTCGAGCCGCCTCGCCCGCTCCAGCAGATGCTCCCCCTGGTGATCCGCCACCGCTCTACGCTTTTCGTGCACGCCGGTCAGCTCTTCGCGGGGGCGAGGGCGAGGGTCGCGCCCATGCCGACCAGCATCCCGCCGCCGGTCGCGCGCATCGTCGACAACCTCCGCGGCGAGGTCGCGAACCACTGACGCGCCGCGGAGGCCACCAGGGCCCAGCACGCATCGCAGGCGAACGCGATCACCGTGAATACGAGCCCCAGGACCGCCATCTGCACCGCGACGGACCCGTTCTGCGGAGTGACGAACTGCGGGAGCACCGCCACGAAGAACACGATCGTCTTCGGATTCGTCACGCCGACGATGAAGCCCTCGCGCAGCACGCGCCACGACGACGACGGGCCGTTCCCGGAAGCAGTCATCGCGCCGGTGTCCACGCGCCGATGCCGGATCGCCTGCACCCCCAGATACACGAGATACCCCGCCCCCAGCAGCTTGACCACCAGGAACACCATCGCGGACTGCGCGACGACGGCACCGAGCCCCACGGACACCAGGAGAACAAGCGGTAGACCGCCGAGCTCGTTCCCGAGCACGCTCAACAACCCACCCCGCCGACCCAGCGCCAGCGACCGCCCGATGACGAACAGCACGCTCGGCCCCGGCACCACGATCAGCACGAACGACATCACGGCGAACGCTACAAGCGCCTGCATATCCGGCATCTACTTCTCCTCTACTTGTCCTCGCCACGCGCGACTTCTTCAATGCGGCGGGGCTGTCATCTCACGGGCCAGACGTCCCGACGCCCGCTGCCACTCGCCGAGTGTGTTCTTCTGCATTGCTCGCCATCGCGGACAGGAGCCGCTCGAAGGCGAGGATCTGCTCGGCGTCGAACTCCCCCAGAAGCCGGTGCCCATCCTGCACGAGGGGTCCGTACATCCTCCAGAGGACCTCCTGCCCCTCCGGAGTCAACTCGATCAGGACTTTCCGACGGTCCGCCGGTGCCGGCCCACGACGCACGAGACCGCGACGACACAGACGATCGACCAGCGTGGTCGTCGCCGCTGGCCGCAGCCCAATAGCCTTCGCCAACTCGCCCGAAGACATCACACCCTCCGTCAACCAGTCCAAACACCGCAGCTCGGTCGCCCCAAGATCCAACGCGCGACCCACCGCGTCATCGAAGGCCTGCGTCACCCGCTGATACCGCTGGACAGCCGCACCGAACGCCTCCTCAGCGTCTTCCCGCGACGAGCCCACGCCGCCCTCCTTCGACTGACGAATCTTTCGACGATCATAGTATCGGAGGGGCGCTGCATGATGTGAAGCACGTTCGCTTGGTGCGCCGCGTCGTCGGCGAAGCGGACGGACGTCCCGGGGGTTCAAACAGACGGACACCGGCTCTGCGCGACTGTCGGGTCATGAGTCTGCTCGTCGGAATTTCATGGCGCCGAGGCGCGCGTTGATGTCGAAAGAGATAAGCAACGTGCTCGCGGCTCTGACCGACCTTCGGAACGACGCAAGGTAGATCGCCAGTCAACTCCGCTATCTCATCGCATGCCCGGTTCCACAGCTTCGTCCTCGTCCACGGCGCTGTCCCGATCTACAAGCTCTTCGACGCCAGGGACGCTACGCTCAGACATTCACCCACGATGGGTCACCGGGCGACTCATTCCCAGCACCGGCGATCCTGAACGAGTGCGGCGGGCCTCACCTGGCTCTCGTCTTCCCAGTGTGGCCAACGGGCTTCGATCCCCGGTGGGATCCTGATCAGGACTCAGATCATCGCCCTCCGTCACTCGTCAATGAGTACTCGATGGTGCTGAGAAACCGGTCCGTTGCCGGGCTGGGTGGCCGGTTGGCGGCGTACACCATCACAAGTTCGCGACCGATCTCGGGCTCGGTGTTCACCGTCCGCAGGTGCGGGTAGCCAACCATCGTTTCGGGGGGAACCAGGGCGATCCCGATGCCGTGCTCGACGGCGCTCAGCAGGTCCGCGATGGTGTCGGCTTCGAAGATGCTCCGCCGATGGAGGCCCGCTTCCTCGCACGCGACGTCGATCCGTGCGCGGAGCGCAGAGTCGGAGCGATACTCAGCGAACTGACGGTCGGCAAGGTCACTCAGGCGAACTCGTCGGCGGCGGGCGAGCGGGTCGCGATGGTTGACGGCGAGCACGAGCGACTGCGCAACCAGAGGTCGCTCGTGCAGGTGGGCTCTCTCGAACGGGCGATCGGCCACTGCGATGTCGAGGTCTCCGGAAACCACATCGTGGATGAGACTCGGTACCGCGTCGTGATGGACGCGCAAGTGGACTTCAGGATGGCGCTCGTGGAAGTCCGCGAGCCATCGCGTCAACGGGATGCCGCCGAGCGCCTGGATAGTCCCGACGCGGAGACGGCCCCGGAGCACACCGCGTACAGCGGCTACCGCGTCCTGCCCGTCACGGGCAGCCTCGAGAGATCGGTGAGCCGCAGGCAGGAGTGCGCGGCCTGCCTCGGTGAGTTCGACCTTGCGGCTGGAACGAACCAGCAGTTCGGCACCGAGTTCGCGTTCAAGCGCGGCGATCGAACTGGACAGACTCGACTGCGCCAGGTGCACCTTCGCTGCGGCGCGCGTGAAATGTCGTTCGTCGGCCACGGCGACGAAGTGCTCCAGTTGCCGAAGTTCCATAGATCGATGGTACCGATCATGACGATCGAAACATTCTGTTGGACAGATTGTTGGGTCGCCTAACAGCCTGGTCTTCGTGGGGGAACGACGAGCCGGGCGGCCATCCGCCTTCTGGGCGGTGGCTGCCGCGCTGACGGCGACGATGATCGGCACAACGTTGCCGACACCCCTGTATCCAACGCTGCAACGTCGTCTCGGCTTTGACGACCTCACGATCACCGTGCTGTTCGCGATATATGCCGGCGGCGTCCTCGTCGCACTGGTGTTCCTCGGTCGCGTATCGGACCTAATCGGTCCCCGCCCTGTGCTCATGGCCGGCCTGGGAGCCGCTGCGTTCTCGGCCTTGGCTTTCCTCAGCGGCACAGGATTGACCGGGCTGCTCATCGGCCGTTTGCTCTCTGGCCTGTCGGCTGGGATGATCACCGGCACAGCAACCGTGGCATTAGCGGAACTCGAACCGCCCGGCAATCACGGGCGCGCGGCGTTGGTCGCCACCGCGTCGAACACGCTGGGCCTGGGGTGCGGACCGCTGCTGAGCGGGCTACTCGCCGAACTCGGGCTCTTTCCGCTCGTGGCCCCGTTCGTGGTGCACCTCGCGCTGGTCATCGTCGCGGGCACCGGCTTGTGGCTGGCGCCGGAACTGAAGTCGCCGAGGTCGACGCCCACGCGGGCACGTTCTCGTTTCCGCATCGACTGGCCGACGTTGCCCCGTGAGGTACGGCCTGTATTCCCCGCGGTGGCGGTGGCGATGTTCGCGTGCTTCGCGATGCTCGGACTGGTGGCCGCCGTCGAGCCCGCGTTCCTCACCCGGCTGCTGAGTGTGACCAACCCATTGCTGTCCGGGGGCGTTGTGTTTGCGATGTTTGCTGGGTCCGCTCTGAGCCAGGTCGCGACCAGACGCCTCCGTGCGGCGTCGGCGCTCATGGCCGGATGCGCGATCGTCCTAGTCGCGGTCTTCGGATTCGCCACTGCGCTGTTCATCGGCTCAGCCGTGCTGATCGTGTTCAGCACCATCGTCATCGGTATCGGCCAAGGGCTGGCGTTCCGGGCAGCTGTGGCGATCAGCAGCGCGCGTTCACCCGGCGACGCGCGCAGCGGAACCATGTCCAGCTTCTTCCTCGTCGTCTACCTCGGCATCTCGGTACCGGTCGTCGCTGCAGGCTACGCCGCCGACGCCACCGGCCTGCGCACCGCCGGTATCGGCTTCACCGCGGCCGTCGCGGCGCTCCTTCTTACTGCCCTCATCACCACGACCCGCGCACGCATAGGAGAGATCCAATGAAACTTGACGACATCCACGGGTACACCTATCGGCCCGGCGACCCACAGTGGCCGTCCTGCTATCAGACCGCAGTCCGTGCCGAACCTGACCTGCTCATCGAAGCCGAAGACGCCGCCGACGTGCAGCGTGCGGTCGCCTACGCCGCCGAGAACGAACTGCCCATCACTGCACGCAACACCGGACACGGCGCCACGTCCTTCACCGGCGGCGTCATGATCAGCACCCGACGACTCCAGCGTGTGGATATCGATCCGGACGCACGGCTGGCTCGAGTGGGCGGTGGAACAACCTGGGACGCGGTCGTGCGCGAGGCCGCACGCTACGGTCTGGCCCCACTCAACGGCAGCGCACCGACGGTCGGTGTTGCCGGCTACAGCCTTGGAGGTGGCATCGGACCGCTCACCCGGCAGTATGGATACGCAGCCGACCACGTCACCGAGTTCGACGTAGTCACCGCCGACAACCGTCCCCGGCACGTGAGCGCCGACAACCACGCAGACCTGTATTGGGCGATGCGTGGTGGTGGCGGCAGCTTCGGCGTCGTCACCGCGTTGCGGTTCCGGCTCTTTCCCGTCGACCAGGTTCTTGCCGGCGCACTGAGCTTCGACCCTGAGCGATTCCCTGAGATCGTCAGCCGTTACCGGGAGTGGACCACCGGCGTGCCCGACGAACTCACATCCTCACTGTCGCTCATGACCTTCCCCGACCTTCCGACTCTACCGGAACGCATCCGAGGCAAGCGGACCCTGCGCCTCTTCGTCACCTGCACCGACCCCAGGACATGCATCTCCGCGATCGACGTATTACGCACCTGGGGACCGGTCGAGGACACCATCTACCCGATGCCCTACGCCGAGTGCAGCAAGGTATTCGCCGAGCCGGCAACCCCGCACGGCTATCAAGGTGATGCCGTCACTACCGCGGCACTGGACCCCACGGCGGCCGCGACCGTCATGAAACGCATCGATGCCGAGACCGAGAACTGCGTGTTCCTCCAGCTTCATCACCTCGGCGGTGCTGCCGCGCGTCAGCCAGAGCATGAAAACGCGGTCGGCCACCGCGACGCGACTTACGTCGTCCGGGTAACCACACCGGTCGCCCGGCAGGTACCCGGCGACCTCGGGAACAAACAGTCCGCCCTGATCGAAGACCTCGCGCACGGGGCGACCAGTCGAGCACTGAACTTCCTGTTTGGAGACAATACCGCCGAGCTGAGCACAAGTGCCTGCTACGAACCCGAGACCTACCAGCGCCTTGTCAACATCAAGCGCCGCTACGACCCAGCGAACCTCATCCGACTCGGGCGTGCCATATATGTCAACGCATAAGAAGGTGCGCCTTGTTTGAACGTCGGGGCGTGAGGAACGAACTGGTGACAGGTTCGGTTTAGGCCGCGAGTGTGAGTGGCTCGGCTAGCTTGGCTTCGAATTCGATGGGCGTCAAGCCGCCGAGGGTGTCTTGCGCGCGCTGGCGGTGGTACTCCCGCTCGATCCAGACGACGATCGCGAGCCGCAGCTCCTGCCGAGTCGCCCACCGCTGCTGGTTGAGCACGTTCGTCTGCAGCAGTGACCAGAACGACTCCATGGCCGCGTTGTCCCCGGCGGCGCCGACTCTTCCCATCGATCCGACCACGTCGTGGCGGCGCAACTCGCGGGCCATGGCCCGGGAACGGAACTGGCTGCCTCTGTCGGCGTGCAGGATGCAGCCGGCGACCTCACCGCGGCGGGCGACGGCGTTGCGGAGGGCGTCAACGGCGAGCTTCGCGGTCATCCGGTCTGAGATCGAGTAGCCGACGATCCGGTTGGAGAACACGTCTTTGATCGCGCAGCAGTAGAGCTTGCCTTCGCTCGTCCAGTGCTCCGTGATATCTCTGAGCCAGAGCCGGTTCGGCGTGTCCGCACGGAATACTCGCTGGACGTGATCGTCGAACACGGGCGGCCCGGCCTTCTTGCCCTTCCCGCGTCGCCGGCGCTGCGCGGACGAGAGAATCCCGGCCTGCGAGCACAGCTTCCACGCCGTCCGCCTGCTCATCCGCCACCCCGCTCGACGGGCTTCGTCGGCGAGGTATCGGTACCCGAACGTCGGGTCATCGTGGTGCGCGTCATGCAGCGCGTTGATCCGATACGCGCGCAGCAGGTCCGCGTCACGGATCGGATTGTTGCGCCACCGGTAGTAGGGCTGTCTTGCGAGCTTGAGGACCTGGCACGACACCGTCACGGGGACCCCCGAGTCGGCGAGCTCAGATACGAGCGGGTACGTCATTTTAGGGAGCCACCGAGACGCAGATTCGCCTGCGACAGATACGCCGCTGCACGGCGAAGGACCTCGTTTTCTTGTTCGAGCAGGCGGATCCGCTTCTTCAACTCCCGGGCCTCGGCGGCATCGGCGGCGGTCTGACCGGGACGGTTGCCGTCTTCGATATCGGCTTGGCGGAGCCAATTCTGCAGCGTTGCTTCGCTGATACCGAAGTCGGTGGCGATCTGTTTGATAGTGACGCCGCTCTCGCGGCTACGAGCGACCGCGACGACGTCCTCGCGGAACTCTTTCGGATAGGGACCGGGCATGATGACATCCTCCCCGCCAGCGCCTCCCGGCACTAACGATCAGTCGTCACCCATTCGTTCCTCACGCCCGCCGGTCTGGTCGCGACCGATCATCCCGCCCTGCTGGCGCAGCAGCGCGTGCATCTTCCGGACCCCGTAGACGCCATAGTTCTCCGCATGCAGCCGGGTGATCTCCGGAATCAGCAGCTCGTCTCTCAGCTGCCGGGCTGACGCCGGACGCGCTTTCGCGGCCCGGTATCCGCGGGCGGTGAGGAACCCCACCTCGGCCTGCCGCATCACACGGCACACGAGCTCGACCCCGAAACGATCACGCATCTTGTCGATGAACGCGATCATCTCGACGAGGGGCGGCCGAGCTCGGTCGCGAAAAACACGCTCGCAGACCGCAAGATCTCGTTCGCCTTCTCCAACTCGGCGATCTGCTTCTTCAACCGCTTGATCTCCGCCTGCGCCTCACTCGAGGTCCCCGACTGCCGGCCCTCGTCGACGTCGAGGCGCTTCTTCCACAGTCGAAGCGTCTCGGGGTTGACGCCGAGCTTGGCGGCGACGTGCTTGATCGCAGCGTGATCGGTCTTGTGATCAGGGCGAGCCTCGCTCAGCATCCGCAGCGCGCGCTGGCGGAACTCATCCGGATACGGTCCTCAGCGGCGGGGGCCGGTGACGCTATCGGGGCATCTATTGCTGTGGGAGGGTGAGGATCTCGGCGCCATGGTCGGTGATCGCGATGGTGTGCTCGGTGTGGGCGGTGCGGCATCCGGTGGCGCTGCGCAGCGTCCACCCGTCGTCCGGGTCGGTGATGAGCCGGTCGGTGTCGGCCATCACCCACGGTTCCAGGGCCAGCAGCAGCCCGGGCCGCAGCCGGTATCCTCGCCCGGGTCGTCCCTTGTTGGACACGTGCGGGTCCTGGTGCATCGTCGAGCCGATGCCGTGACCACCGAACTCGGTATTGATCAGGTAGCCGGCGCCCGACAGCACCTGCTCGATCGCGTGCGAGAGGTCCCCCAGCCGCAACCCCGGCGCGGCAACATGAATCGCGGCCATCAGCGCCCGTTCGGTGGCGTCGATCATCGCGACGTCCTGCGGGTTGTGGGTGTCGCCGACGATGAAGCTGATCGCGGCGTCCGCCGCGACCCCGTCCTTGATGACCGCGAGGTCGAGGGTGAGCAGGTCCCCATCCGCGAGGCGGTAGTCGCGTGGCATGCCGTGCAGCACGGCGTCGTTGACGGCGGTGCAGATGTAGTGCCCAAAGGGACCGCGCCCGAACGAGGGCGCATAGTCGACGTAGCATGAGGTCGCACCGGCAGCATCGATCATCTCCCGCGCCCACTGGTCAACCTGGAGCAGGTTCGTCCCGACCCGGCAGCGGGCCTTGAGGCGCTGGAGAACGTCGCCGACGATGCGGCCGGTGACTCGCGCCCGGTCCAGCTCGCTCGGAGTGAGGATCTCGATCATCCGGCACCTTCCCGCCAAATCTCCAATACTTATACCGGTACGACTATACCGTGATTAGTATTGGTGGCATGGTCAGATTGCCGCTCACTCGCGAGGACGTCAAACGCGGGCAGCGGCTCGGAGAACTACTCCGTGTCGCGCGCGGTCCACGTTCGATCCTTGACGTCGCGATCGAGGCGGGGATCTCCCCCGAGACGTTGCGCAAGATCGAGACCGGCAGGGTCGCCACACCAGCGTTTCCCACCGTTGCCGCGGTCGCCATCGTGCTCGGCCTGTCCCTCGACGACCTCTGGGCCCAGATCAGCACACCCCACGGATCACCTCCGGAGGCGCTGACGTCAGCGGCGGTGTTGGCTTCGCGCTAACGACACCGCGCGCGGACCTGCTCACCCGCGGTGTTCACCGGGTCGCCTCGTCGTTGTCGTATGGCGGACGGCCGGAGAATGTTGCGCGGTACTCGCTGGGAGAGACTCGGGTGGCGCGGCGGAACTGGTCGCGGAAGGCGCTGGGGCTGCTGAAGCCGATCTGTCGGGCGATGCGCTCGATGCTGTGGTCGGTGGTCTCCAGCAGCTCCTGCGCGTGCCGGATGCGCACACCGGTGACCCATTCCATGGGAGCCTGCCCGGTCTCCTGGTGAAAACGTCGGGTCAGAGTACGGATGCTCGTGTGGGCTGCTGTTGCGATGTCGGCGAGCGTGAGCGGACGGTGGGCGTTCTCCTCGATCCACACGAGCACGTCCTCCAGCGTGGCGGTGCGGTAGGTGGGCGGATTCCGGACGATGAACTGCGCCTGCCCTCCTGTGCGGTGCAGCGGCGCGACCGCCAACCGTGACGCGTGGGCGGCGACCGCTGCACCGAAGTCCCGACGGATCATGTGCAGGCACAGGTCCAGCCCTGCGGCCGCACCCGCCGAAGTGAGCACCTGCCCATTGTCGGTGTAGAGCACATCCGGCTCCACGATCACCCGCGGGAACCGTCGTGCGAGCAGATCGGTGGCGAGCCAGTGGGTCGTCGCGCGCTGCCCATCGAGGAGCCCTGCGTCTGCGAGCACGAACGCCCCCACGCAGATCGAAGCGATGCGCGTCCCCGCCGCCGCTGCCGCACGGAGCGCGTCCGCGACGCCGTCCGGGAGCGGCGCGGCCGCGTCGTTGCGCCCTGGAACCATGATCGTGTCCGCTCGCTCCAGCGCTTCGAGACCCACGCTCGTGGCGATCTGGAGGGGGCCCGCGTCGACCGTGGGCGCCGTCCCGGCGACGATCACCCGATACGCCAGGCGCCCGTCCGGGAGCGTCACACGACCAAACGTCTCCACTGCGGTGGCCAGATCGAACGCGATCACATCAGGAAGAGCGAGCGCGACGACGGTGTACATACCGTGCATCCTACAGATATTCAAGCGCGAGATTGACGTTCAGAACGCGTGGCCAGATTCCGGCGATCATTGGCCATCGGGCCGATTGTGCCCGATCGGAACAGGCCGGAGACTCGATAGCGTCGCCGCCGTTTCCGCCAACGCAAGGGAGTTCCCGTGTCGATGTCCGTGCAGATCGTGCTGTTCGACGGGTTTGATCCGCTCGATGTGATCGCGCCGTTCGAGGTGTTCGTCGCAGGCAGCGAGTACTTCCTCGACAACGCACTCGACATCACTCTGGTCAGCGCCGAAGGGGCGCGCGATGTCGTCTCCGGCTCGCAGGGCCTCAGGCTCCGCGCGACGGCGGCGCTCGATCCCCACCGGCCGGGGATCGTGCTCGTGCCCGGTGCATCCGGGCCGGTTGACGGCGACCCCGACGAGGGCGCCGAGACGATCCCGGTCCTTTTGGCACGGTTCGCGGCGACCGGGGCGATCCCGCTCATCGCCAACGCGATGCGCGACCCCGACGTCCTGGTCACGGCAGTGTGCGGCGGCTCGCTCGCGCTGGCGATGGGCGGACTCTGCGAGGGCCGCAACGTCGTCACCCACACCCTCGGAATGCCACTGCTGGAGGCGACCGGCGCGACAGCGGTCAACGCCCGCGTCGTCGACGACGGCGACCTCGTCACCGCCGGCGGCGTCACCTCCGGGCTCGACCTGGCCCTCTACCTCTTAGAACGGCACTTCGGACCCCGGATCGCCCACGCTGTCGAGGAACTCTTCGAGTACGAGCGACGCGGCACCGTCTGGCGCGCCGCCGGCAAGGCCCCTACCACGGTGCCCAAAGCCCCCCACGCCGTGAGCATCCGGACCTGAGAACGAAAGGAACACCAAAGCGAATGAACCCCATCTGCGGTGACTGGCGACTGAGGATGAAAACTCCCATCGGGACCATCGAAGCCAACTACCACTTCGAAGAACATGACGGTTCGGTCACCGGGACGGCGCACGGCGCGGGCGAAGCAGTCCCCCTGACCGACCTTGTGACCGAAGACACCCCGGATGGCCAGCACGCCACGTGGAGACAGCAGATCACCAAGCCCCTCCGGCTCAACCTCGAATACGACGTCACCATCACCGGCGACAGCCTCACCGGGGTATCCCGAGCCGGACGGTTGCCGCAAACCCACGTCACCGGAGAGCGGGTCACCCGATGAACGCCTTCCTGCTGTCTGTCCACGTCCTCGCCGCAATCCTCACCATCGGGCCCGTCGCGATCGCCGCGAGCATGTTCCCCCGGTTCGCCCGGCTCGCGCTGGCATCCCCGGACGATCCCCGAAAGGCCGCGGTGGCACGCATCCTGCACCGCGTCACCCGCGTCTACAGCGTGATCGCCGTCCTGGTGCCCGTGTTCGGGCTGGCCACAGCGGCGAGCATCGGCGTCCTCGGCGACGCGTGGCTGATCGCGTCGATGATCCTCACCGCGATCGCCGCGGTCCTGCTCATCGCCTTCATCCTGCCCAGACAGTCACACCTCGTCCGCGCTCTCGACCCCGACGCAGCCGATCCGGCCCAGCCCTCGCTCGACCGGATCCCGGGGAGCCTAAGCATGGTCACCGGGATCTTCAACGTGGTGTGGGCCATCGTCGTCGTCCTCATGATCTACCGGCCGGGATCGACCACGGGCGTCGGGCTATGAGTCCCCGCCGCATGCTCCAGATCGCGGGGACGGCCGAACTGGTCACCCTCATCCTCATGCTCGCCAACATGCTCACCGTGCATGCACCCGCGATCTCGCAGATTCTCGGGCCGCTGCACGGCCTGGCGTACATGGCCACCGTCATCACCGCGATCCTCGTCCGCGGTGACCGACACATCGTCTGGGTGCTCTCCCTCATCCCCGGCATCGGCGGACTCCTCGCCGCCCGCTCCGCCTCCCCCCAGCAACTCGATCGGCACATCCTCGACGAGGACGTGTAGCTCGGCCTGCGCCGGGGGCGGGATCAGCCGGTCGACGGCATGGTCACGACGGGCGCGCGCCGAACGAGAGGCATCAGACGGCCGCGACGCACCAGTCAGCTCGCCGAATCCTCTACGAAGGCTGGGGATCTGGCTCGCTCAACGCAACGATCAGATCAACGCAGTCACTGTCACTTTGTGGTGGGGATCGCCCCCTCAACGCCGAAAACCTCCTCGGCGAACCTCTCCCCGAGAAGCCGGTGGGTGGCCGCATCAGGGTGGAGGTCGTCTGGGAGTGGATGTGACTGTGCATCGCTCGCCCCGTAGAGGGCCATTCCGTCGAGTTGGAAAAGGTTCGGGTCGGACGCGGAACGGTCGTGAACTACCCGGTCGATGTCAGCGCGGATCGTGGCGAGATCAAGCTTTCCACTTCGGACCTCCGCTGGGTCGCCGGCAGCGACGAATCTCGTCTCTCCCCGGGAGAGCGCGTCAGGGTCGAACGCTCCGGGCCCGGGTGTGTGTTCGAAGATCGGGCTCCACAGCGGGGTGACCAGCAGCAAAGGCGTGTCGGGGTGACCGTCCCGGATCACGTCGAGGAAGCCATGGAGTGCCGGGGCGAAAGCGCGACGGCGCATGAGATCCGCGTTGACGATGTTGATCCCCACTTTCACGGAGATCAAGTCGGCGGGCAGATCCCGTATCGTTCGTGCGACGAACGGGTCCAGTAGGGCACTGCCACCGAAGCCCAGGTTCGTGAGTTCTACGCCTCCGAGACGCGCGGCAACCGCCGTCCAGATGGTGGCCGCGCTGGCTGCGTTAGATCCCTGGCTGATCGAGGACCCGTAATGAACCCATGTTGGAGCTGGCCGGTGCGCCGGAGCGAGCGGCTCGTCTGCGTCAATGGAGATCAGTTCGACTGACTCCGAATACGGCAGCCATATCTCGACCAGACGTTCCACGCCACCGGACACGCCGAGCTCAAAGGTCAGCTCTTCCGGCTCGGCCTCTGAGCGGGTGATCTCGCCAGTGGTGAGGTCACGAAGGATCTGAACCGCGCTCGAAAGCGAGGCCGAGGCGACGAGTTCCCCGTCGACGAGTACATCGAACACGCCCGGCGCACGCAGCGGAACGCCGACGTAACCGAACCGCTCAGCGCGAGCCACAAGAGTCACGCGTGTTGCGGCAGATCGAAAAGCGACTCGAACTCCCGCGGGCTGCGCTTCGGCTAGCTCGAGCTGCGCATCTGCTTGACGCCGAGCCCACGCAGGTAGGCGATGCGGTCGAACGCCAGTTTCGGTGCGCTCGATCTCGACAGCACCACGAACAAGTTCAGCTGTGATCTCCACTAGATCCTCCTTCACGTTCATCTCGATGCGTTGGCCAATGACTGAGCAGTTGATGTAGCGCATCGATACAGCGTTGCCAGCTGACCTCAGGGTCGGGCTGTGAGTGTGCGAACCCACCCGAACGCTGCAGTTCGATGTAGCCGTGGATGGTTGCACCGATGAACCGGACGGCATGCACCTGCTCTTCCTCCGGAACCTCGTATCCCCTCAACACCGCCCCAGTCAGCTGCACATGCCGCGGGCCATCACTCGAGTGCGCAGTGGGCGAATCCAACCGCAGGCGCGCAGCCTCATACCGCCCAGGATGATCTGCCGCGTACGACCGGTACGTAGCCGCCAACGCCGTCAACGCGTCACGCCCCGACCGACCTGACAGCGCCGCGGACAAGCGATCGGAAAGCTCAGAAAGCGCCCGAAGCGCCATGCGAGTCCGCAGATCCCGCAAACTGCGAACGTGCGTGTACAGGCTCGCTGCCTGCACCCCGGCACGCCGAGCAAGAGCAGACATCGTGACCCGTTCCACCCCCTGTTCATCCGCGAGACGACACGCATCCTCTACGAGACGCTCCGTCGTGAGCCGCGCACGATTCACTTCATCACCTTCCCTTATTAGGATTTACCCTAACATGTTTAGGATTCTGGTTGACATCGATGTGACGAACTGTGGCTCTCGCCATCATCCGATGAACCGCATCACCGCCTACAGCACCCAGAACACGGGAGGTTTGACCTGCTCCTGTCGGGTGATCTTGCGTCGGCGTGTGGACGTTCACGCGTCGCTCACTACGACGTTACGTAGCGTCACATCTCGTGTCGGGCCTCTCTCGTGCTCGCCGCCCCGTAGAACGGCTTCGGAGCGCAGGCGACACTCCCGCGAGGTTCCCCTGCGCCTCCTGCATGAAGAACCCGCGATTGCGCCGCGCCCGAGAAGCACAAGAGGTGGACACGGCTCAACTCAGAGAGGAGAAGATCACGGCGGAATCTCACGATCCTGTCCGAAGCGCCATGGCGCCGTACTCAGCGCAAGTGTGTTCGACGCAGGCCGCTCCGCTGGAAAGCGCAGCCCTGCACAGCGGCTTGCCGATGCGGATAGCCGCCGTTGAGATGGTGCGGCGGTTGCCGACAGCGCGTGCGGTATTCCCGTTCGCGAAGATCGTCAATGTCGTCGATGGCGTCTGCGAGATCCGGACGAGGGAACGGAACGTGATCTTGCCGACGGGTTCTGCGGTCGCGGTCGGGGCTGGCAGGTGGTGTCAGTTGGTCCCGAAGCCTGAGGTGCGGGCCTGGACGGTGTACGCCGACGATGAACTGTGGCGAAGGCAGATGGAATGCTTTCTGCCGATCAAGCAGCGCCTCGTTCCTGGTCTTCATCCTGATGATTGGGATGGCGCGCCGCTCGTGCTGCATGTTGGGAAAGAGCGCTTACACGCACTGGAGCCGATCTGGCGGCAGCTCAGCTTGCTCGACACGAATCGTCAGCCGTTGGAGTTGGTGACCGCCCGCACGATCGAGTTCGTCGCGCGGTGGGTTGCCGAGGTCGTGCCTGTCTTCCTCGCCCCGGACGCCCGATCAGAAGGTCTCGTGGATGCGTGGCACCCTGTGGATGGTCGCCTGACCGACCCAGTGCTGGTCGGGCATATCGGGAAAGCAGTTCACGTGCTGCGCGCCAGGCTCGCCGAGCCGTGGACGGTGTCGTCGCTGGCGCGGGAGGTCGCACTGTCTCGCACACATCTGACTCGTTTGTTCGCCCGGTACGCGGGCGCACCGCCGATGCGATTTCTCACGGAGGTTCGCGTCACTGAGTTCACTCGGCTTATCGAAGAGACCGACATGTCGCTCGCTTGCGCGTCTCAAGCGGTGGGTTGGAGTGATCCACGGGTAGCCTCGCGATGGTTCCGTCAACGATTCGGCGTTACCCCGTCGCAGTACCGGACTGCCCTGTCCATGCACGTCGAGAGCAGCGCCGCGTCGTTGAACTCGGCAGTCGGCTGACCGCACGTCTCAAGAAACTCGCCAGAACGACCGCGTTCTGCGTGACGCGAACCCTCCTCCCTCCCGGGGTCTCCCGCGTGTCCGCCGAGCAGCGTTAGGACGGGACAGACACGTCGGTTTCAGTGTGGATTCTGGCGGTCGCGCTGCCTGGCCGTCGTCCGCCTGGTCCTTCTGCGTTCCCTGGCGCACCTGATGTTCACGACGGGTCGTCTTGTCCGGCTGGTGACCCGTTGCCGGGAGGAGGTCTGTGGTGGCAATGAACGAGGAGGAGCGGGCTGCGCGGGATGCGAAGCTCGAAGAACTCCATGAGCGGTTGACCGCGGCCGTCGACCTGCTTGTGTCGGGTGAGGACTGGAAGCGTGCGCTGGAGTTCGCTGCCCGGTTCCGGGCGCGGTCGTTCCGCAACACGCTGCTGATCTTCGCTCAGCATCTCGATGCCTACGAGCAGGGCCGGGTCGCTTCCCCGGAGCCGTCGTATGTCGCCGGTTACAAGCAGTGGCAGACGCTGGGGCGTCAGGTGGAGCGGGGTCAGGCGGGGTATGTGATCTTCGCGCCGGTGACGGCCCGGTTCGCGTCGAGCAATCCGGCTGATTCTGAGTCGTGGCGGCGGCTGGGGCGGTTCGAGAAGCCGAAGCCCGGCGAGGTGGTGCGTTCCCGGATGGTCGGCGCGAGGCCCGCCTACGTGTGGGATGTGTCGCAGACCAGCGGTGATCCCGTGCCCGAGCGCCCTGCCCCGACGCTCCTGGAAGGCGAGGCGCCCGACGGGCTGTGGGCTGGGCTTGCCTCCTTGGTGGAGGCCGAAGGGTTCACGGTGGTGCGCGTCGCGGATGAGCGGGAGATTCGTGGCGCGAACGGCGTCACGGACTACGCGAACCGCACGGTGGCGGTGCGGATGAACATGGATGAGGCCGCGCAGGTGAAGACCCTGGCGCACGAGCTGGCGCATGTGAAGCTGCACGGTCCGGACAACCCGGATGCGACGGGGCATCGCGGGATCGGTGAGGTCGAGGCCGAGTCGGTGGCGTTGATGATCGGTGCCGCGCACAGCATGGATACCACCGCCTACACGATCCCGTATGTCTCCGGGTGGGCGGGCACGGTGAAAGACAAGGAGCCGGGCGAGGTCGTGCAGGCCACCGGTGAACGCGTCCGCAAGACCGCCGGGGCGATCCTCGATGCCCTCGACACCGTCCAGGTCGGCACCGGAGATCCGCCCGGTCTGACCCGTGAGTCCGCGGCGCCGTCGCGAGGGGCCGGGGCGGAGCGGGCAGTTCCGGCACTGGTCGAGCCAGCGCCTTCCTCGCGTGCGGCGGAGGCCGTGGTGAGGGGGCTGTGATGAGCGTCGCCAGCGTTCTCGCTTCCCTCAGCGGGCTCCCGCTTCCGCAAGCCTCCGCGCGGCTCGCGGCGGCGGGTGTGCCGGTGTTTCCGTGCGTGCCTAGTGAGAAGCGTCCGCTGACCCGGCATGGCTTCCATGAGGCGAGCGTTGATCTGGCGCAGGTGGAGGCGTGGTGGCGCCGGTGGCCGGCCGCGAACATCGGCGTCCCCACCGGCGCCCCATCCGGGGTCGATGTCGTGGACGTGGACCGCAAGCCGGACGGGAACGGGTTCGATGCCTTCGGTCGTGCCCGCCGGGCGGGGCTCGTGGAGGGGTGGGTGGCGGTGGTGCGCACGCCGTCCGGTGGCGCGCACTTCTACTACCCGGCCGACCCCGGCCGGCCGCAGCCGTCATGGCAGGCGGCCGCGGCACGTGTCGACTTCCGCGGCACCGGCGGGTACGTCATCGTCCCGCCCTCCGCCGTCACGACCGACCACGGCCGGGCTGGGTACTCGCTCACGGGGAGTAGTGACCGGGAGCCGCGCCCGGTGGATGCGGCGGCGCTGCGGGATTTCCTCGATCCGCGTCCCGAGCCCGTCGTGCATCGGGCGCGGGGCCCTGTTCGTTCGGAGGACGCGAAGCGGCTGGCCGACTGGGTGGGCATGCGCGCGGAGGGCGAACGCAACCGTGGCCTGTTCTGGGCCTCCTGCCGCCTGGCCGAGGCGGGTCTGTCGCTGCCGGAGATGGTCGATGCGCTCGCCCCGGCGGGTGAGCGGGTCGGGTTGCCGCCGCGGGAGGTCGTCACGACGATCCGCTCCGCCTACCGCGCCACCCACGTCCAACCCGCACCATCCAGCGCGGTACGGGACGATGACCTGCGGCGCGTGCCGCGTCTTGCAGGGCAGGTGCTCTCATGAACCCGCAGGCGCAGGCACCTGTGCGGTCGCGGGGTGGCCGGGTCGCGGTGGCGACGGCGGTCGCCGGGACGGTGTTCATCGCCGCAGGTGCGTTCTGGCTCTCCTTCACCGCTCTGGCGGACCTTGCCCGGCGTTCCGGGATCGAGGCGGGGCAGACGTGGGCGTGGCCGCTGATCGTGGACGGGATCATCGTCGTCGCAACCGTCGCTGTCGTCGCGCTCGCCCGGCAACGGTCGGCTTGGTATCCGTGGGTGCTGCTCGCTGCGGGCGCGCTGGTGTCGGTGACGGCGAATGCGATCCATGCCGTCGTCGCCGCTGACGCCGATGTGCCGGGCGTGCTGGCGGCGTCGGTGGCGGCGGTGCCGCCGCTGGTGCTGCTGGCGATCACGCACCTCACCGTCATCCTCACCCGCCCGGCTTCCGAGCCCGTCCCGCCGCCCCTCGCTGACGAGGAGACGACCCCGGCGGGCGGTCTGCCCGAGTCACAGGCGGTCATCCTCACTCCGGCGCCGGAGCGGACGCCGATGCGGGAGGTGGCGGTGCGGTTGCGGGATGCGGAGGGCTGGTCGAACAAGGCGATCGCCCGGCATCTGGGTGTGCACCCCTCCACTGTGGGCCGCTGGTTCGCGCGGCCCGAACTGACTGCGACCGCTGACAGCGATGAGGAGAAGCCATGAACGACGACCGGAACACGAACATCGAGCCCACCGTGACGGCCGTGCGCGAGCGGGACGAGCGCGAGGGTGGCCACGTCGATGAGACGCCGCACGAGGGCGAGACGTCCGCGCTGGCCCGGCACCGCGACCCGTCACTGACCAAGGACTCGACGGCGAAGGACGCGGCGAAGAAGGAGCTGCCGGGGGCGGAGTGGGTGCGGCCGACTGACCTCATGGCGTCGCGCTCGGCGCGGATGGCGGGTCGGGGCATTGACTTCCAGGCCGAGCTCGCGCGTCGCGCCCGCAGGGTGCCGGGCCAGGCGTACCGGGCGGCGAGGACCGGGGCGCGGTCGGGTGCGCGGTTCGTGAGCGAGCGTGCGCGGAAGTTGCCTCCGGTGACCGCGTTCGGCCGCGGTGGCGGGGAGCGGTTCTCGTGGGTGTCGCGCTCCGGGATCGGGCTCGGGTAGCCGCCATGCACGCCGCCGGCCGATCCGTGAGCATGCCTGCTGGGGAGCATGTGCGCACCTGCCTGTCAGGAGGTGCCCTGATGCAGACTGCAACAGCCCGCGACCGGCGGGAACGTTTCGAGGACTCCGAGGCGCTGCGCGCCCTGCTGAACCGGCTCCACGAGGCCGGGCGCGGGGCGTGGCAGCGTGACCCGGAGGCGGCGGCGCTGATGGAGCACGCCGCGAACAAGTACGCCGCCCTCGCCCGCAAGCACGGCCTCGACCCGTGGGAGGCTGCATCGGCCGCGTTCGAGGCGATGCGGGGCGCGGCGACGCGCCGGGCTGAGGACCCGTGGGCGGTAGTGACGCGGGCGGTGCAGGTGACCTGCACCGCCGAGGAGCGCGGCAACGGGCTGCTGTGCTCCGTGCACCAGGCCCGTCGCCCGAAGTACTCGGTGTTCCACGATGCGGAGCGGTTCAGTGACCGGGAGAATCCGCTTCCCGACTACCACCCGGCGTTCTGCTTCGACCCGTTCACCGACCCCGACGATGATCAGGATGACGAGCGTCCGGTGCGGGAACGGGCGATGAACGTCACCGCCGCGATCGAGGAGACGATCGCATTCCTGACCTGGGTCGGCTGGGAACCCTCGACAGCCCGGGCCGCGGTCGAATACATCACCACGCGGCTCGCGGAGTCGGTGTCGCGGGCGTCGGCGTTCGAGGTGCTGCGCCGCGACCGGCAGGCCCGAGCACTCCTGGACCTTCCGGGTGCGTCGTGGACGGCGCTGCTGCGGATCGTGCTCGGCACCCCCGACCCGACCCTCGCACACACCAACGCCGGGCGCGGGATGCTCGTGCGGCTCCTGATCGGCCAGCCCCTGCGCGCCCTCCTCACCGACGACGACCTCGTGATCGCGGCCGGGCTCGCCGCCCCACTCCTGACAGGGGGCGAGGAGTCATGAGCACGGTGCCGGCGGGACACATCGAACTGGAGCGCGCGGTCGACTCCATCATCGTCGGCCGCCGGCACCGGCACGACCACGGCGACCTCGCGCCCTTGGTGGAGTCGATCCGCCGCAACGGGCTGCTCCAGCCCATCACGATCACCCTCGACGGCCACCTGATCTGCGGGGCGCGGCGCCTGGCGGCGTTGAAACTGCTCGGTATCAAGACCGTCAACGTCTGGGTCAGGTCCGGGATCTCCGACCGGCTCGGGGAACTCCTCGCCGAACAAGACGAGAACGTCCTGCACAAGCCGCTCACCCAGCTCGAAGCCGCCGCCCTCTACCGCGAACTCAAGACCCTGCTCGCCGAAGACGCCGCCCGCCGCCAGGAGGCCACACGGTTCCAGACGACCGCGGACGACGCAGAAGACGGTGGTGCCAATTTGGCACCACCGCAGTTCGAGCAGGGCAAGGCTCGCGCTCAGGCTGCGCGGATGGTGACTGGCCGTGCCTCCTATACGACGTTGGAGCGCATCGGCCGGTTGCAGGACCTGGCCGCGGACGAGTCGCAGCCGGAACCGGTACGGGCGCGCGCGGCGGCGGAGGTCGAGCGGATCAAGGCAGGCGGGAGCGTCTATCCCTCGCACCTGCGCGTGAATGCCGAACTGTCGCTGGCGGAGCTCGACCAGCTCGCCGCGGACCCCGCCCAGCCTGTCGAGGTGCGTGAACAGGCACGGGTCGAAGCAGACACGGTGCGGGCGGCGGAGCAGGAGGCGAGGGCGGCGGAGCTGGAGCAGCTCGCGCAGGCCGCGCTCGCCCGCGTGAAGGCGGCTAAGGCCGCCGGGAAGAAGAAGCCGGCACGGCCCGCGCTGACGGCGGTGAACACCGGGGAGCCGGTGCCGTTCCCGCTGACCGCGTTCCTGGCCATCTGGGACGACATGGCCGGATGGTGGACCCACTACGATCCCGCCGACGTCGGCCCAGCTCTCACCGCTGAACAGTGGGCACGGTTCGAGGAGACCATCGCCGGGACCATCGCGTTCGCCAACGCCGCACGCGCGGCACGGCAGGACCGGGCCGCGCACATCGCCTGAACCCGGTGACGGGTCGCGCACCTTCCTGGCAACCACGCATCCGTTGTTGCCGTCCGGGAAGGACCCCGTGATCATGGACCCCGCCACGTCTGATGACCGTCGCCGTCGTCGCCTGCTGATCGCCGCCACCGCTGGCGGCCTCGCTCTGCTCTTGCTCGTCGGAGTCGGCATCTACGGGCTCGTCCGTGGCCCCGCCGCCCCGTCGGACCCGGCGCGGAGCGAGCGGCCTTCCACCACCGCGCCCGTGACACCGGCCCCGACCTCGGGCGCAGAGCTGGAGCCTGTGGACCAGCACCTTGGGCCGGAAGCGTTCGCCCGAGCAGTTGCAGAGGCACTGTTCACTTGGGACACCACGACCGGGCTTACGCCGTCGGACTATGCGCAGGTGCTCGCGGATGCCGCGCACGGCAGCGAGGCCGACGCCTTCGTCGGTGATGTCCGCGCCTACCTGCCGACGAACGATACGTGGGCGCAGCTGCGCACCTACGCGACTCGCCAGTGGCTGACCATCGACGACGTGTTCGTCCCCGAGGCGTGGGAGACCGCCGTCGAGCAGGCCGCCCCCAGCCAGATACCCGACGGGGCGGTCGCGTACACCATCTCGGGGACACGGCACCGGGACGGCATCTGGGGCACCGATCCGGTCGAAGCGTCCCGCCCGGTCTCCTTCACCGTGTTCCTCGTCTGCACCCCGCCCACGCCCGGTCGCGGCACCGGGTCCGGGTTGTGTGAGGTGCTGCGGCTCTCACAGCTCGACAACCCTCTCCGCTGAGCCGAGTCCGTGATGAAGAAGCTCGCGCTCCTCGCCCTCACCTTGCTGCTTCTGGGGCCGTCCACGATCCTGCTGGGCGTCGCCACGCTCGGCGGCACCTCTGCGACCGCCGCCGTCTGCGCGCCCGGCTCACTCGCGGTCGGCCCGATCCCGGACTCACTGACCGCGACAACCCGTAACGGGGAGACGGTCACGCTGAACCGGCAACAGCTCACCCACGCCGCGACGATCATCACCGTCGGAGGGCAGACAGCCGGCGTCGGCCGCGATGGGGTGCGGGTCGCGCTCATGGCTGCGCTGACCGAGTCGACCCTGCGAATGCTCGCCAACACCAGCGCCTATCCCGAGTCGGCGGAGTACCCCAACGACGGCGACGGTTCGGATCACGACTCGCTCGGGCTGTTCCAGATGCGCCCGGTCAGCGGATGGGGCACCGTCGCAGAGCTCATGGACCCCACCTACCAGGCGCGAGCGTTCTACGGCGGGGAGTCCGGCCCGAACTACCCGTCGCCGCGGGGCCTGCTCGACATCTCCGGCTGGCAGCAGATGGATCCCGGCGAGGCCGCCCAAGCCGTCGAGGTCAGCGCCTACCCCGACCGGTATCAGAACTACCAGCCGGTCGCCGAGGCGATCCTCGCTGCCCTCACTCGGCCCGCTCCTTCCGGCGACGGTGGCGGGGACGAGACGCCCGTCGTGCCCGAGACGACGCGCATCGTGTTTCCGCTCCCGGAAGGCACCTGGGTTCGGACGAGCCCGTTCGGGTGGCGAAACGACCCGATCACCGGCGAACGCCGCTTCCACGCAGGCTCCGACTTCGCCGCCGCGGACGGCACTCCGATCTACGCCGTCGCAGATGGCGTCGTGGTGCGAGCGAATTACACCGACGCAGGCGGCGGAGTCATCGTCATCGAGCACACCGTCGGCGGGCAGCGGGTCGCATCCATGTACATCCACATGTGGTCTCACGGCATCCACGTCGCAGAAGGCGACACCGTGACCGCGGGCCAGCACATCGGAGACGTCGGCTCCTCCGGCCACTCCACCGGCCCTCACCTCCACCTGCAAATCCACCCCGGCGGCGCAAACGCCGGCGCGGTGGACTCCGACGCCTGGCTCACCGACCACGGCGCCGAAGGCATCACCGGCGGCGACACCACACCCGCTCTCTGCACGGCAGGAGGGGGTGCGTGATGGACGTGTTCCCCGACTTCGGCAGCGTCGGCGGCACAGCCAGCCTCCGCGAGATCGTCGGCGCGCTGCTCATGTTCGTTCTCGTCACCGCCGTGCTCATGCTCATCGTCTGCGCCATCACCTGGGCGATCGCCTCCTCCAACGGCAACTACCAGGCAGCGACCAAGGCCCGCGCCGGCCTGCTCGTCTCGGTCGGTGCCGCGGCCCTCGCCGGCGCCGGGGTCGCGTGGCTCAACTTCCTGCTGGACGTCGGCACCCAGCTCTAGGTAATGACCGCCGGCCCAGAAACACCGTTCATCGGACAGACCCGGTTTCTCCCCCGGAGAGTGGAATCCGTCACCCGGACCGCGCGCGTTCAGCGTGCCTCTCACGATCGGGCTGCTCCTGGAAGCTCCGGGAGGCACGGCGGTCGATGACGATTACGTGCAGGCCACGTCGGATGCCGCTGAGGTGCTGTCTGCAATAGGGCATCGTGTCGTGCGTGTGCGGCCCACCGAAGAGGTCAGGAGGGTCGGCTCCGTCTTCGGCGCGATCGCCGGGGCACATCTGGCCAGGCTCCTGAGCGATGGAGAAGACCTCGATCCGGACGTGCTCGAACCGGTGACTGCAGAGGTCGTGCGGGCGGGGCGGAGCATGACAGCCGTCGAACTCCTGCGTGTCCTGACGGAACTGCACGCTCTCAGCTACGCCTTCGCCGATCACTTCTCGGGCGTCGACGTCGTCCTGTCCCCCACGACAGCTCAGCCTCCGCCGCTCATCGGGACGATGAGCACGGACCGCCCCGCAGCGGTGCACTTCGCAGAGCTCTTCTCGGTCTCTCCGTTCGCTGGCATCTTCAACGTCACCGGGGGTGCCGCTCTCTCCGTCCCGTGGGGCCTCGATCAGCGTGGTCTGCCTGTGGGAATCCACCTCGGCGCCGCCATCGGTGACGACGAGCTCATACTCACGCTGGGGGAACAGTTGGAGAACGCTCGCCCCGATCTGACGCGACTGCATCCGCCGGATGCTTGTGGGCCCGGGAATGGGCGACTCCAAACAACACAGGACAGGCCGGCAGACAGAGCCGGCAAGTAGCCCGCCATCGACGCCGAGAAGGTCACCGCGATGACTCTCTGGCAAGTGCATCCCGACATGCGCTGAGCAGTGCGTGGAGCTCGTTGCGCTGCTCCTGCCCGAGGTGCTCGGTCATGGCGCCGACGACGTCCGACACCGCGTTGTCGGCGCGTGCCAGGATTTCGGTTGCCGCGTGAGTGAGCATGGCTCCGCGTTCACGACGCGGGCCGGGCTCGGGGGCCCGCTCAACGAGGCCGTGCCTCTCCAACCCTTGAACGAGCACGTTCATCGACTGGCGCGACACGAAGGTGCGCCGAGCCAGCTCTGATCCGGTGATGCCGGGCTCTTCGTGCAGGTTCCGCAGGCAGGCGTACTGAGAGACGCTGAGCCCGAGTGGACGCAGCACCTCATCCATCCGCTGGTTCAAGACAGCCTGGGTCTCCTTGATCAGCACGCCCAGCTGATCCGGAGACACGTATCCTCCCGACTTCATGTCAACAGTTTGACACACACTCCAGTCAGTGTCAGCATGTTGACACCCCGATGATTGGAGAAACTCATGAACAGCACGACCAGCGGCCCGGACTTCGTCTCGTTTCAGGTGCGCGATCTCGAGGCCTCCGCAGCGTTCTACGAGCACACCGTGGGCATGGTGCGGCTGCCTGCGCCGAACCCGGACGCCGCGGTGTTCTCGGCAGGGGACGCGACCTTCGCAGTGCGCGTCCCATTGCCTGGTGTCGACCTCGACGCCATCCCTCAACCGGGCGCCGGCATCGGCGTCTGGTTTCGCAACGAGGACGCGGCTGGCCTCCACGAGCGCCTGAGCACCCAGGGCGTGGTGATCGTGCAGGAGCCACTCGAAGGACCGTTCGGCACGCAGTTCTCCTTCCGAGACCCCGACGGCTACATCGTCACGGTGCACTCGAAGGGCTGATCCGCCGGTCGGCGCCGGCCGGCGCGCTCGCGGTCGGCGCCGACGCGAGAAGCCGCAGCGCGTGCTCCGACGGGCTTACCGTCTCAGCGCGGTAGACGAACACCGTCTGTTCGGGGTCGTCGCCGGGCGTGAGCGCCTGATAGGTGATGGTGAGCTCGCCGACGAGCGGATGGCGGTAACTCTTGGTGCCGGCGCTGCGTCGGTGGACGCGGTTGCGCGCCCAGAGGCGTCAGAAGTCGGGGCTGTGGATCGCCAGCTCGCCGACCAGGCGGCCGAGCGCCGGATCATCGGGGTGGTCCCCGGCGTCCATGCGCAGCATCGCGGCGGTATCGGCCGCGACCTGTCCCCCGTCGGCGTACAGGTCTCGTGCATGCGGGTCAAGGAAGACGAACCTGGCCTGGTTGCGCTCGGACACGGGCATGCCCTCGAAGTCCGCGATGAGCAGGCCGGCGAGGCGGTTGTGCGCCAGAACGTCCAGGCGTCGGCCGAGGACGAAGGCCGGTCGCAACGAGGCCTCGAACACGTCCAGGAGCGCCCGTGTCTCCGGATGCAGCCGCTGCGGTTTGTCCGAGCGCGGACGGGCTGGCCGCTGCCTGGCGATGGCGTGCATATGCATGCGCTCGGCGTCGTCGAGCTGAAGCGCTCCGGCGATCGCGTCAAGGACCCTCTGGTGATGCGCTCTTGCTGCGCCCCTGTTCCAGGCGGGTGTAATAGTCGACGCTCACGCCGGCCAGCATCGCGAGCTCCTCCCGCCGCAGCCCCTCCACCCGGCGACGCCCGGCAGCATCGGAGATCCCAGCACGCTCGGGTGTCAGACGACCCCGTGCTGCGCGAAGGAAGTCCGCCAGTCGGGGTTCCGGGTGCTCGGGCATGTCTCCAGTTTCCCAGGTGTCACGGCGGCATGACGACGCGAAGGGTGCCCAATCTGTCCTAGGCCGTGTTGCTAAATCCATTGCAGAGCGGCGGAGAGGCAGATCCCTGCCGCGTATGACCGGGCGGTCTTGTCGTAGCGGGAAGCGAGTCCGCGCCACTGCTTCACGAAGCTGAAGCACCGCTCGACGACGTTGCGGCCCTTGTAGCGCTCCCGTTGGTCATCGCCGAAGTCGATCGGACGGCCCGGCCGCTTGCGACGGTGCGCGATCTGGTCGTCGCGTTCGGGGATCGTGGCCTTGACGCCGCGCTCGCGCAGCCAGGCCCGGTTCTTCTTCGACGGGTAGCCCTTGTCCGCGAGCACCCGGTCCGGTCTCGTGCGCGCGGGCCCTCGGCCGGGGATGTGGATCTCGTCCAGCACGCAGGTGAACATGCTCGTGTCTGCGACCTGCCCGCCAGTGAGGACGAACGCCAGCGCCCAGGCCTTCCCGTCGCAGACGAGATGGATCTTCGTCGTCAAACCACCCCGTGACCGGCCGATCGCGTGGTCAGAAGGCTCTGGCCCGGACTTCTTGTAGTTCGACGGATCCCCCTGTGCCCCGGGGCAAGGTCGCGCCATGCTGATGGACACGCGCGATCGAGGAATCCACCGACACGACCCAGTCGATCTCGCCAGCGAGCGACGCCCGCTTCTGCACGTGGGTGAGCAGGTCCTCCCAGACGCCGTCGCTCGCCCACCGGCGGAAGTTCTTGTAGATCGTGTTCCAGCTCCCGAACCGATCGGGGAGGTCTCGCCACGCCGATCCCGTGCGGAACCGCCACGCGGTCGCCTCGACCACTGTGCGCCGATCCACCGGAGGACGGCCCCGTGTCCTCGCCGGCGGGAACACGTCCCGGATCAGCTCCCAGACCTCGTCCGTGATGACATCTCGCGACACGACTCAAGAATCACCCGAAGGCTCCACACCCACATTTAGCAACACGGCCTAGGCCGTGTTGCTAACGCTGCTGATGAACCAGTGTAGTGTCGCGGCGAGACAGAGGCCGGCGTGGCAGTTGCGGGCGGTCTTGTCTGATCGCAGACCAGGTGATTCTTCGTCGTCAGCCCGCCACGGGAGCGGCCGATCGCGTGATCAGGCGGCTCGTCACGAACTTCTTGCAGTTCGACAGACACCCCGGCGATGCGCGGCAGCGTCGCACCGTGCTGATGCACGCGCACGATCGTGGAGCCGATCGAGATGGCCCAATCCAGGTCTCCGGACTGCTGCGCGAGGACTTGCGTCTCCTCCGGCGCCTGCGCACACACGCCCTGCTCGGACCATCGCGGTCGCTTCGACGACGGTGTGTCGATCCACAGGCGGGCGGCTAGGGCGTGTCTCCCATATGCATCGTGAGGTTCGCGGCAGTCTGGTGGGGTGAGGTCGACGGGTTCTCGATATCGGGTGTTCACGGATGCGCAGTGGAAGCGGATCGCTCCGCTGTTGCCGTCCAATGCCGGGCGGCGTGGTCACCCGTTCGGTGACGACCGGCGGGTTGTGGAGGGCATCGCGTACCGGTTCCGCACCGGGATCCCGTGGCGTGACTTGCCCCGCGAGCAGTTCGGACCGTGGCAGACGGTGTGGAAGCGGCATCGCCGTTACGCCGGTGACGGGACGTGGGATCGGGTGCTGGCGCAGATCCTCGCCGAGGCCGACGCGGCCGGGAAGATCGACTGGGCGGTGTCGATCGATGCGACGATCGCGCGTGCGCATCAGCATGCGACGAACACCACCCGCCCCGAGCAGGACACAGGGGGCAGGATCGAATCACAAAGAATCTGCCCTGGCACGAGATTGAACCGCCCGGTCACGGTATCGGCCGCTCCCGCGGCGGTCTGACCACGAAGATCCACCAGGCCGTCGATGGGCACGGCCGCCCGCTCGCGATGATCGTGACCGGCGGGCAGCGCAACGACGGAGCGATGCTCATCCACGTGCTCGGCGAGATCCAGGTTCCCCGGCTTGGCCCGGGTCGCCCACGAACCCGACCCGACGCCGTGATCGCCGACCGTGCCTACGCGACCGGAGTCATCCGCAGCGAGCTGCGCCGCCGCAAGGTCAAGGCCGTCATTCCCGACAAGCGCGACCAGATCATCGCACGAAAACGGCGTGGGAGTCGCGGCGGTCGCCCGCCCGGGTTCGACGCCACCGCCTACCGCGGTCGCAACGTGATCGAGCGATTCTTCGCACTCGCGAAGCAGTGGCGCGGCATCGCGACCCGCTTCGACAAACTCGCCATCACGTACCGCGCCGGCGTCACCCTCTGCGCCATCCTCACCTGGGTCCGACTATTGGGAGACACGACCTAGCGGCGTCGCCCTTGGGAGGCGAGAAGTTCTCTGGCACGTGCGGCCTCGGCATCCAGGAGATCGTCAGCGTCTCCTAGCTGCTCGATGGTCGCGAGTGCGTCGGTAAGGACGCGGCGCGCTTCGTGCACGTCGTGCGTATGCAGAAGGTCTCCCAGAACGATCATCGCCCGTACCCGCAGCGCGCCGGCCGGAGTCGTGCTGAGCAGGCTCCTCAGGGTCGCCTCTGCGCCGGAGGCGTCACCACGGTCCGCCTGCATCAGCGCCTTCTGAAACACCAGCTCACCGGTCACACCGTTCAGCCTACGAGCAGCGCGCGGGCTTGAGGCCGAAGCCTGCGGGGGTCGCGGGGTGCACCTGACCGTCGAGAACCCCTTCTCGTCACCAGTCAGGAGCACTCCGTGATCGACATCGACCCCAACAGCTCGGGCCTTCCGGGCATCGAGCAGCTGCGCATCATCGTCGGCGCCGTCATGACCGTCGGCTTGATCTTGTCCGTCCTCGCCTTGATCATCTCCGCGATCGTGTGGGGCTTCGGCGCCAACTCTTCCAACCCGCACCTCGCCTCACGCGGGAAGGTCGGCGTCCTCGTCTCGTGCGGGGCGGCGATCATCTGCGGTGCCGCGGTGACGCTGATCAACTTCTTCTGGGGCGTCGGGCAGGCCGTGTGATGACCACCCGACATGACTCCCGACCTCGGGGGTGGCTGCGGTGAGCGTCTGCGATGTCCCGGTCATCTCCAACGTGTGCGATGCCGTCGGCGAGGGCACCGCCTCCCTGATCGCGGCGCCGTTCGACTGGCTCGGCCAGGCGATGGCGGGAGCTGCCGCGTGGCTGTTCGAGGCCGTCTGGGCCGTGTTCGACACCACGACTCTCGTGGACGTCACCAGCGCCGAGTACGTGGGCGTCTACAACGTCCTGTTCGGTGCCGCCGTGTTCATCATGCTGGTGTTCTTCTGCCTGCAGTTGATCACCGGGCTCATCCACCGCGACCCCACCGCCCTGTCCCGTGCCGCCCTCGGTCTCGCCAAGAGCGTGCTCGGGTCGTTTCTGGTCATCACGCTCACGGCCCTGCTGCTGGAGGTCACCGATCAGCTCGCTGTTGGAATCGTGCAGGCCACGGGCAACACGATGGAAGACATGGGGACCCAGATCGGGCTCCTCGCCGCCGGGCTGGCCACCATCAACATCACCGCTCCCGGAGTCGGCGCGATCATCACGATCTTCCTCGCCGGGCTTGCCATCTCGGCGGCGGCGATCGTGTGGTTCTCCCTCCTGATCCGCAAGGCCCTGCTGCTGGTCGCGATCGTGTTCGGGCCGGTCGCCCTCGCGGGGGCGACGTGGGATGCGACCAAGGGCTGGTTCGCCAAATGGGCGACGTTCGTCATCGCCCTGATCTTCTCCAAGCTCGTCCTCGTCGTGATCTTCCTCGTCGCGATCGGGCAGGTGTCTGCCCCGATCGAGGCCGACCTCGCCTCGATCAGCGATCCGATCGCGGGGGTGGTGTTGATGTTCATCGCCGCGTTCGCCCCGTACATCACGTACAAGTTCCTGTCGTTTGTCGGGTTCGACATGTACCACGCGATGAGTTCGGAGCAGGAGGCGAAGTCGGCGCTGAACCGGCCCGTGCCGGTGCCGTCCGCGCCGAAGGCTGACTCTGCCAAGACGGTGCTCGACGGCGGCTCCGATCCCGGTAGCACGCCCCCGAGCGGAGGCGGCTCAGCGCCGCCCCCCACCTCGTCTGCGGCACCCGCCAGCGCAGGAGCCGGGGCCGCAGGGACCGGGGCTGCCGCATCCTCGACCGGAGCGGGGGCCGGAACCGGGGCGAGTGCGGGAGCCGGAGCCGGGACCGCAGGTGCAGCGGGTGCAGGTGCTGCCGCCGGGCCTGTGGGGGCGGCGGTGGTCGTCGGCGGCGCTGTGGTGAAGGGTGCGGCGACCGCCGGGCCGAAGGCTGGAGCCGCGGTTGGCGGGGCCGCAGACACCCATGCAGGTGCCGCCGCGGAGCAGGCATCCACGCCGCCTGTCCCGCTCTCGCAGGGCACCCCGTCACAGCGTCCCGCACCGTCGGCGCCACCCCCGGTCGCACCAGCGGCCCCGCCGTCTGGCTTGCCCGGGGGCTCGGTGGAGTCTTCGCCTGCGCCGCGACGCCGGTCGGACCCGCCTCTTCCGCCATCGTCCAAACCGACCGGGAAGGAGTGACCTGCGCATGTCTGCGAACTCGCATACGCACAGTGAGTATCCGTTGGCGGCGGTGCAGTTCTCCCGTCTGACCAAGCGCGGGATCATGCTCGGTCTGTCCCTGCCGCAGCTAGTCGTGCTCGGCGTCGCTGTGCTGACGGTCGTGTTCTCCCTCTATCTGGGCGGAGGGATGGCCTTCGTTTGGACCGCCCCTATCTGGGGCTCCTGCGCGCTGTTGGCGGTGGTCCCGGCGGGCGGGCGGAAGGTGATCGAGTGGGTGCCGATCCTCGCCCGCTGGGCAGCCAGGACGTATCTGGGGCAGCTCACCTACCGGCGCCGCGTCATCAAGCCCCGCCCCGCCGGCACGCTCGCCCTCCCAGGGGATGCGGCGCCGCTGCGGGAATGGGAGGACCCCGAGACCGGCGCGGCGATGATCCACGACCCGCACGCCCAGACCCTCACCGCCATCCTCGGCGTCTCACATCCGGCCTTCGTGCTCCTCGATCCCGGCGAGCAGCAGCGCAGGGTCTCCGGGTGGGGCCGCGTGCTCGCCGCAGCCTGCCGATCCGGGCGCATCGCCCGCATCCAGGTCTCCGAGCGCACCTTGCCGGACTCGGGAACAGGGCTGGCGGAATGGTGGCGCACGCACGGCACCGACGACGGCTCCTGGGCCGCGACCACCTACGCCGAACTGATCGAGCGCGCCGGCCCCGCCGGGGAACGCCACGCGACCACCATCAGCCTGGCGCTCGACATGAAGGCCGCAAGCCGGCAGATCAGAACGTCCGGCGGCGGGATGCGCGGCGCCGCCGCGGTACTGCGGCAGGAGATGACCACGCTCACCACGGCGCTGCGCGCGGCAGAGCTCGCCTCGACCGGGTGGCTCACGCCCGGCGAGGTCGCCGTCATCCTGCGCGGCGCGTATGACCCGGCCGCCGCGCCCGCGCTGGAACGGCACGGCGACCTCGGGCGGGACCTGGCGACCGCCGGGCCGGTCGCGGTCACCGAGACCTGGGAGAGGCTGCGGTCGGACTCCGCGCACCACGCAGTGCTGTGGATCACCGAATGGCCCCGCTCGCAGGTCTACCCAGGGTTCCTCGCCCCGCTCGTGCTCTCCAACGGGATCCTCCGCACCCTCGCCCTGCACTACACGCCGGTGCGCGCCGATCAGGCCGCGCGGGACCTGCGGAAGAAGAAGACCGAGCTCATCAGCGACCAGGCGCAGCGGCGCAAGATCGGGCAGATCGAGGACGCCGCCACCAGCGCGGAGCTGGATGACGTGCTGCAACAGGAGGCGGACCTGACCGCCGGGCACGGCGTCCTGCGCGTCTCCGGCCTCGTGTCCGTCTCTGCGCCGACCGTCGATGAGCTCGAAGCTGCGGTCGCCGCGGTCGAGCAGGCCGCGATCCAAGCCTCCTGCGAGACCCGCCGCCTCGTCGGTCAGCAAGCCCAGGCCTTCACCGCCGCCGCGCTGCCGCTGTGCCGGCCGGTCTGAGCTGGCGCACCTGCCCACCAACCGTCACACCTTCTCCCGAGGAGTATCGCTCATGCCTACCTTCGATGACCCTGTCGCGGACGCGACCGAGGCGTCTGCCGCGTTGCGGGGCCTGGCCCATGCGACCCGCCAGTTCGCCGACCCGGCCGACACGTGTGCGGTGATCGGTGACCTGCTGTCCGGTGTTCGGTCGCTGCGGCAGGTGCTCGACCAGGTCGCCGCCGCCCACATCGCCTCCCGCGCCCGCGCGAACGACGATGCCGGGAGCCAGGCAGCGGGTGCGACGTCGGCCCTCGCGGCCGCGGACGAGCTGCACCAGGCCGGTACGCTCCTCGACAGTGTGGAAGCGCGGCTGGATGCCGCCTCCCAGCACTCCGGCCGCATCGCCTGGCATCCCGCGCCCGCCATCTCGGTGGCGCCCGGGGCGCGGTGGATCAGTGTCGTGTTCCTCCAAGGTTCCGAGGCCGACGAGGCGCTGGACCTGATCGGCCGGGAGGGCACGGATGCGGCGATCGAGCACCTGGCTGGGTTCGACGGCGAGGAGACCGTGCAGGCCGCGCTCGAGAACGGGTACGTCTACGACGAGCCCCCGGCCGGGGCGCTCGACAAGGTGGCGACCCGAGACGTCTACACCCTCACCTACAACCCGTTCCTCGGGCACGTCTCGCTGCTGCGCGAGCACGGCGCCCTGCCCGACCCGGCACTCCTCGGCATCGACACCCCGACCCCCGTGCCCGCGTCGACCGCGACGTCGGTGCGCGTCGCACACCAGCCTGCACCCGCGGGCACCCAGGCAGCGAGCCGGGAGCGAAGCGGCGACTGGTTCACCCGCCGCCCCGGTGCCGCGACGGCGCAGGGCCGGGGGCTCGCGCTGTGACCGGGCAGGACGAGGGCCGTCTGCACACGGCCGTGCTCGTCGGCCCCGAAGGCGAACGACGCCGGGCCCGCAAGGCCCGCCGGCGGGCCGCGACCCGCGTCGAGACCACCGCCCGCGCGACACGGAAGGCCGAGGCGAAGGCCCGGTGGGAGGCGGAGCAGGCCGAACGACGCGCGACGACCTACCTGCCCGCCGCTGGCGAGCCGGGGCCTGCGGCGTTGCGCACACCGGGCAGGTTCCGGTTACCCAAGCACCAGGACACGAGTGCGACGTTGGCCGGGCAGTACCCGTTCCTCGCCGAAGGCGGCCTCGGATCGGAGGGGATCTTCGTCGGTCAGGACCTGTACTCCGGCGGGTCGTTCGTCTACGACCCGTGGGTGCTCTACCGGCGCGGGATCATCACCGCCCCCAACGTCGTCCTGGCCGGAATCGTCGGCTCCGGCAAGTCGAGCCTGGCAAAGTCGCTCTACACGCGATCGCTCCCGTTCGGGCGGCGCGTCTACGTTCCCGGTGACCCGAAGGGCGAGCACACCGCCGTCGCCGAAGCAGTCGGCGGGAGAGCGATCATCCTCGGCCACGGCCTGCCCAACCGTCTCAACCCCCTCGATGAAGGTCACAGGCCATCCGCGGTGTCCGACAGCGAGTGGGCGATGCAGGTCGCCTCCCGCCGCCGCGACCTTATCGGCGCCCTCGCCGAGACCGTGCTGGACCGGGCGTTGTCCCCGCTGGAGCACACCGCGATCGACCTCGCCCTGAGGGACGCGGTCCGAAGTGCGGAGGTTCCGATCCTGCCGATGGTCGTCGACCGCATCCTCACGCCCAACCCCGGCGACGACGAAGACGGGCGACTCGCGGAAGACGGCCGCCTCGTCGGCCACGCCCTGCGCCGGCTCGTCGCGGGCGACCTCCAAGGACTGTTCGACGGCCCGTCCACGGTCCGGTTCGATCCGTCCCTGCCGATGGTGTCCCTCGACCTGTCCCGGGTCGCGGAGAACAGCACCTTGATCTCGGTGCTGATGACGTGCTCGTCGGCGTGGATGGAGTCGGCCCTGTCCGACCCGAACGGCGGGCAGCGATGGGTGATCTACGACGAAGCGTGGCGGCTCATGGCCTACCCGTCGCTGCTGCGGCGGATGGATGCCCAGTGGCGGCTCGCCCGGCACTTCGGGATCGCGAACATGCTGATCTTCCACAAGCTCTCCGACCTCGACAACGTCGGCGACTCCGGTTCCGCGATGCGTGCCCTCGCCTCCTCGCTGCTGGCGAACGCGGAGACCAGGATCGTCTACCGGCAGGAAGCCGACCAACTCGGCACCACCGCAACAGCGCTCGGCCTCACCGGTACCGAGCAGAAGCTGCTTCCGGGCCTGGGCACCGGGCAGGGGCTGTGGCGCATCAAGGACCGCTCCTTCGTCGTGCAGCACCAACTCCACCCCGCCGAGCTCGCCGCCTTCGACACCACCAGCCGCATGACCACGGAAACCCGCACGTTCACGAATCGTGACGCGAGAACTCAGTGATCCCGAACGCACGGGAGGACGCCTGATGCCCCGGCCACGCCATAAGCGCACCACAGTGTCTGCTTCTCGTGACGAGAGCCAGGCGGTGCCGATTGTTCTCCCGCAGGTGGTCATCACGATCACCGACGACGGCCGCATGACGGTCACCGTCGACGGGGTGCCGTTCGAGCCGGAGCCGTTCGCGCCTCCGTGGCAGCGAGAAGACTTCGCCCGTGTCCTCGACCAGCTCACCGAACAACGCCGGTCGCCGGTGCGGGTCGAGGTCCGCGAAGCGGACGGAAGCACGTTCACCGACATCATCACCCCGACCAGACGCCACCGCACCGAACCAAAACCCGCCCCCGCACCTGAGCCACCGGTCGCGAGTGCTCCGCCCGAACTCGTGGCGCTCCACGGCGAGGGGTTCGTTCCGGGCGAGGACGTGGCGATCGCCGTCGTCATCGCCCACAGCGATGCCGCACCTGACGGGACCATGCGCGGCCTGCTCACCGCCGACCAGCTCGCCGTGAGCCCGACCCGAGAGGTGATCCTGCTCGGCCGCGTCTCCGGGACGCTCACGATCGGGCACCCCGAATGAGCACCCCGCGGCCTGCGGGTTCACTCGGGGACGAGCTGAGCAACCTCGGCATCGGCCTCCTCATCGGCGCCGCGATCCTCGCCGCCATCCTCCGCGGCGCCGGCTCGGTCGCCGCGTGGATCACCGGGACCGGTCAGCCCGCCGGCGGAGTCGAGGCCGGGTTGGGCGTGCTGCTCAACCCCTGCGACCCGGCGGAAGCACTCGGCGCACCCGGCCTGAGCGTGGTGGCGTACTGGGTCACCGCTGGCGTCCTCATCCTCGCCGCCGCTGGCGCAGGGTGCTGGGCGTGGCGGTTCTTCCGCGAGCACGGCCGACAGGCCAAGAACGACCCCTACCGCATCCCCGGCATCGCCACCCAAACCGACGTCACCAAGGCCGCCTCCGAGCCCGCACTGCTGCGCCGGGCCGGACACCTGCGACCCTCCCTCGACAAGCCAGCACCGGAGGATGTCGGCTACCGGATCGGCACCTCCCGCGGCAGGACCGTGTGGGCATCCGTCGAGGACTCCATCCTGCTGATCGGCCCGCCCCGCTCCGGCAAAGGCGCCCACATCGTCATCAACGCCATCCTCGACGCGCCCGGTGCGGTCGTGACGACGAGCACGCGGCCGGACAACCTCACCGCGACGCTCCGCGCACGTGAGAGGGTCGGGCCGGTCGCGGTGTTCGACCCGCAGCATCTGGCCGATGGCGTCCCCGCGGGCCTCAGGTGGTCGCCCATCCGTGGGTGCGAGGACCCGCTGACCGCGATGATCCGTGCCACCGGCCTCGCCGCCGGCACCGGTCTGTCCGCTGGCGGCGTCGAAGGTGGCGGGTTCTGGGAGGGGAAGACCCGTACCGCCCTCCAAGCACTGCTCCACGCCGCCGCTCTCGACCGTCGCCCGCCGAGTGAGTTGTTCCGGTGGACCCTCGATCCCTCCGCTGCCGCTGACGCGGTGGCGATCCTGACCTCTCATCCGCACGCTGCGGCGGGGTGGGCGGAGTCGTTGCAGGCGATGATCGACTCCGACCCGAGAACCCGCGACTCCATCTGGCAAGGCGTCTCCCTCGCCCTGGCCGCCCTCGCGGACCCGCGCGTGCTCGATGCCGTGTCGCCACGCGAAGGCGAGGACTTCGACCCCGAAGCGTTCCTCCAAGCCCGCGGGTCGCTCTACCTTCTGGCGACCGGCGCCGGCGCCAACAACAGCGCGGCGCTGGTGGCGGCGTTCGTGGAAGACGTCGTGGAAGCCGCCCGCCGCATCGCCGCCCGCAGCCCCGGGGCCCGCCTCGACCCGCCACTGCTGCTGGCCCTCGATGAGGTCGGCAACCTCGCCCCCTTGCCGTCGCTACCCACGCTCATGGCCGAAGGCGGCGGTACGGGGATCACGACGATGCCGGTGTTGCAGTCGCTCGCGCAGGCGCGGGAGAAGTGGTCGGAGAACGCCGCCGGCGCGATCTGGGACGCCTCTATCGTCAAGATCATCCTCGGCGGGGCATCGAACTCCAAAGACCTGCACGACCTGACCACGCTCATCGGCGAACGTGACGAGGTGACCGACTCCACCACGGTCGGAGACCACGGCTCCCGCTCCGCCCAACGCTCCATCCGCCGCGTCCCGATCATGCCGCCCGACACGATCCGCACCCTCCCGTTCGGGACCGCGCTCGTCATGCTCCGCTCCGCACCGCCCATCGTCACGCGAATGTGGACCTGGACCGACCGCCCGGATGCGAAGGAACTGCGGGCCGACAGGGCTGGCATCGAGGCGCTGCTGCAACGCCGGTCGCTGGAGGAGCCGGGCGCACCTGCCTGACACAAGGGCGGCCCCGGCCGTGGGGCCGCCCATCGATGTCAGAAAGAGGACAGTCCGATGGCTCTCCACACGCAGGAATCCCTCTCCGGGTTCATCGCCTCCGACCCACAACTCACCTACACCGAACGCGGCGACGCCCGCCTGTACGTCAAGATCGGCCAGGAGCACTACCGGCGCGAGGACGACGGGTCGTTCACGCAGACCGAGACGACCTTCCACGACCTCGTCGCGTTCAGCAAGACCGCTGAACGCGCTCACGCTCGCCTCGCCAAGGGTGACAAGTTCGTCGCCGAGGGCTACGTCCGTGAGTACGACCGGACCACGCCGGAGGGCGAGGTAGTCAAGGCCGAGGAGTTCGTGGCGAAGAGAATCGGCCACGACCTCGCCCGCACCCGCTACGACGTCGACCGCACCCGCCGCCAGCCGGCCGTGACGCAAGAGGCCGCAGCGCAGAGCGTCAGCACGAATACCCGCCGTGAAGCTGCGAGTGCCGTCCCGGCGCTCGGTCTCTGACGGGCAGTGGCCGTGATGAACCAGAACGACATCACCCCCGGCCCCGATGAGCCGGACCTGCCAGACGAGCCCGGTCTGAACGAGGAGCCCGACGAGTTCGACGGCCCGTTGATCCCAGAGCCCCCGCATCCGATCAACTGGAATCTTCTGACCGCGGACGAAGCCGAGGCCGAGTGGCTGGAGCTGAACCGCTGGGTTGACTGGCTACGGCGAACCTACGGGCTGCCGGCCTCGGTGATCCCGCCGTTCTGGCACCGTCACCCCGAACTCGTCTGGGAGCTCTCGGCCCTGCACCTGCACTGGCTGGCCGCCTACGACCCCGAGCAGAACGCCTCCGCGCCGCTGGGCTGGCACCGCGACTTCGCCGACGCCCGACAGCGACTCCGTGACTGGGTCGCCACCAGCGGCACCCGGCTCGACCGAGACCGTCCCACCCGGCAGACCGCCTGGCCTGGAGAAGAACCAGCCGACCCCGTCGAGGACACTGTCATTCCCGACCGGGACGAGAACTTCATCCAGTTCGTCCTCGACGACGTCATCGCCCGCCGCAAAGCCGAGGACGACTTCTACGCCAGCCTCGACCCCGCCACCGGGGAGCTGCCATGAACGAACCGGAATTGACGGTCACGGTGTCACCGCTGATGGACAGCCGCGAGATCGCCGCCTACCTCAAAGTGTCGGAGTCGACGCTGTCCCGATGGCGGTCAGCCGGCCAGGGGCCGCCGTTCCTGCGATTGGGCGGTATCGCACGATACCGGCTCGAGGCAGTCGACGCGTGGCTGGCCGGTCTGGAACACGACGATGCCGCGGAAGGCTGACCCGCTCCCGCAGGCGCAGCCCAAGCCCGTCCCGCCGGTCGGAGTGAAGATCTCCACCGACCTCGAACGCCGCTCCTACGGCATCCGAGCCCGCGCCCGCTGGACCGATCCCATCAGCAAGCGCCGCATCACCCGTTCGGAGATCGTCGCCGACGAGGCTGCAGCACACGAGTTCTTCGACTCGCTGCGGCAGTCCTCTGCCAAGGGCATGGACGTGTCCATGACGCTCACCGAGTTCGTCACCGCGATCGGCGACCGGTGGGCGCGGGGGCTGGACCCGACCTCCACCGGGGAGACCTACGGGTACGGGCTCAAGCTCCGCGTGCTGCCCGCCCTCGGGCACCTGCCGGTCACGCAGATCACCGCCGGGATCATCGACCGCACGATCGACGCCTGGGAGAAACGCCACGGGGCGTCAACGATCAAGAACTCCATCGCCCCGCTCGTGCGCGTCCTCGACGAGGCAGTCCGCGACGGGCTCATCCCGATCAACCCCGCGAAGAACCGCGCCAAGCGCAGCCTGAACCGCAACGCCTTCCGAACCCAGCCCGCCGAGCAAGCCTCGCCCCGCGCGCACGCCATCCCCGACATGGGCACCCTGACAAAGCTCGCGGACGCCTGCGGAAAGATCCACCAGTCCTACTCGGACTTCGTGATGCTCGCCGCGCTCCTCGCCGCGCGTTCCTCCGAAGTGTCAGGCCTGCAGGCCGGCGACGTCCGCTTCGACAAGAACATCGTCGTCATCGCCCGGCAGACCTACCCCGGCAAGGGCGGCCTCGTCACCAAACAGACCAAGGGCCGCAAGGAGCGACGCGTCCCGATCCTCGACCCGCTGCGGCCGATCCTCGAACGGCTCACCGAAGGCAAGCAGCCGGAAGAGCGTCTGCTCGTCGGCCCGAAAGGCGGCGCGCTCACCACCGCCACCGTCAGGGACGCCACGAACTGGGACCAGATCGTCAAGGATCTCGGGCTGCCCGATCTCACCCGACACGGGCTCCGGCACACCGGAGCCACCTGGATGGCCGACGCTGGCATCCCGCTGCACGTCCTCCAGGACATCCTCGGCCACGCTTCCGTCGAGACAACCCGCGGATACCTCCACCCCGACGACCGCCACCTGGCCTCCGCCGCGGAGCAGGCCAACGCCTTCCTCGCCCGATCCGCCAAGGCCAGCAGGCCGACCCGGCGCGACGCGTCGAGGTCCCTGTGACCGGGAGCCCGGAGCCCGGATCAGGCGCTCTGGTCCCCTTTTGGTCCCCTTATCCACAGGCGACGAACTCCAGAGAGCCAGATCCGCCCTCCGGCCCCTCGGAGCGAGCATCAGCACCTCGGCGAGGGGACCAGAGGGGGACCAACGAAAACCCGTCACCAGACATGACGAAGCCCTGATGAAAATGGCTTCTCATCAGGGCTTTTCCGTCGGGATGACAGGATTTGAACCTGCGACCCCCTGACCCCCAGTCAGGTGCGCTACCAAGCTGCGCCACATCCCGTCGCTTCAGTTTTCAGTTGTTCGGGCCGACCGGAGCGGGGTAGACCCCTTGACCCCCAGTCAAGTGCGCTACCAAGCTGCGCCACAGCCCGTTGCCACTGCGCCTTCGCGAAGCAACCCCTCTATCTTACCCATACTTTTGGGGCGCGAATGACCACGGCACTGACTGTCCACGGTCGCGAATGGCCGCAGCAGCAGGCGATCCCGGCCGCACATCACCCATCCAGCGAAGAGCAGAGCAGCAACCCCTACCCCTCCTGCTGGTCCTCGCGGCGCGGCTCGGGGCCGAACCGGTACTCGCGGCCGCCGATCGACTCCGCCTCGATCCGCACGAAGGTCGGCTTGAGGGTCGGCACGAAGGGCCTGAGCGGCAGCGCCTCCACGGCCGCGATATCGGCCTCCGATTCGAGCACCCGGGCGTGTCCGCGCAGCACCACACTCCAGCCGGATTCCTCGCCGATCTCATCGACCTCGAGCAGCACGGAATCGTTGATGGTCAGCTCGACGAGTTTGTTACCGGGCGCGGTGCGGAAGACCGCCGATCGCCCGTCGAGCACGAAGTTGAGCGGCACGACGTCGACCACGTCGCCCACGCGGGTGACGATCCGCCCCACGCGCTGCGACCCCAGTCGCTCCCAGCACTCATCCTCCGTCAGCACCGACACGGCATCCTGGTTCTCACTCATACTCCATTCTCACCCGCAGACGTGCTCTGCGAAAGCGCTGACCCGGCACCCACGGAAACACCCATCGATCGCCTAGTCACCTGCACCCGACGCAATCTTCCGGGCGCTCCCCCACCCCGCACCGCTACGCTGAAACCATGAGCGATCTGCGAAACCCGGGCGACGCGTGGGTCACGGCGGCCGACGGCGGGCGCTACTGGGGGCGCTTCGGCGCAGCCGGCCTGCTCGCCCACGATCGCTCTCTCGGCGCCATCCTGCTGCAGCACCGCGTCACCTGGAGCGACCACGGCGACACCTGGGGCATCCCCGGCGGCGCCCGCCACGAGGGCGAGGCCGCGATCGACGGGGCGATCCGCGAGTCGCAGGAGGAGGCCGGGGTTCCCGACAACGCGGTCGCACCCCGCTACACCCACGTGCTCGACCGCGGCGGCTGGGCCTACACCACCCTGATCGCCGACGTCGTCACCCCCTTCGAACCCCGCATCACCGATCCCGAGAGCCACGCGCTCGCCTGGATCAAGCTCGACGACGTCGAGCGGCTCCCTCTGCACCCCGCGTTCGCGGCGAGCTGGCAGCTGCTGCGCCCCCTGCTCGCGGCGAGACCCGCCGTGGTGATCGATGCCGCCAACGTGATCGGCTCGGTGCCGAACGGATGGTGGAAGGATCGCCGCGGCGCCGCCGAGCGGCTGCGCGACCAGCTCGAGGCGCTGGCGGTGCACGGCGACGGGATCCGCGCCGGCTTCCTCGACCTGCCCGAGACCCGCGTGCCCGGCCTCGACCGCGCCTATCCGGAGTGGACCATGGTGGTGGAGGGCGTCGCGAACGGCATCGCGAGCAGCGAGCACGTGCGCGTGGTCTCCTCACCCGGCCTCGGAGACGACACCATCGTGGCCGAGGCCGCCGTCTTCGCAGCATCCGAGCACGCCGTCACCGTCGTCACCGGCGATGCCGAACTGCGGGTGCGCGCGCACGCCGCGGGAGCGGTCACGCGCGGCGCGAAGAAGCTGCTCAGACTGCTTCCCGAGGCCCCTCCGGCTGAGGGCTGAGGAGCCGCGGCCCCGCCTCGCGACGCCACAGCGACGCGACCACGCCATACGAGATGAGCCCCTGCCCGAGCGTGTAGGTGAGCATGACCACACCGCTCGTCCACGCCGGCATCACCTCGGGCATGAAGATGCGGAGCGAGAGGATCGCGTCAGACGCGAAGAACCATGCCCCGCCCCACGCGATCGCCGCCGTGCAGCGCGACGCCATCGCCGCGGTGCCCGCGAGCAGTAGCCCGTAGGCCATCACGGGCACGGTGAGCGCGCCGGCCCGCGGAATCAGCAGCACGATCAGCACCGCGTACGCGAGTGCGTACACGGCCGCCCACATCGGCGCCCGATGCACGGCGAGGCCGCGGGTGCGCCACAGGAGCACCAGATACGCGATGTGGGCGAGCCCGAAGCAGAGCAGCATCATCGGCAGCTCGTCGTCGAACATCGGGAAGAACGTCGCCGCCCCGTCGCCGAGCCACGAGCAGAGGATCGCCGCGACGAGCAGCGCGATAGGCCCACCGGCGCCGCGAAGCACGGTTCGGGATCCGGGCGGCGCCTCAGGCTCTCGCGCTCCGGCCGCCCACACGACGGCGAGCGCCAGCGCGGGCATCAGCGCGAGCTTGCTGGGCCCGGCGACCGCGTTCCCGGCATCGGTATGCCCGGCGAAGAGCGCCGCCACGTGCACGACCGAGATCGCCGCATACGGCAGGAAGGGCAGGAGTACCCGGATCCTCGACCCCATCAGCGCCCCCTCGCTCGCCGAAAGCCCTTAGACGCCGACCAGGATCCCGTCCTCATCGCACCAGACCGTCATGCCCGGCTCGAACACGACACCGCCGATCTCGACCGGCACGTCGGTCTCGCCCGCGCCCGTCTTCGTCGACTTCGCCGGGTTCGACCCGAGCGCCTTCACGCCGAACGGCAGGGTGCCGAGCGCCACGCGGTCTCGCACGGCGCCGTTCACGATGATGCCGGCCCAGCCGTTGTCGACCGCGAGCGCCGCGATGACATCGCCCACGAGCGCCGTCTCGAGCGATCCGCCGCCGTCGATCACGAGCACGGCGCCGTCGCCCGGCGACGAGAGCAGTTCTTTGAGGCGCGCATTGTCTTGAAAGCAGCGCACCGTGCGCACGGGACCGGTGAAACCGGTCACACCACCGAGGTTCAGAAACTGCAGCGACACCGACTGCAGTTCATCACCGCGTTCGTCGTATAGGTCTGCGGTGCTGATCTGAGCCATACCGGCTCCTTCCGTTCGAGGCGCGGCCCCTCGGCCGCTTCGTATCTTCAACGCTACCCGGCACCTCCGACAAAGTCGGCAGGCCGACGGCCGAACTGCAAACTTGCGCAACACAATCGCAAGATGTACAAATGTACATGTACAGATGTCCAACACTGAAGGCTGCTCGAGAGGAGGGCCCGTGTCAGAACCCGCATCGAACTCGCCCGAGCCGCGCCGGCGCGACCCCGAGGGGCGCCGCCGCGCGATCCTCACCGCGGCCGCCGAGATCGTCATCGAGCACGGCCCGGCCGCCCTCACCCACCGCGCCATCGCCGCGCGGGCGGGGGTCTCCCTCGGCTCGACCACGCAGTACTTCAGCTCCATCGACGAGCTGCGCGACACCACCCTGCAGCAGCTGGCCGACGAGATCGACGACTCGCTCACCCAGCTCGAATCGAACCTGACGGACTTCGCCGAGCACCCCGAGCGCGCCATCGCCGAGATCCACGACTTCCTCTGCGACACCCGTGCCGTGCACGCCGACGTCGCACTCATGAGCACCGGCACCACCGATCCCGGCATGCGCGCCCTCGCGCAGCGCTGGACGGATCGCCTGATCGACATGCTCTCCGCGCACGTCGGCCGCGAGCGCGCCACCGCCATCGCGGTGTACCTCGACGGCGCCACGATCCACGCGGCGCTCCACGATGCGCCGCTCGACCGCGATCACCTCGAGCGGGTCGTCGTCGCACTGATGGCGACGCCGGATCCCTAGAGGCCGCTCGAGCCGCACCCTGAGAGGTCGGCAACACCGCGCACGAACTTCAACCCCATCACCCGATCCGAACCCGAAAGCGACCCCATGTCCACCCCCGCCAACGTCACATCCGCAGCACCGTCGCTGAGCCGCGCCCGCCGCTGGGCTGCCGTGTCCGTGCTGACGGCGAGCCTGCTCGTCATCACGATGGATATGACGATCCTCAACATCGCGCTCCCCGAGATGGCCGCCGAGCTGCACCCCACCTCGGACCAGCAGCTGTGGATCGTCGACGTGTACTCCCTCGTGCTCGCCGGCCTGCTCGTCTCGTTCGCCGCGATCGCCGACCGCTGGGGCCGCAAGCGCATGCTGCTCATGGGATACGCGATCTTCGGGGGCGCCTCGCTGATCGTGCTCTTCGCGAACAGCGCCGAGACGGTCATCGCGATCCGCGCGCTGCTCGGCGTGGGCGGGGCGATGATCATGCCGATCACGCTGTCACTGATCCGCGTCATCTTCACCGACCCCAAGGAGCGCGCGACCGCGCTCAGCATCTGGGCCGCGGTGTCGGGTCTCGGCGCGGCTGTCGGGCCGCTCGTCGGCGGTCTGCTGCTCGAGCACTTCTCGTGGCACGCCGCGTTCCTCATCAACGTGCCGCTCATGCTCGCGGGCATCATCGCCGGCATCCTGATCCTGCCGGAGTCGCGCGTTCCGCGCACCGGGCGCTGGGACGCCCTCGCGGCGGCCCTGTCGCTCGCCGGCATGACGCTGCTGGTCTGGGCGATCAAGACCTTCGGCAAGGAGGCCAGCTTCCTCGTGCCCGAGGCCCTCGCGGCCTTCGCCGTCGGCGGCGCGCTGCTGGCGTGGTTCATCGTGCGCTGCGTGCGCAGCGCGTCTCCGCTGCTCGAACTGCGGCTCTTCCGCAACCGCGAGTTCTCGGCGGGCATCATCGCGGCCCTCGGCTCGACGTTCGCCATGGCCGCGGCGCTGCTACTCATTGCGCAGTGGATGCAGCTCGTCGACGGCGCCTCGCCGGTCGAGGCGGGCGTGCGGCTGTTCCCGGTCGCGATCGCGGGGGCGATCGCATCACTCGCCGCTCCCCCGCTCGCGCGCGTGTTCAGCGCCCGCGCGGTGCTCGCGGGCGGAGTGGGCCTCGCCGGTATCGGCATGCTCATCATCGCGCTGCAACCCGGCACCCTGTCGACCCTCACCGTGCTGATCGCCCTCACTCTCGTGGGCGCGGGCACGGGATCGCTCGCGATCGGATCGGCCATGATCATGCACGGCTCCCCCGAGGAGAAGGCCGGCAGCGCGGGCGCCCTCGAGGAGACCTCGTACGAACTCGGCGCAGTGCTCGGCGTCGCGATTCTCGGCAGCATCTCGGCGCTCATGTACCGCGCCGAGCTCGTCGCGAGCGGCGTGCTCGCGGGGCTCGACGCGAAGCTCACGGAGCAGGCCGAGGCGTCGCTCGGCGCCGCGGTCTCGATCGCCGGAGAGACGGGGATCCCGCAGCTTGCGCACGAAGCGGGCGTCGCGTTCACCCACTCGCTGCAGGCGACCGGGATCGCGGGCGGCATCATCATGCTCGCCGTCGCCGCGGTCGTGTTCTTCATGGCGCCGAAGGGGAGCGACGTGTCGGGCGCCTCGCACTGAGCCGGCCTCGCCTCAAAACTCCGGCGATCCGCGGGAGACCGGCAGAGATCGGCCTCAAACAGCCGCCCTCCTGCGGATCACCGGAATCCTGAGGATGGTACCGGGGTATGAGGCCGTCGATACCGCGGCAGGACGCGGTGGCCCGGGGGTCAGACGTAGCGTGGAAGCATCATCGAGCAGACGCCCCGAAAGGACCGATCATGAACACCACCGCCGTCCTCCCGGACACCACCGCCGAGTTCTCGGCACCGGCCGACGACACCGTCCGCGTCCCCGCCCAGAACTCCCAGGGCGCCCCGTCCGCGTACGAGGCGCCGGGCGACCGCCCCGCCGCCGAACCCCAGGCGAACCCCGGCGACAACGCCCGGGCCTTCGCGATCACGAGCTTCGTGCTCGGCATCGCCTCGGTGGTGAGCGGCTGGACTTTCATCGCGCCGATCGCGGGTCTGATCCTCGGCATCATCGCGCTGCGCCGGAACACGAGCGAGCGCACCCTCGCGCTCTGGGGCGTGTGGCTCAACGGGATCATGCTGGCACTCGCCGCGCTCGCGATCGTGGCGTTCGTGCTGATGCTCGGGGCCGGCCTCATCGCGCTGCCGTTCTTCGCGGTCTGATCGGGGGCAGGATCCGGATCCGCACCCCGCAACTCCGAAGACGCGTGTGCCGCGCTCCTCTCCCAGGAGTGCGGCACACGCGTCTCATGCTCGCGGCGAGGGCAGTGACTCCGGACGTCTCGGCGGATACACCCAGGCCACCATCACCACCGAGATGATCATCAGCAGGAACCAGGCGATGAGTTTCTGCGGCGACACGAGCTCCCAGCCGCCCTCCTGATTCGGGTAGAGCCAGGCCCCGGCCCAGGTGCCGATGTTCTCGGCGATCCAGATGAACCCCGCGACCCCCGCGAACACCGGCAGCAGCGACACCCTCAGCGTCGCGCGCCACACCCGGAAGTACATGACCGTGCGCCACCACAGCAGCACCACGAGCGCGAGCAGCACCCAGCGCAGGTCCCAGATGAAGTGGTGGCTGAAGAAGTTGACGTAGATGCCCGCCGCGACCACGGTGGTCGCCCAGACCCGCGGATAGCGAGCGAACCTGAGATCGTGCAGGCGGTAGACGCGCACCATGTACGATCCCACCGCCGCGTACATGAAGCCGCTGAAGAGCGGCACCGCGCCGATGCGCAGCACCCCCTCCGCCTCGTAGGCCCACGAACCGACATCGGTCTTGAACAGTTCCATCGCGGTGCCCGTGATGTGGAACAGCACGATCACCCAGAGCTCGCGACCGCTTTCGAGCTTGAAGACGAGCATGCCGATCTGGATCAGGATCGCCACGACGGTGAGCGCGTCATTGCGGGCCAGCGCGGCATCGTCGGGATACCAGAACCGCGACGCCAGGATCGCCACCAGCAGCAGCGCCCCGAACACGCACGCCCACGCCTGCTTCAGCAGGAACACCGCGCACTCGATGAGCACCGCACAAGCCCCGCGCTCGGGGCGGCCGGCGAGCAACCGGTGAGCCGCGCGATCGATGCTGCGCTCGAGGCGCGTGAGCTCGCGGGGATCTCCGGTCATGATCCGAGGCTATCGGGCGGGATCCGACGTAAGCTGAAGCCGAGGAGGGACTCATGGCCACGTTCGACGATGTGCGCGCGATCGCTCTCGCGCTGCCCGAGACCGAGGAGCGCGAGGGCGGCTGGCACATGGGACCGAGCTGGCGCGTGGTGGGCGGCGCGATGTTCGCGTGGTCCAGACCGGTCACCGGTAAGGATCTCGCCTGGATGCGCGAGCGGGGCGAGGATCCCGGCGAGCCGGTGCTCGGGATCCGAGTCGCCGGCGAGGAGGCGAAGCGGGAGCTGATCACCGCGTTCCCCGACGTCGCGTTCACGATCCCGCACTTCGACGGTTATCCCGCCGTGCTGCTGCGCCTGCCGATCATCGACCGGGAGCTGCTGCGCGAGTTCGTCATCGACTCATGGCTGCTGAAGGCGCGCCGCCGCACCGCTCGCGCCTGGCTCGCCGAGCACGGCATGGCGGAGGGGTGAGGGCCGGCGTTCTCGCCAATGCTGGCAGCCTCACCGAGGTGGGCCTTCTCGCCAATGCTGGCCGCCTCACTGAGGTGGGCGTTCTCGCCATCGTAGACCTTCGGCACCGTTGTAGACCTCTCGCGCGGTGCGGGAGGTCTACAACCGTGCGAGAGGTCTACACCGGCGGAAGGGCGCGGGCGGAACCGCGCGGCGCATCCTCTCGAAGGCCAGAAATGGCCTTCAAGGAAAAGCGGTGCCTGGCTAGCGCCGGGCACGCCTTTCACGCGCGTCTGAGGAATCGCTGACGCGATACTCACCGCAGCCGAGACGACTGCGGCGCATCCTCGAAACAGCGAGAAATCGCTGTTTCGGAGCGGCGACCCCAGCTCCTATCGTCGCTGTCGCCGCTCACGGATGCGCATATTGAGCACGATGGGGGTGCCCTCGAAACCGTAGCGCTCACGCAGACGGCGCTGGATGAAGCGGCGGTAACCGGGGTCGAGGAAGCCCGAGGTGAAGAGCACGAACGTCGGCGGACGGTTCTGCACCTGCGTGCCGAACAGGATGCGCGGCTGCTTGCCGCCGCGCAGCGGGTGCGGGTGCTCCTGCACGAGCTCGGCGACGAACGCGTTGAACTTCGCCGTGGGGATGCGGGTATCCCACGACTCGAGCGCGGTCTCGAGCGCGGGCACCAGCTTCTCGAGGTGCCGACCGGTGCGGGCCGAGATGTTGACGCGGGGCGCCCAGTCGACGTGGGCGAGATCCTGCTCGATCTCGCGCTCGAGGTAACGACGGCGATCGTCGTCGAGCAGGTCCCACTTGTTGAACGCGAGCACGAGCGCGCGGCCCGACTCGAGCACGAGGTCGATGATGCGCAGATCCTGGTCGCTGATCTCCTGGGTCACGTCGATCAGCACGACCGCGACCTCGGCCTTCTCGAGCGCGGCGGCGGTACGCAGCGAGGCGTAGAAGTCGGCACCCTTCTGCAGGTGCACGCGGCGGCGGATGCCCGCCGTGTCGACGAAGGTCCACACGCGTCCGGCGATCTCGACCTGCTCGTCGACGGGGTCTCGGGTGGTGCCCGAGAGCTCGTTGACGACCACGCGCTCCTCGCCCGCCGCCTTGTTGAGCAGGCTCGACTTGCCCACGTTGGGCCGCCCGAGCAGCGCGACGCGACGAGGGCCGGCGAGCTTGGGCTGCGCGACCGCCGACTCCTCGGGCAGCGCGGCAACGATCTGATCGAGCAGATCGGCGACGCCGCGGCCGTGCAGCGCGGAGACCGGGTGCGGCTCGCCGAGGCCCAGCGACCACAGCTGCGCCACCTCGGGCTCCAGCACCGCGTCGTCGACCTTGTTCGCGACGAGGAAGACGGGCTTCTTCGTGCGGCGCAGCAGCTGCACCACCCGCTCGTCGGTGGCGGTGGGGCCGACGCGCGAGTCGACCACGAACATCACGACGTCGCACAGCTCGATCGCGACCTCGGCCTGCAGCGCGACCGAGGCGTCGATGCCCTTCGCGTCGGGCTCCCACCCGCCGGTGTCGACGAGCGTGAAGCGGGTGTCGCCCCACTCGGCGGGGTAGCTGACCCGGTCTCGGGTCACGCCGGGCACGTCTTCGACCACGGCCTCGCGGCGGCCGAGAATGCGGTTGACGAGCGCCGACTTGCCCACGTTCGGGCGGCCGACGATCGCGACCACGGGGAGGGCCTCGGCGAGCGGCTCCGAGAAGCCAAGGAACTCGCCGTCCTCGCCGATGATCGCGAGGTCTTCCTCCTCGAGGTCGAAGCCGTCGAGGTTGGAGCGCATGGCGCGCAGGCGCTCCTCGTCGGTGACCTCGCCGTCGAACTCCTCGCTCACGATCACTTCGTCTTCGGCGATCGCCGAAGCATCGAAGGCCTCCGCCTCGCCCTGCTCGGTCGGCCCACCGGGGGTCTGCTCGTTCATCACTTGCTCTCTTCTGCGGCGCCCTGCACCGCTCGTACGATATCGATCACAGCCTGAACCGACTGCTCGAAGTCCAGATCGCTCGTATCGACGAGCGTCACCCCGGGTGCGGGGTTGAAGAAGTCGACCACCTGCGCGTCCTTCGCGTCGCGCGCGACGATGTCGGCGAGCACCTGCTCGGGCGACATGCCCGCCAGTTCGCCCGCGCGTCGCTGAGCTCGCACCTCCGGCGATGCCGTCATGAGGATGCGCACGGGCGCATCGGGGGCGACCACGGTGGTGATGTCGCGGCCCTCGATGACCACGCCGGGCAGACCCGACTCTGCGACGATGCGGCGGAACATCGCGTTCAAACGCTCGCGCACCTCCGCGTGCTTCGAAACGCGGCTGACCTGGCCGCTCACCGCCGGATCCCTGATCACGGCGGTCACGTCGACGGGATCGCTGGGCACGGCGCCCTCCGGGGCGGGCAGCGTCACGGTGACCCACTGGTCACCGCGCATGGTGATCGTGAAGCCCCACGATTCGAGCAGCTCGAGCACCGAGGCCTCGTCGTCGAGATCGATGCCGGCCTGCAGGGCGGCCCACGCCAGGGAGCGGTAGGCGGCTCCCGTATCGAGAATGCCGAACTCGAGACGATCGGCTGCGGCCCGCGACACGCTCGACTTGCCGCTGCCCGCGGGGCCGTCGATCGCGACCAGAATCGGGAACGCCGCGTCAGGGGTCACCGCCGCGTCCGCACCGATCGTCTCGGGTGCGTCGTGCACAGCATCACTCACAGCGTCCTCCATCCGCGTTCGGCGAGCCCCTCGATCGCGCGCTCGGCCACCTCCGGCAGCACTGCGATCTCCGCGAACCCGATCTGCGCGCCCGGCGAGTGCTCAAGGCGCAAGTCTTCCATGTTAATGCCCAGTTCTCCGAGTTCGGTGAGCAACCTCGCGATCTGGCCCGGCCGATCGTCGACGAGCACCGTGAGCGTCGTGAAGCGCTCCGACGATCCGTGCTTACCCGGAATGCGCGCGACGCCGCGATTGCCCGCCGCCAGCAGGTCGGCGATGCGCCGCTTGGCGCCCCCTCGCTCGGGATCGCGCAGCGCATCGGTGAAGGCTGCGATATCGCCGGCGAGCGCGTCGAGCAGCTCGACGACGGGCTCCCGGTTCGCGCCGAGGATCTGCACCCACAGCTCGGGATCGCTCGACGCGATGCGGGTCGTGTCGCGCAGGCCCCCGCCCGCGAGCCCGATGGCCTGATCGGTGGCGGGCACGAGCCTGGCCGCGAGCAGGCTCGACACCACCTGCGGCAGGTGCGAGACCAGGCCGACGGAGCGGTCGTGCTCTTCGGGTGTCATCTCGATGAGCACCGCGCCCAGGTCGAGCGCCACCGCCTCGACCAGCGCCAGGGCCTCGGCCGGCGTCTCGTGATCGCGGCACACGACCCACGGGCGGGCGGTGAAGAGGTCGGCTCGCGCCATGATCGCGCCGCCGCGCTCGCGCCCCGCCATCGGATGCGAGCCGACGTAATTGGTGAGGTCGATCCCGCGTCGGGTGAGCTCGAGGAACGGCGCCAGCTTCACGCTCGCGACGTCGGTGACGACCGCGTCGGGGTACTCGGAGAGCGCCCGCTCGACCACGTCGGCCGTGACATCGGGCGGCGTCGCGACCACCACGAGCGCCGGCGGCGCGTCATCGGCAGTGCGCACGCGGCCGGCTCCGTAGTCTGCGGCGAGCGCGACCGTCGTCGGCGACAGGTCTTCGAGCGTCACATCGACGCCGTGCTCGCGCAGGCCGAGGCCGACGCTCGCGCCGAGCAGGCCGGCCCCGATCACGTGCACCGTGCCCTTGACTCGGCTCGCCAGTCCGTTCGGCTGTTCGTTCATCTTCCGCCTTCGCGCTCGTCAGGATCCGCTCCGCCCATTCTCCCAGGTCGACGGGCGCCCTCGCAGCCGCGCGGATCACTCTCCCGCGAGCAGACCAGTGACCCGGTAGGGGATGACGGTGCGGAGGAAGAGGCTGGTCGACGTGCGGGTGATGCCCGGGCAGAGCCGGATCTCCTCGCTCACCCGGTAGAGGTCCTCGGGATCGCGCGCGACGACGCGGAGCAGCAGGTCGGTGTCGCCGGCGGGGGCGAAGCACTCGAGCACCTCGGGGATATCGGCGAGCGCCGCGATCGCCTCGGCGATCTGATGCTGGTCGAGCTGCACCTGCACGCTCGCGGCGACCGGCCGGCCGAGCGCCTGCGGGGTGATGCGGGTGCTCGGCAGGCGGAGCACGCCCGCGGCGTCGAGCTTGTCGAGGCGCGCCTGCACAGTGCCGCGGGCGAGGCCGAGCCGCTGCGCGATCATCGCGACCGGCATGCGCGCGTCGGTGTCGAGCTCGCGGAGGATGCGGCGATCCGTCTGATCGAGAACGCTCATTCTGCTCACCTTCTGCCCATGTGCAGGTCTATCAATTGAGCATATCGCTCAACCGAAAGAACTTCGCTTGCGCGATTCGAAGAACAGACCTTGAATGTGAGCGGGGCACGGTCAGTGCACCCGCCCACCACTGAGATCCGAACGTGCACCACCCCGCGCGGCGCGGATCCCGGACACCGCCCCACAAGGGCACGCCCGAAACGGAGAACCCCGTGAGCGCCACCCCTGCTCTCATCACCCCGCCGCTCGCCACAGCCACGGCCTTCCGCCCCCGGATCCGGGTCGCACTGACCGCCCTGACGCTCGCTTCGCTGCTCGTGGCGGCGAACCTCTCGACCCCGCTCTATCCACTGCTCGAGGTGAGGCTCGGGATCGGCGCCCTCGGCGTCTCGCTCGCGTTCTCGAGCTACGTGATCAGCATGCTGGTCGGCCTGATCGTGTTCCGCAGGTGCGCCGACCGCCTCAACCGGCGCACGGTGCTGGTCGCGGCCCTCGCGGTCGGGTCGGGTGCGACCCTGGGGCTCGCGCTCGCCCCGACGCTCGGCTGGTTCTGCACCGCCCGCGCGGTGCAGGGCCTCGCGATCGCCGCCGCGACGGGTACGGCATCGAGCGCCTTCCGGGTGCTGCTGGTCGGGCGTCCCGGAACCGCGGGCCGACTCACCCTGCTCGCGAGCTCCGGCGGCGTGGCGCTCGGCCCCGTGCTCGGCGGCGCGCTCTCGGGTCTCGGCGCACCGCTGCGGACGCCCTTCCTGGCGCTCGCGCTCGTGCTCGCCGCGCTCGCGCCCGTGATCCTCGCGATCGTGCCGCACGGCGCCTGCCGCCCGGAGGACGCCGAGCCCCTCTCCGCCGACCCGCACCGCCCGGTGTCCGCCACCCCGGCCGCTCCGCCCGCTGCAGAAGCTCCGATCGCCGCAGAGGCCCCGACCGCCGCGTCCCGCGGCGCCGTGCGCCGCGCCGCCGGTATCGGCTTCCTGAGCTTCGCCCTCTTCGGCTTCTGCCTCTCACTCGCCCCCTCGGCGTTCGCCGCGCTGCTGCCGGTCGGGTCGCGCGCCGCGGTCGGTCTGCTCGCGGCGCTCACCCTGCTCGCCTCAGCGTGCGTGCAGCTGCTGCCCCTGCGCGGCGGCTGGCGCGAGCCGCTCGGGCTTCCGCTGCTCGCGGCCGGGGTGCTGATGCTGGGGCTCGCGCCGCTGACGGGCCGGGCCGAGCTCGTCGTGGCGGGCGGGATCGTCGCGGGCGTCGGCCAGGGGTTCGCGTTCCAGTCGGCGTTCGGCCGGGCGGTCGCGGCCGTGCCGGTCTCGCGCAACGGAGCCACGGTCAGCGCGGTCTACACGATCACCTACCTCGGCAGCGCGCTGCCGGTGCTCGCGCTGGGGTTCGCAGCGGGCGCGGTCGGGCTGCCGCTCGCGGTGCTCGGCTTCGCCGTGCTCCTCGCCGCGGCCGCCCTGTGCGCCGCGCTACCAGCGCGACGCCGGGGGCGACCCGTACGCTCACCACGCGCGTGACTCGCGGCGCGAGCGTGACTCGCGCGCCCCGTCGCCGACGGACCGCGGCAGGCGCGGAGCTGCGCAGGGCGGCTCGGGATCCCGCCCCTATCCCACCAGCAGCGCGAGCGCGGCCTGCTGCTCCGGCTCGAGCAGCGGGCCGAAGCGGTTCGCGACGGCCTTGCGGGCGATGCTGCCCGCCTCGGTCGCGTCGCGTCGCTCGATGGCGTCGAACAGCCCGCGGTCGATGGCGGCCGACTCGAGCTTCACGCGGTTGTCGTGGTGCGCTCCCTCGGCATCGCGGTGCATCACGGAGCGCAGCACCCCCGACACGGCCTCGCCGCTGAGCGCGAAGATGCGGTTGCCGCTCGCCGACCAGATGAGCTTGTGGAAGGCGAGGTCGAGATCGGCGAAGTCGTCGGAGTTCGCCTCCGCGGCCCGCTGCATCCGCTCAACCGCGACGCGCATCTCATCGCGCTGGGCTTCCGAGTGCTGCAGCGCGGCGAGGGCGCTCGCCGTCCCCTCGAGCACGACGCGGTACTGCACGAGTTCCGCGAGGTCGAGCGCGGCCGTGCCGAGCATCGCACGCAACGACCGTCGCAGGGTCTCGGGCGAGGGCGCGAGCACCTGCGGGCCGCCCCGGGTGCCGGGGCGCGATTCGATGAGGCCCATGCTCTGCAGCACCCGCAGCGCCTCGCGCACCGTCGGCCGACTCACGTCGAACTGCACCATCAGTTCCCGCTCGCTCGCGAGCTGGGAACCGACGGGAATCTCGCCCGTGACGATGGCGTGCTCGATCTGCTCCACGATGCGCTGGTAGGTGTGCACCGGGACGGCGGGAGCGAAGCTGTGGGGGGTGGACAACGGCGGGCGCCTCCTAGCGACTCGGTTGTGATCCGACCCGAGGAGCGTCGCCGCGGCGGTGCGGAGCGCTCGACGACGGGCCGAGGTGCCCCCATCTTAGCGGTGCAACAAGTGGCCTTACCATGTATCCTGGTTCGAACCTCGCGGTTCGAGCGCGCTCATCGAGGAAGATGGTCGCGGAGGGGTGCCACCAGCACCGTTCGAACCACCCGGCGGTCCACCCGCGCCGCCGGCGCCCAGAGCGGCCGATGCCCGTCGGCCACCACCCGCAAGAGGAAGCAACGATGCGACGCAAGAACCCACTGATCTTCGCCGCGGCACTCGCCGCGGCCGGCGCCCTCGCGCTCACGGCGTGCTCGGCCGGCTCGGCAGGCTCCGCCGGCTCCGGATCCGGATCCGGCAGCGACAAGACCGACGTCACCGTCGCGCTCACGGGCGCGCCCGTGAACCTCGATTTCACCAAGACGGCCGGCGCGGCGATCCCCCAGGCGCTCATGACGAACGTCTACGAGGGCCTCGTGCGCGTCGACCAGAGCGGTGAGGTCGTGCCGCTCCTCGCCGAAGACTGGGAGGTCAGCGAGGACCGCAAGACCTACACCTTCACGCTGCAAGAGGGCGTCACCTTCTCGAACGGCGACGAGTTCGACGCAGAGGACGTGAAGTTCAGCCTCGAGCGGGTCAAGACCGACTGGACCACCACCCTCAAGGCGAAGATGGACGTCGTCGAGAGCGTCGAGGTGACGAGCCCGACCGAGGTCGCAGTGCACCTGAGCCGCCCCTCGAACGCCTGGCTCTTCGACATGGCGACGCCGGTCGGCGCGATCTTCTCTCCCGACGGCGTGGCCGACCTTGCGAACGCGCCCGTCGGCACCGGCCCCTTCACCGTCGAGTCATGGAAGCAGAACGAGAACATCGTGCTGCAGACCCGCGACGACTATTGGGGCGAGACCCCGAAGGTCGAGCAGGTCACCCTGCAGTACTTCGCCGACGCCACCGCGACCACGAACGCGCTGCGCACCGGCGACGTCGACGCGATCGTCAACCTGCAGGCGCCCGAGCTCGTCGAGACCTTCGAGGGCGACGACCAGTACACCGTGACCGCGGGCACCTCGAGCGGCGAGGTCTCGCTCTCGTTCAACAACCGCGTCGCACCGTTCGACGATGTGCGCGTGCGCCAGGCCGTGCTCTACGCACTCGACCGCCAGGCGATCATCGACACCGCCTGGAACGGCTACGGCTCGCTCGTCGCGACCTACGCGACCCCGACCGACCCCTACTACGTCGACCTCAACGACGAGTACCCCTACGATCCCGAGAAGGCGAAGGAGCTGCTCAAGGAGGCCGGCGCCGAGAACCTCTCGATCACCTACACGGTGCCGACCCGCCCCTACGCGCAAGCCGTCTCCGAGATCGTCGTGTCGCAGCTCAAGGAGGTCGGCATCGACGTCACGATCCAGTCGTCCGAGTTCCCGGCCGTCTGGCTCGACGAGGTGTTCACGAACCACAACTACCAGATGACGACCGTGCTCGCGGTCGAGGCGCGCGACCTGCTGACGGTCTTCAACAACCCCGACTACTACATCGGCTACGACAACTTGAAGATCGCGCCCATCGCCGCGGCGGCCGACGAGGCCGACGAGCAGGGCTACATCTCGGGCATGCAGGACGTGCAGAAGCAGATCGTCGCCGACGCTGCGTCGGGCGTGCTGTTCCTCTTCCCGAACATCGTCATCACCCAGGCGGACCTCGAGGGTATGCCGGAGAACTCCATCGTGGAGTCGCTGGACCTCACCGGCCTCTCCTGGAAGTGACCCGCTGACGGGGTGGTCGCGCGAGCGGCCGCCCCGTCGTCCCCGATCCCGCCGCGCCCGGCCGCGGCACCGCTCATTCAGAGGACCAGCATGGCCATCCGGATACTCATCAACCTCGCGCGGTTCGCGGTGACGTTCCTCGTCGCGACCGTCGTCGTCTTCCTGTTCATGCGCCTCGTCCCCGGCGACCCGGCGCAGGTGGCCCTGGGCGTGAACGCGAGCCCCGAGCTGCTCGAGCAGACCCGGCGCGAGTTCGGCACCGACCGCCCCCTCATCGTGCAGTACTTCGACTGGGTCGGGGGCCTCCTCACCGGCGACTTCGGCATCTCGTACGTCACCCGCCAGGACATCAGCCCGCTCGTGATCGACCGCCTGCAGGTGAGCCTCATCCTGGTGCTCACCGCGATGGCCGTGGCGCTGCTCGCCGCCATCCCCCTCGGCACCATCGCCGCGGTGCGGCACCGCAACGCCTCCGGCATCCTCATCGGCGCGGCCTCCCAGCTCGGCGTCGCCGTCCCCGGCTTCCTCGCCGGCATCCTGCTCGTGCTCGTCTTCGCGGTCGGGCTCGGCTGGCTGCCCTCCGGCGGCTGGACGCCTCCGGCCGAGGATCCCGGCGACTTCGTGCGACGCCTGATCCTGCCGGTGCTCGCCCTCGCCTCGGTGCAGGGCGCGATCCTCACCCGCTATGTGCGCTCGGCCGTGCTCGAGATCATGAGCGAGGACTACCTCCGCACCGCCCGCTCGAAGGGCCTGAGCCCCACGAAGGCGCTGCTCAAGCACGGCATGCGCAACGCCGCGATCCCCGTCATCACGGTGACGGGCGTGCAGATCGCCGCGCTCATCATCGGCGCGGTCGTGATCGAGCGCGTCTTCGTGATCCCCGGCCTCGGCTCGATGCTGCTCGACGCCGTCGGCAATCGGGATCTCCTGACGGTCCAGTCCGTCGTGATGGTGCTCGTCGCCATCACCCTCATCCTGAACCTCGTCATCGACATCGTCTACACGATCGTCGACCCGCGGATGCGAAAGAGCGCCTGACCATGGATACGAAGCACATTCCGACGCCCCCGTCGCAGGCCCCGCGCACGACCGCGCTCGCGGCCCCGACCCCGCCCCGCTCCCGACGCGCCCGCGGGCGCCTCTCCCCCACGCTCATCGCCGGCCTCATCCTCGTCGGCCTCGTGGTCGTCGCCGCTCTCGTGTCGTTCGTCTGGACCCCCTACGACCCCGTGCAGGTGAACGCTCCCGACCGTCTCCAGGGTCCGAGCGCGGAGCACTTCCTCGGCACCGACAAGTACGGCCGCGACCTCTTCTCCGGCATGCTCGTCGGCGCCCGCATCACGCTCTTCGTGGGCGTCATCTCGGTCGGGATCGCGCTGCTCGTCGGCACGCCGCTCGGCATCCTGGCCGGCATCCGCGGCGGCTGGATCGAGGAGGTCGTGATGCGCGCCTCCGACATCGCGCTCGCCTTCCCGGCCCTGCTGCTCGCGATCATGTTCGCTGCCGTGTTCGGCGCCTCGACGCTCACGGCGATGGTCGCGATCGGCATCTCGACGATCCCGGCATTCGCGCGGGTCGCGCGGTCCGGCACCCTCCAGGTGATGAACACCGAGTACGTGCTCGCGGCGCGGGCCGCCAGCCAGTCGCGGTTCCGGATCGCACTGCGGCACGTGCTGCCGAACATCATCGGCATCGTCGTCGTGCAGTGCTCGGTCTCCTTCGCGCTCGCCGTGCTCGCGGAGGCCGGCCTGAGCTTCCTGGGCCTCGGCACGCCACCGCCCACCCCCTCCTGGGGCCGGATGCTGCAGGAGTCGCAGCAGTTCCTCGGCACCCACCCCCTGCTCGCGATCGTGCCCGGCGTCGCCATCGCGATCGCCGTGATGGGATTCAACCTGCTCGGCGACGGCCTGCGCGATCGATTCGACCCGAAGCTGAACGGGAGCCGCAGCTGATGACCACCGCAACGAAGACGCTGCTCTCGGTCGAGAGCCTGAACGTCCGCACGCCCCACCGCACGCTCGTGCACGACTTCTCGCTGCACATGGCGCACGGCGAGCGGATCGGCCTCATCGGCGAGTCGGGATCCGGCAAGTCGATGACCACGACCGCCCTGCTCGGCCTACTGCCGAACGGAGTCACCGCTGACGGCACGGTGCGCCTCGACGGCCACGCCGGCAACCTGCTCGAAGCCCCCGAGTCGGAGCTCATGCGGATCCGCGGCCGCGACATGGCGATGGTGTTCCAGGAGCCGCTGACGGCGCTCAACCCGCTCATGCGCGCAGGTGACCAGGTCGCGGAGATCATGCTGCAGCACCGGCTCGCGCCTTCGAAGACGGAGGCGCGGCGCCGCGCCGTCGAGATGCTCGATGCGGTCAAGCTGCCCGATCCCGCGCAGGCGGCTCGGGCCTACCCGCACCAGCTGTCGGGCGGCCAGCGGCAGCGCGTCATGCTCGCCATGGCGCTCGCCAACGATCCGGCGCTGCTGCTCTGCGACGAGCCGACCACGGCGCTCGACGTTACCGTGCAGCGACAGGTGCTCGACCTCATCCTCGAGCTCGTGCGCGAGCGCGGCACGGGCCTGCTCTTCATCACCCACGACCTCGCGGTCGTCGCGAACATGTGCACGCGCGTGCTCGTGATGAACCAGGGCACGGTGGTCGAGGAGGGTCCGACCGAGGAGATCTTTACGCATCCGCAGCACCCCTACACGCGCGGCCTGCTCGCGGCCTCCGACCTCGAGGCGACGGACGCCGACGGGCGGCTCTTCACTGTCGCGAGCGCGCAGGACTACGTGCCGCCGACGGTCGATGGGGAGGAGCCCGCGGTCGGCGAGGGCGCGGGATCGGCGGAGGCGTCAGAAGGGGCCGGATCCGCGGTGCCGCCGACCAGCCCGGCACCCGCGAGCCCCGCCGCCGAACCCGTCATGCGCGTCACCGACCTCGTGCGCACCTACACGCGCGGCCGCACGCGCCTGTTCGAGCCGGCGCCACAGGTGCAGGCGCTCAAGGGTATCTCCTTCGAGGTGCCGCGCGGCGGCCGCCTCGGCGTCGTCGGCGAGTCCGGTTCGGGCAAGTCGACGCTGCTGCGCATCCTCGCGGGCCTCGACCAGCCGACTTCCGGCAGCGCCGTCGTGGCCGGCAACGAGGTCGCGGGCGCGCGGGAGCCTCAGCTGCGCCAGTTGCGGCAGCAGCTCCAGATCGTGTTCCAGGATCCGATGGGGTCCCTCGATCCCCGCATGACCGTCGAGCAGATCATCGCCGAGCCGCTGCTCGTACCCGGCCGCCGCGAGACCGCCGCCGAGCGCTCACGCATGGTCGCCGAGATGCTCGAGGCAGTCGGCCTCCCAGCTTCTTCGGCGGAGCGGTACCCGCACCAGTTCTCGGGCGGTCAGCGCCAGCGCATCTCGATCGCCCGGGCCCTGATCTGCCGCCCCGAGGTGGTCGTGGCCGACGAGCCCGTCAGCGCCCTCGACGTGTCGGTGCGCGCGCAGGTGCTCAACCTGCTCGCCGACCTCGTCGACGAGTACGGGCTCACCCTCGTCTTCGTCTCCCACGACCTGAACGTCGTGCGCCACCTCTGCGACTCCGTGATCGTGATGCAGTCGGGCGAGATCGTCGAGGCGGGCGACACGGAGACCGTCTACCGCGACCCGCAGCACCCGTACACCCGACGGCTCATCGAATCGTCCCTCACCCTGCGTCAGGAGCTCGCACATGCCTCATAATGACCTCTCCGCCCTCGACGCCGCCACCCTCGCTGAGCGCTACGCCGACGGCAGCCTCACCCCGAGCGAGGTCGCCGAGAGCGTGCTCGCCCGCATCGCGGAGCGGGAGCCCGAGCTGAACGCGCTCTACCTGCACGATCCCGAGGAGGTGCGCGCCGACGCCGCCGCGTCGACCGCGCGCTGGGCCGCGGGCGAGCCGCTCAGCCCGTTCGACGGCGTGCCCGCGACGGTCAAGGAGAACATCGCGCGCGCGGGGCGGCCGAAGCCCTCGGGCACGGCGCTGCCGAATCCGCCGGTCGCCGCTGCCAACGCGCCCACCACCGACCGCCTGCTCGAGGCGGGCGTCGTCATCGTCGGCTCGACGACGATGCCCGACTGGGGCATGCTCTCCTCCGGTGTCTCGAGCCTGCACGGGATCACCCGCAACGGCATCGACCCGTCGCTCACCTCCGGCGGCTCGAGCGCGGGGGCGGGCACCGCCGCGGCGGCCGGCTACGGCCCCTTCCACATCGGCACCGACATCGGCGGCTCGATCCGCCTGCCCGGCACCTGGCAGGGCGTCGCGGCGCTCAAGCCGAGCGAGGGCCTGATCCCGCTCGACGTGCCATACACGGGGCGCGCGGCCGGCCCGATGACCCGCACCGTCGCCGACGCGATCCGCCTCATGTCGATCGTCGCTCGGCCCGACGAGCGCGATTACCTCACCCGCCCCTACCCGCCGATGGAGTGGTCGCTCGAGCCGCTCGAGCCGGCGGGCCTCCAGGTCGCACTGCAGCTCGACGCGGGCTCGGGCCTGGCCGTCGAGCCGGAGACGCGCGCGTTCATCGAGGCCGCGGCCGAGCGCTTCGCCGCCGCGGGCGCGATCGTCGAGCCGCTCGCCCCGTTCGTGCCGGCCGAGGTGCTCGACGGGCTCGTCGATTTCTGGCGCAGCCGCTCCTACGCCGACCTCGAGGCGCTGAGCAAGGCCGACCGCGCGCTGGTGCTGCCCTTCATCGTGGAGTGGTGCTCGGCCGGCGCCGACTTCTCCGCCGCGCAGACGGTGCGCAACCGGGGCTGCGCAGACGAGATGGCGCGCCTCACCCGCGCCGCCACAGCGCCCTACGACCTCGTGCTCTCCCCGGTCTCCCCCGTCGCGGCCTTCGCCGCCGAGGACCCGATGCCCATCACCGACCCGCTGCAGACGATGGGGCACATCTCCTTCACTGTGCCCTACAACATGTCGGGGCAGCCGGCCGTGTCGGTCGGCGCGGGCATCCAGGCCGACGGCCGCACCGTCGGCCTGCAGATCGCCGGTCCCATCGGCTCCGACGACCGACTGCTGCGCGTCGCGCACTGGTTCGAGACGGTGCGCGGCGCCGACGCCGAGGTCGACTGGTCGAAGATCCGCTAAGACGGCCGCGACCGACCCGCTCGCAGCAACACGGAGTCTCGAAGTGCTGCTTCTCTTCCCCGAGTAGCAGCACTTCGGGACTCCGCTTTTATCTGGTCCGCGCCGCTAGGCAGTCGGCGGGGTGAAGCGACCGTCGATGGCGGTCCAGCCGCCGTCGACCATCAGCGTCGAGCCCGTGACGAAGCTGGAGGCGTCCGAGGCGAGGTAGACGACCGCTCCGGCCAGCTCGTCGGGGCGCGACCAGCGGCCGAGTGCGCTCTTCGTGGCGTAGGCGCGGTCCCAGGCCTCGTCCTGCTTGATCTGCGCTGTCAGCGGCGTCTCCACGATCCCCGGGGCGACGACGTTCACCCGCACCCCCCGCGCGCCGAACTCGGCCGCGGCGGTCTTCGCGAGCTGCACCAGCCCGGCCTTGGTGGCGGCGTAGACGCCCTGTCCGGGCTCCACGACGTGGGCGCGGATCGACGCGAAGCCCACGATGGAGCCGCCGCCGTTCGCCGCGAAAGCCTTGCCGAAGTGCCGGATCAGCTGGAACGACGAACGCAGATTGAGGTTCACGACGCGGTCGTACTCCTCCATCGTGTAGTCCTCCATACGCTTGCGCACGTTCATCGCGGCCGTGAACACGAGCACCGAAGCATCGCCGAAGCGCGCGGCCGCGGCCTCCACCTCGGCATCGTCCAGCACGTCGAGGCGGTACGCCTCCGCCTCGCCGCCGCGCTCCGCGATCGCGGCGACGGTGGCCTGCGCCGCGTCGAGTGAGAGGTCGGCGATGACCAGGCGCGCACCGTGGGCGGCGAGCGCCAGGGCGGCCTCGCGCCCGATACCGCCGGCGCCCACCACGACGGCGGTGCGGCCGTCGAGCCGGAAGAGCTGGGCGTAGTCGGGGGATGCCTGGACGGCGTTCATGCGGTGACCTTTCGGGGTGCGGGGCGGATCATGGCCATGCGGGTGACGGTGAACTCCTCGATGGCGTAACGGGGGCCCTCGCGGCCGATGCCGGAGTCCTTGACGCCGCCGTAGGGCATGATGTCGGAGCGGAAGCCCGGGATCTCGTTCACGACGACGCCGCCGACCTCGAGGCGCTCGACCGCGGCGAAGGCGCTCTCGAGCGAGGCCGTGTAGATCGCGGCCTGCAGCCCGTAGCGGGACTCGTTGACCAGGTCGACCGCCGCGTCGACCGAGTCGACGACGGTGAGGCAGACGACCGGGCCGAAGATCTCCTCGCGCCAGACCTCCGCGTCGTGCGGCACGTCGCCGAGCACGATCGGCGGCACGAGGGATGCGCCCGAGGCCTCTGCACCGGGAGCGGGGAGTTCGGCCGGGCTGAGCAGTTCCGCACCCGCGTCGAGCGCGCGCTCGACGGTACCGCGGATCCGCTCCGCCGACGCCGCGTTGATGACGGGTGCCACGTTCGTCTCGATGTCGCGCGGGTCGCCCACGACGAGCTCGGCCATTCGGGCGACGAGCCGCGCGGTGAAGGCCTCGGCGATGGGGCGTTCGAGCACCACGCGTTGCACCGAGATGCAGGCCTGACCGTTCGCGTAGAAGCCGCCGCGCAGCACGGCGTCAACCGCGGCCTCGACGTCGGCGTCGGCCGCGACGATGAAGCCGGTGTTGGATCCGAGCTCGAGCAGCGTCTTGCGGGGGGCCGCCTGACCGGCGATGAGGTGTCCGATCTTCGCTGATCCCGTGAAGGAGACGACCTGGGCGCGGGGATCCCGCACAAGCGTCTCGCCCACCTCGGGGTCGCCGTTCACGAGCTGCACCGCGGCGCCCGTGACGCCGTGCTCGGCGAGCACCTCGCGCACGATCGCGACGAGCTCGATCGTGGCGAGCGGCGTGTTGGGGGCTGGCTTGACGATGACGGGGCAGCCGGCAGCGATCGCCGGGGCGAGCTTGTGGGTCGCGAGCAGCACCGGGTAGTTGAAGCCGGCGATCCCGACGACGACGCCCGCGGGCTTGCGGGTGTAGTAGCCGATCATGCCGCGGCCGAGCTCCTGCAGGTCGAGGGGAACCGTCTCGCCGTGCACGTGCGACACCTCCTCGGCCGTGGCCTGCAGGGTGACGATCGTGCGGCTCACCTCGGTGCGGCAGTCGACGCGGGGCTTGCCGGTCTCGAGCACGAGCAGGTCCTCGAAGCGCTGCGCGTCGGCCCGCAGCCGGTCGTGCACCGCGAGGAGGATCGACTTGCGCTGCGCCGTGGTGAGCGCCGCCACCTCGGGCCGGGCGGCCTCGGCCGCGTCCAGCGCGTCGTGGGAATCGGAGGCGCGGCTCACGGGGGCCCGGCCCACGAGGCTGCCGTCGTAGGGGAAAACGACGTCGGCGGAGTCGGGGAGCTCGCGCCAGTCGGCGCCGATGGGGAGGGCTCCCGCGGGGGCGAGCCGTGCGGGCGTTGCGTGCATGGGCTGGATCCTTGCTGCCGGGTTGCTGATATCCCGCGCGACTCGGCCGCGGCGTCGCGGCCGCCGTGCGCACGGAGAGCGGGTCGGATCACTCGCCAGGAGTGGTCTTACCAGTTAATATAGTTCAAGATCTGCGACGCAACAACGCCCGCCGCGCGGCCGCGTCGCCCTCGCACTCCACGGAAGGATCCTCGATGACGCGCTCCCCCCAGACCACCGCGCACCGGATCGCGGTGCTACCCGGCGACGGCATCGGTCCCGAGGTCGTCGGCTGCGCGCTCGAGGTGCTCGACGCGGCCGAGGCCCGCTACGGCTTCCGCACCGAGCGCCGCGAGTATTCGGCCGGCGCGAACCACTACCTCGAGACCGGCGAGCTCTTCGCCGCGCTCGAGGATGAGCTGCGCGGAGCCGACGCGATCCTCTTCGGCTCCATGGGCGACCCGCGCGTCACCCCCGGCATCCTCGAGCGCGGCTTCATCCTCGAGATGCGCCAGCGCTTCCAGCAGGCCGCCAACGTGCGCCCCGTGCGCCTCTACCCCGGGGTGCCCACCCCCATCGCCGGTCTCACGCCCGAGCGCTGCGAGCTCGTGATCGTGCGCGAGAACACCGAGGGCGCCTACGTCGGCCGCGGCTCGACCGTGCACGCCGGCACCCCGAACGCGGTCGCGATGCAGGAGTCGCTGAACACCCGCCCCGGCATCGAGCGCGTCGTCGACTTCGCCTTCCGCCTCGCGGCCGCTCGCCGCAAGCGCCTCACGCTCTGCCACAAGACCAACATCCTCGTGGCGGCCGGGCAGCTCTGGCAGGAGGTCGTCGCCGACGTCGCCACCCGCTACCCCGAGGTCGAGACCGACTACGTGCACGTGGACGCTATGTGCTTCCACCTCCCGCTCGCGCCCGAACGCTTCGACGTCGTCGTCACCGACAACCTCTTCGGCGACATCATCACCGACCTCGGGGCCGTCATCCAGGGAGGGCTCGGCGTCGCGACGAGCGCGAACCTCAACCTCGACGGCTCCGCGCCCAGCATGTTCGAGGCCATCCACGGCTCCGCGCCCGACATCGCCGGCACGGGCTGGGCGAACCCGTCGGGCGCGATCCTGTCTCTCGCGCTCATGCTCGGCCACCTCGGCGAGGCCGACGCGGCGCGAGCGGTCGAGGCCGCGACAGTCGAGGTGCTGGCCTCGCTGCCGGAGCTCTCGGGGCCGGGCATGGGCGCGACGACGTCCGAACTCGGATCGCGCATCGCCGCGATCGTGCGCGACGGGGCCGCGGATCCCGCACTCGTGCCCCTCTCGCTCCTCGGCACGCTCGCGAGCCTCGAGCCGAGCCGCCCCGGCGCGTAGCCAGGGCAGGACGGGGCGGGGCAGGACGGGGCGGCACCGCGGCGCGTCAGCGCGAGGGCCGCTTGCGCCGGCCGTGCGGGTTGCCCCGAGCCGCAATCCCGCGCATGCCCCTGGCGCCCTTCCCGTCGCCGGGTCGGCCCGCACTGATGGCACCGCCGCGACGCTGCTTGCCCGCACCCTTCGCGCCGTTCGTCTCCGCGGCGCCCGAGCCGTCCTTCGCAGCCTTCGCTCCCTGGCCGCCCTTACCGCCTTTGCCGCCCTTGGCACCCTTGGCACCCGGCTTGCCGCGCGATCCCGAGCGCCGCGAGGAATCCGATCCGCCCCCAGAGCCCCCGTCCTCGACCGCCGACAGCAGCGCCCCGCGCTCGGCGGCGGACAGCTCGCGCATCTCCCCGACGCGCAGCGTACCGAGGTGCAGCGGGCCGAACTGCCGCCTCACCAGCTCCTCGACCGGGTGTCCGACCTCGGCCAGCATGCGGCGCACGATGCGGTTGCGGCCCGAGTGCAGCGTCACCTCGACGAGGGAGTGCGAGCGGGTCGAGCCGTCGGGCAGCAGCCTCGCGCGATCGGCGCGGATCGGCCCGTCTGCCAGATCCACGCCGTCTTGCAGGCGCTGGATCACGGCGGCCGTCACGCGCCCGCGCACCTTCGCGATGTAGGTCTTCTGCACGCCGAAGCTCGGGTGGGCGAGGCGGTGCGCGAGGTCCCCGTCGTTCGTCAGGATGAGCAGCCCGCTCGTGTCGGTGTCGAGGCGGCCGACGTTGTAGAGGCGGTCGTCGACGCGATCCGCGAACTCACGCAGATCGGGGCGTCCGTTCTCGTCGCGCATGGTCGAGACCACGCCCCGCGGCTTGTTGAGCACGAAGTAGCGCTTCGACACGTCGAGCTGCACGACCACGCCGTCGACGCGCACGGCGTCGTGCTCGGGGTCGATCCGGCTGCCCAGCTCGCGCTGCACCTCGCCGTTCACCGTCACCCGCCCGCTCGTGATGAGCGTCTCGCAGGCGCGACGCGACGCGACGCCCGCGTGGGCGAGGGCCTTCTGCAGGCGCACCCGTCCGTCGTCCTCGGCTGCACCCGCCCGGCCGCCCGGCTGCGAGGTGGGCCGATCCCACCCCCACTCGGCCATGTCGATCTCGACGGCCTGACCATCGACCTCGAAGCTGCCCCCGGGGCCCGCGCCGCCGGCTTCGCTGTCAGAGCGACTCATGCTCAAATCCTTCCGATGGGTCGTCGAGCAGCGGCGCGATGGGCGGCAGCTCTGAGATGTCTTCGATGCCGAGGTGCCGGAGCAGCGCCTCGGTCGTGCCGTAGAGGGTGGCTGTGGTCTCGGGATCCTGCCCGACCTCGGTGATGAGCCCGCGCGCGAGCAGCGTACGCACCACCGAGTCGACGTTGACCGCGCGGATCGAGGCGATCGCACCCCGCGAGATCGGCTGGCGGTAGGCGACCACCGCGAGTGTCTCGAGCGCCGCCTGCGAGAGCTTCGCGGGGGTCTGCTGCTGCACGAAATCGGCGACGACGGGATCGAGGCTCTCGCGCACGTAGAAGCGGTAGCCGCCCGCGACCTCGCGCAGCTCGAAGCCGCGCTGGGATTGGATTCGGGATCCGGATCCTTCCTCTGCCGTGCCGTCGTACTCCGCGACCAGGCCCGCGAGCGCGGCGCGCACCTCGCGCAGCGGCCGATCCGTCGCCGTGGCGAGCGTCACCACGCTCAACGGCTCGTCGGCGACGATCAGCAGCGCCTCGAGCTGCTGCGCCAGCGTGTGCTGCTCGCGGGCGCGGGCGAGCGCGGAATCGGCCTCGGTCTCCGCTTTCGCTCCCGCCTCGGGCTCCGTATCAGTCGCCGCAGCCGCCTCCGTCTCAGCCACCGCAGCCGCCTCAGCCACCGCAGACGAAATCGGGGTCGCTTCGGATGCTTTCGGCGGCTCCGAAATCGCACTTTGCGACCCCGATTCGGCCGCCGTGCCAGAATCCGGCTGCGGGGCAACCGCGCCGTCCATCACATCCTGCTCAGTCATAATCGTTCCCCAGCGTAGAGAGTTCTTCGTCCGACCAGTGCTCGCCGGTCCACTGCACGCGCAGTTCCCCCAGCGGCTCGGCCTGCTCGAATGACACGGCGGCGCGCCGATACAGCTCGAGGATCGCGAGGAAGCGAGCCACGATCACCCCGCGCTCGTTCACCGCGTCGACGCCCGCCACGAGCTCCCGGAACGACCTCGAGCCGCCCCGCCCGTCGGCCGGGCGCAGCATCGACACCACCAGCGCGGCCTGCTCCCTGATCGACACGAGCGGCGCGTGCAGATGGTCGAGCCCGACCGTCGGGATCTCGCGCGGTGCGAACGCGAGCGTCGCGATCGCCGCGAAGTCGGCCGCCGACAGCGACCAGGCGAATTCGGGCGTGCGCTCTCGGTACTTGGCGTCGAGCGGAACGAGGCGCGGATGCCGGGCGCTCTCGGCGTCGAACCGCCCCTGGAACCAGGCGCTCGCCTGCTTGAACGCCCGATACTGCAGCAGCCGGGCGAAGAGCAGGTCGCGCGCTTCGAGCAGCGCGATGTCCTCGGCGTCCACCGCCTCGCCCTGCGGTAGCAGGCTCGCGATCTTCATGTCGAGCAGCGTCGCCGCCACCACCAGGAACTCCGAGGCGCGATCCAGCTCGATCAGCCCCTGGCCCTCGAGCGATGCGAGGTACGCGATGAACTCGTCGGTGACGAGGCTGAGCGAGACCTCAGTGATGTCGAGCTCGTGCTTGCCGATCAGGTTCAGCAGCAGATCGAAGGGGCCGTCGAACACCTCGAGAGTGACGCGGAAGGCGCCGTCGTCGTCTGCGGGATCGGCGGCTGCGGCGGCTGCGGCATCGTCGGCGCCGGCGGCGGCTGAGGCCACGGCGGCGCCGGCATCAGCGGCTGCAGGACCGGCGGCAGGATCGGCGACCGCGGCGTCGGCAGGGCCGGCAGCTGCGCCGGTAGGACCGGCAGGATCGGCAGCGGTACCGGCGACCGCACCGGCTGCGGTTTCAGCCGAATCGTCGGACGCCTCGCGTTCTCCGGGTTCGCCTGCAAGCGCGATCATGACGGCGTTCAGGCGACGGCGCCCCGCTGCACGAGCTCGCGGGCGAGTTTGAGGTAGGCCTCGGAGGCGGCGTTCGAGGGCGCGTAGTCGAGGATCGGCTTCGCCGCGATCTGCGCATCGGGCAGCTTGACGGTGCGCCCGATCACGGTGTCGAAGACCTTGTCTCCGAAGGTGTCGACCACGCGCTCGAGCACCTCCCGCGCGTGCAGCGTGCGCGCGTCGTACATGGTGGCGAGGATGCCGTCGAGCTCGAGAGCCGGGTTGAGGCGATCCTTCACCTTCTCGATGGTCTCGACCAGCAGGGCGACCCCGCGCAGCGCGAAGTACTCGCAGGCGAGCGGGATCAGCACGCCATGACTCGCGGTGAGCGCGTTGACGGTGAGCAGACCCAGCGAGGGCTGGCAGTCGACGAGGATCACGTCGTAGTCGCCCGCGACCTTGCGCAGCACGCCGGCGAGGATCTGCTCGCGCGCCACCTCCGTCACGAGGTGCACCTCGGCTGCCGAGAGGTCGATGTTGGCGGGGATCACGTCGAGGCCGGGGGTCTCAGTGACCTGAATGGCCGCCTGCGGATCCTTCTCCTTGCCGAGCATGAGGTCGTAGATGGTGGGCACGTCGTGCGCGGGCACGCCGAGGCCCGCGGAGAGCGCGCCCTGCGGGTCGAAGTCGACGGCGAGCACCCGGCGGCCGTAGCGCGCGAGCGCAGCCGCGAGGTTGATGGTGCTGGTGGTCTTGCCCACCCCGCCCTTCTGGTTGCACATCGCGATGATGCGCGCAGGCCCGTGCCGTTCGAGCTTGGGCGGCGGCGGGATGATGCGCTCGGGTCGGCCGGTCGGGCCCAACTCGAACAGAGTGTCTGCCATACCCGGCCCCTCTCTCGTGTCGCTCGCTAACGCCCCATCCTATCGCGCCCGATGTGTGGTCGAGGATCCCGCGGATCCCGCTCCAGCAGCACCGATCTGCCGAGATGCACATCAAAACCACGAGTTCGGTGTGTTCCGGGGCAGATCGGTGCGCGAAGGGGACGGGCAGGCGCACGGCCGCGGGCCGGGCGCACGGGCAGCCGGGCGCACAGGCAGCCGGCCGGCCGGGCAGGCCGGGTGCAGCGACAGGAAGCCTCTCTATGCTGGGGGCATGCACCGCTCATCTCCCGACGCCGCCGGCATCCCGTGAACCGGCTGTTCCGGGCGGCGCTGAGCCTGTTCGCCGCCCCGCGCCTCAATATGCGGGAGGACTACGAGAAGGTGCGCCGCCGCCAGCGCCGACTCGCCGCGCTTCCGGTCCCCCGGTACCAGGCATCGGACTGGCGGATCGGCCCGGACGGCGCGAGCCACCGGGTGCCGGTTCGCACCTTCCAGCCGAAGGAGCGCCTGCGCGATGACGTGCTCGTGTTCTTCCACGGCGGCGGCTGGGTCACGGGGGATATCGAGAGCTACACCCCGGCGTGCGCAACGATGGCGGACCTCACGGGCTGCACCGTGCTGTCGGTCGACTACCGGCTCGCGCCCGAGCACCCCTTCCCGGCGGGCCTGGAGGACTGCTACGACGTCGCCCGGCTGCTGCTGGAGGACCCGCAGCGGGCGGGTGCCGACAGCGCCGACCGCATCGTGCTGGTGGGCGACTCGGCCGGGGGCAATCTCGCCGCGGTCGTCTCGCTGCTGCTGCGGGATCGCGGCCGGCACGGAGCGAGTCGCCAGATCCTGCTCTATCCGGTGACCCACTGGGATCATGACCCGGCCTCCTCCCCCTTCGCCTCGGTGCGCAATCACGGCGAGGACTACCGGCTCACGAACGCCGAGGTGCAGGACTACTTCGAACTCTACGTGCCCGATCCCGAGCGCCGCCGCGACCGCCTCGTGGCTCCGCTCATGTCGGAGGACCTCTCCGCGCAGCCGCGCACGCTGGTGATCACGGCCGAGCTCGACCTGCTGCGCGACGAGGGCGAGGCCTACGGCCGCGCGCTCGAGGCCGCGGGCAACGCGGTTCGGCTGCACCGCGTCGACGGAGCGCTGCACGGATTCATCGCTCTGCCCCGCTTCTCCCGGTCGCTCCGGGAGGCGTACGAGGTGATCAACGCCTTCCTCGACGGCGACGCCGAGGAGAGCTCCGTTCACCAGGGCATGCCATGACCCGCCGAGCCTGGGTGCGGCTCGACAACGCGTCCAACATCTTCCTCGCGGCCCGCAGCGATGCGGATCCGAAGGTGTTCCGCCTGAGCGCCGAGGTCGACCACGACGTGGACCCGGCCCTGCTGCAGCAGGCCCTCGACACCACGTACGAGCGGTACCCGCTCTACCACGCGGTGCTGCGACGCGGGGTCTTCTGGTACTACCTGCAGGACAGCGATCTGCGCCCGACCGTCACGGAGGACGAGCAGCACACGTGCGCGCCCATCTACCAGGCCGACCGGTTGAACCTGCTGTTCCGCGTGATGCACCACCGTCGGCGCGTCATCCTCGAGATCTTCCACGCTCTGTCCGACGGCACCGGGGCGCTGTGGTTCCTCTCCGACCTCCTGGCCGCCTACACCCGACTGCGGGATCCCGAGCACCCGCCCGAGGGAGATGCTGCCGGTGAGGCGCACGCCGATCCTCCCAGCTCCGAAGAACGCCTCGACCCCTCTCGAGCGGACGCCGCCCCGCGGCCGGGTGACGACGCGGCCGGCCCGGTGCACGAGCTGACCGCCGACAGCTTCGCCCACTACTTCCGCCGCCGGCGGGGCGCGGAGGCGCCCGCTGCCGGATCCGCGTTCAGCCGCGCGGCGACGCCGGCCGCGCTCACCGTGGCCGAGAGCGCGCCGCCCGCCCCCGAAGCGCGCTGGAGCATTCGCAGCCTGCGGCGCCGGCCGGGCGAACAGGTGCACCGGGTGAGGGGAACGCGCACCCCTGACAACCGCACGCGAGCGGTCGAACTCACCGCCCCGGCCCAGGAGGTGCTCGCACTCGCGCGCGCCGAGGGAGTCGCCCTCACCATGTATCTGACCGCACTGTTCTTCGAAGCCGTGCGCTCCTCCTCGGGCGGACTCGGCAGAGCGCGCACCATCGCGGCGTCGGTGCCGGTGAATCTGCGCCAGTTCTACCCGTCGACGTCGGCGCGGAACTTCTTCGCGACCGTGCGCGTCGCGCACACCTACGGCGAGGGCGCCGACGATCTCGGCTCGATCTGCAGGCGGTTGGAGGCGCAGTTCCGCCCGAAGGCGAGCCCCGAGGCGCTGGGGCGGAAGCTGCGAAGGTTCATCCGGTTCGAGCGGATGATCGGGTTGAGGATCGTGCCGAGGCCCCTCAAGGACGTGCTCCTGGGCCTGATCAACTGGGCCAACAACCGGGGGCTGAGCGTCGCGGTCTCGAATCTGGGCCGCGTGACCCTCCCGGAGCCCGCGGAATCGCGCGTGGGCCGCATGCTGTTCCACGTCTCCGCGGTGCGACCGCAGTTCTGCGCCATCTCTCACGCGGGGCTGCTCACGATCACCTTCACCTCGCCGTTCACGGAGACCGACCACATCCGGGAGTTCGCGCGACTCCTCACCTCGCGCGGGATCGACGTCACCGTCGCCGCAGCCCGGGTGACCGAGGCGGAACTCGCGGAGGAGGAGCTATGAGACGCTGCCTCGAGTGCGCTCTCGACATCGAGGGAGCCTGGACCCGCTGCCCGCTCTGCGAGGGGCCCGTCTCCGGCGAGGCGACCCCGAGCCCGCTGCCGGCCGTACCGCTCGAGTTCTCCCGGCGCAGGGTGCTGCGGGTGCTATTCCTCGCGTCGCTCGCGGTGATCCTCGCATCGTTCGTCGTGCAACTGCTGTTCAGCAGGGACCTCGACGGCATCGGCGCGCTCCGCTCCGTGTGGCTGGGGGTGATCGCGATGTGGCTCGTGGTGCTGATGGCGGTGCGCAAGCGGCGCAACGTCGCCAAGGGGACGGTGTATCTCGTAGTCCTGGTCGGCCTGGTCTGCGTGTACTGGGACTACCTCACCGGCTGGCGCGGGTGGTCGCTCACGTATGCGGTGCCGATCGTCTGCGCGTGTTCGATCGTCGCCCTGCTCATCACGGTGCGGGTGATGCGCATCGAGGTCGGCGAGCACATCGTCTACAGCGGCCTGGCCGTGCTGCTGGGTATTGCGCCCATCGGTTTCCTGGTCTTCGGCTGGGTGACGACACCGCTGCCGTCGGCGATCTGCGGCGCCCTCAGCCTCGTGGTGCTGGGACTCCTGCAGCACGCCCGGAGCGCCGAGGTGCGGCACGAGCTGGCGAAGCGCCTGCACCTGTAGGCGCGGGGCTCCGCCTGCCGCGCGACTGACCCGTCTCCACCCTGCGCCCGATCCGAGCCTTTCCCTCACCCGCGCCGAGATACGGATTTTGCAGCTCTGATCGCGCCCGAACGTGCGAACTCCGTATCTCGGCAGGGTCGGGTCCGGATCCTTCACCCCCTTCGACAGGCTCAGGGAGCCGCTATTTCGCACGCGGGTGCGCGATGCGACAGAGCAACGCGCCAGCGTTGATCCGCATCGCGAAAACGGCGCACACGGCGCCGAATCAGCCCTGTACCCGCGCACGCGGGTGCGACATCAGGTAGTGCTCGCGCAGCGTGTCGGCGGTCACCTGGGTGTAGATCTGCGTGGTGGTCACCGAGGCGTGCCCGAGCATCTCCTGCACGGTGCGCACGTCGGCGCCGCCCGCGAGCAGGTGCGTCGCGAAGGAGTGGCGCAGGGTGTGCGGCGACACCTCGGTAGTGATCCCGGCGCGTTCCGCCGCGGCGCGGATCACGAGCCAGGCGCTCTGACGCGAGAGCCGTGCGCCGCGCGGTCCGACGAAGAGCGCGGGCGTGCCGCTGCCACGCGCCACCATCGCGGGCCGGGCGCGCACGAGGTAGGCGGCGAGCGCGCGCCCCGCGTAGCTGCCGTAGGGCACGATCCGCTGCTTCGATCCCTTGCCGGTCACCCGCAGGAACCCGCCCTCGCCGAGCGCGTACTCCGGGTCCTCCCACGCGTCGCCGCGGCCCGGCACCGCGAGCAGGTCGTCGAGGTCGAGCGCGGTCACCTCGCTCACGCGGGCGCCGCTCGCGTAGAGCAGTTCGAGCAGCGCGCGATCCCGCAGCGCGACGGGCTGATCGGCGGCCGCGTCCTCACCGCCACCGGCTGCTGCGAGCAGCGCCTCGACCTCCTCGACGGGCAGCGCCTTGGGCAGGCGGAGCGCCGGCTTCGGCGTACGCACACCGCTGCCAGCGTGGGTCTCGAGCAGCCCCTCCTCGAACAGGAAGCGGTGCATGCCGCGCACGGTCGACAGCCGGCGGGTGATCGAGGCGGGCGCGAGCCGGGTCGGGGGTGGGGAGGAGGGGGCGGATCCGGATCCCGTCGTCCCCGATCCCGATCCCGCGCCGCCCGCCGTCCCAGCCGCCGCACCCGCCGTCCCAGCCGCCGCACCCGGCGATGAAGCACCTGGCGCTGCACCGGCGCCGCCCCCGTTCAGCTCCGCTACGTACTCCGAGAGCGTGTCGGGGGTGACGTGCCCGAGGTCGGAGATGCCGCGCGCCTCCAGCCAGGCGGCGTAGGCGTCGAGGTCTCTCCGGTACGCCGCGAGGCTGTTCGCCGAGAGCCCGCGCTCGAGCGTGACGTGCCGCAGGTAGCGCTCGGCCCCCTGCTGCGCGGTGAGCCCCATCAGCGCATGCCTCCCCGTGCCCCGCCTACTTCGACCGGGTGCCCCGCGCGGCCTCGCGGGCGACCCAGGGCAGTTCGGGATCGCGCAGTGTCGACCAGCCGCGCCCCCGGGAGGCCGCCGCGGCGAGCACACCGCTCACGGTGACCGCGTTCTGCACCCGCCCCGCGAGCACGGCCTCGACGACCTCGTCGAGCGGCACCCAGCGCGGCACCAGCTCCGCTTCCTCTTCACCGCGCACGTAGTCGTGCTCGGCCGGGGACAGGTCGCGGGCGAGGAAGATGCGCATCGCCTCGCTGGTGCCGCCCGGCGACAGGAACAGGTCGAGCAGCAGGTCCCAGCGCGAGGCCTGCAGGTCGGCCTCCTCGGCGAGTTCGCGCTGCGCCGCGAGCAGCCCGGACTCCCCCGGCGCGTCCATGAGGCCCGCGGGGATCTCCCAGTCGCGATGCGCGATGGCGTGCCGGTACTGCTGGATCAGCAGCACCCGGTCGTCGGCGTCGAGCGCGACGACCGCGACGGCGCCCGTGTGGTCGAGGTACTCGCGGGTGAGCACGTCGCCCCCGAACTCGAAGCGATCGCGGCGCACGTCCCAGACCCGCCCGCGCACGAGCAGCTCGCTGTCGAGCACAGGCACCTCGGCGAGCTGGTCGACCAGCGGCGCCCCGCCCTCGTGGTCTCGCGGGCCGCCCGGCACCGCGGCGTCCTCGCCGGCCATGACCTCTACTCGCCCTCTTCGACCTCGAACAGCTGCGCCGCGTCGCGACGCTGGATCGCGGCGCCGACGAGCCCCGCGAAGAGCGGATGCGGCTTGCCCGGGCGCGACTTCAGCTCGGGGTGCGCCTGCGTGGCGATGTAGAAGGGGTGAGCGGTGCGGGGCAGTTCGACGTACTCGACGAGCGCGCCGTCGGGGCTCGTGCCCGAGAACGAGAGGCCCGACTCGGCGATCTGATCGCGGTAGCGGTTGCTCACCTCGTAGCGGTGGCGGTGGCGCTCGGTGGCGGTGGGCGCCCCGTAGAGCTCGGCCGCGAGGGATCCCTCGGCCAGCGCCGCCTCGTAGAGGCCGAGACGCATCGTGCCGCCGAGATCGCCGCCGTCGATGATGTCGACCTGCTCGGCCATGGTCGCGATGACGGGAACCGAGGTGTCGGGGTCGAACTCGGTCGACGAGGCGCCCTCGAGGCCGGTGACGTTGCGGGCGTACTCGATCACCATGCACTGCAGGCCGAGGCACAGGCCGAGCGTGGGGATGCCGTTCTCGCGTGCGAAGCGCAGCGCGCCGAGCTTGCCCTCGATGCCGCGGATGCCGAAGCCGCCGGGCACGCAGATGCCGTCGACGTCGCCGAGCGCCTCGAGCGCACCCTCGGGGGTCTCGCACGTGTCGGAGGGCACCCACTTGAGGTTGACCTTCGTCGAGTGCGCGAAGCCGCCTGCACGCAGCGCCTCGGTCACCGACAGGTAGGCGTCGGGTAGGTCGATGTACTTGCCGACGAGCGCGAGCGTGACCTCGCCCTTCGGGTGGTGCACGGCGTCGAGCACGGGCTGCCACCCGGCCCAGTCGACCTCGCCGGCGCGCTCGTCGAGGCCGAGGTGCTCGACGATGGTCTGGTCGAGGCCCTGGTCGTTGAGCAGGCGGGGCAGGTCGTAGATGCTGGGCACGTCGACGGCGTTGACCACCGCGTCCTCGTCGACGTCGCACATGAGGGCGATCTTGCGCAGGTTGTCGTCGGTGACGGGGCGGTCGCTGCGCAGCACGAGGGCATCGGGCTGGACGCCAATCGAGCGCAGCGCCGCGACGGAGTGCTGGGTCGGCTTGGTCTTCTGCTCGCCCGAGGCGCCCATGAAGGGTACGAGCGAGACGTGCACGAAGAACACGTTGTTGCGGCCGAGCTCGTGGCGCACCTGGCGGGCCGACTCGAGGAACGGCTGCGACTCGATGTCACCCACGGTGCCGCCGACCTCGGTGATGATCACATCGGGGCGCGGATCCTCCTCGGCCTGGAGGCGCATGCGGCGCTTGATCTCGTTGGTGATGTGCGGGATCACCTGCACCGTGTCGCCGAGGTACTCGCCGCGGCGCTCCTTGGCGATCACGGTCGAGTAGATCTGCCCCGTGGTGACGTTCGCGGCCTGCGACAGGTTGATGCCGAGGAAGCGCTCGTAGTGCCCGATGTCGAGGTCGGTCTCAGCGCCGTCGTCGGTCACGAAGACCTCGCCGTGCTGGAAGGGGTTCATGGTGCCGGGATCGACGTTGAGATACGGATCCAGCTTCTGCATGACCACGTGCAGCCCGCGCGCGGTGAGGAGGTTACCGAGACTCGCGGCGGTCAGCCCCTTACCGAGAGAGGAGACGACACCCCCGGTCACGAAGATGTGCTTGGTAATGCCGGTCTGTTCCGTGCGCTGCTCTGTTCCCACGGGCTTCGATCCTATCAGTTGATCCGCCCCGGAGACAGTGGCGGGGTTTCGAGGTCTGCTGTCGATGCGAGCGGAGGCACTCGCCGGGAGCCGGCTCGCGCTGCCGCAGCGCGGCTCAGCGCATCTCCTGGCGCGGCATCCACACCTGTTTGATGATCATCAGCACCATCGCGGTCACGGGGATCGAGATGAGAGCGCCGAGCAGGCCCAGCAGCGTGCCGCCGGCGAGAGCGCCGATGACCACGAGCGAGCCCGGCACCGACACCACGCGGTTCATGATGCGGGGCGTGAGCACGTACGACTCGATCTGCATGTAGATGAGGTAGTACGCGGCCGCGATGATCGCGGTCATCGGCGAGTCGAAGAGCGCCACGATCGAGACGAGTACCGTGGCCAGCACCGATCCGATCAGCGGGATGAGCGCGAGGAAGAACACGCCCACCGCGACGAGGCCCGCGAACGGCACGCCCACGATCGTCATCATGACGAAGCCCAGCACCGCGTTCGTGAAGGCGAGCACCACCATGCCGTTTACGTATCCGCCCACCGACTTCGTGACCTGCTCGGTGATGTCGATCACCTTCGCGCGGCCCGAACGGGGCACGAGGGAGTAGAACGCCCGCTTCACGCTGCGCAGGGACGACAGGAAGTAGAGGGTGAGGATCAGCACGATCAGTCCGGCGGTGAGCCCGTTGGCGATGCCGATGCCGGCCTGCCACACGCCGCCGGCCATCTGAGCGAGGTTCTCGGGGTCGCCGATGAAGTCCTGCCCCATTCTGAGCAGACCGTCGAAGTCGATGAACTCGCCGAACCGCGTGTTGATGTCCTTGAACCACGGCTGGTTGTTCAGGTCGTGCACGAGAGCGGGCGCGCTGCGCACGAGCAGAGTGATCTGGTTCGCGATCATCGGGATGATGATGGCGAGCAGACCCCCGATCACGAGCACGAACCCGCCGAACACCACGCCGATGCCGAGCGGTCGCTTGATCCCGTGCCGTTCGAGCGCACGCACCACCGGGTCGAGGCCGAGCGCGATGAAGAGCGCCGCGGCGACATACATGATGATCGTGCTCAGCTGGCCGATGATGGAGCCGACCAGCAACGCGACGAGCACGCCGAGGGTCACGGTGAAGCCGAGCTGGAACGGCGCGCGCAGCACGAACTCGCGCGTCGAGGACTTCGCGCGCTCCTCGCGGGCGTCGAGCGCCGCCTCGCGCGCGTCGCGGTACATCTCGCGGGTCTCGGCGTCGAGCTGCTCGAGATCGGCGTGCACGACCTCGGGGTGCGAATCGAGGTAGGCGGCCTTCGCGGCCGCGTTGTCGCTGAGCGTCGGTTTCGCCGTACCGCCGCCCAGGCGGCGACCGAAGATCTTCACCATGTGTGGAGCGTAGCACCTACCGCCGACGCTCCTCGCACCGAGGTGCTCCGCCGCTTCCCGAGCCCCCTAATCCCGCAGCGCGAGCAGCTCCGCAGCGTGCTCCAGAGCGCTCTCGGAATCGCTGAGCCCCGAGAGCAGCCGGGCCATCTCGGCGAGCCGCTCTTCGCCCTCGAGGCGCCTGCAGCTGCTCTCGGTGAAACCGCCCGATGAGTCCTTCACGACCTGCAGATGGTTGTTCGCGAAGGCGGCGACCTGGGCGAGGTGCGTGACCACGATCACCTGCGAGGAGCGCGCGAGTCGGGCGAGCCGTCTGCCGATCTCGATCGCGGCGGCACCGCCGACCCCGGCGTCGACCTCGTCGAAGACGAACGTGGGCACGGGGTCGACCGCCGCGACCACCACCTCGAGCGCGAGCATCACCCGCGAGAGCTCGCCGCCCGAGGCCGACTTGGCGATCGGCCGGGGTTGCGCACCGGGGTGCGGGCTGAGCAGCAGCTGCACCTCGTCGCCGCCCGAGCCGCCCAGCGTGTCGAGCGGCGTGACCCGCACCACGAACTCCGCGTCGGGCAGCGCGAGCTGCCGCAGTTCGATCGTCACCAGCCCGGACAGGCGATCGGCCGCCTCAGTACGCAGCTCCGTGAGGCGCGACGCGAGCGTCCGCTCCTGCTCGCCGAGCTGCTCGAGGCGCGCAGTGAGCTCGTCGATCCGCTCGTCGTCGCCGTCGAGCTCCGTCAGGCGTTTCGCCGCATCCCCGGCGTACTCGACGACCGCCGCCGAATCCGCGCCGTACACCCGGAACAGTCCGTTCAGAGCGGCAAGGCGCTCGTTGGCCTGCGCCAGCTCGCCCGGCCCCTCCTGGTCGAGATCGGCGGCGTACGCCGCGAGCTCGCGCGCGGCGTCGGCGAGCTGGAAGCTCGCGCTGCGCAGCGTGTCGAGCACGGACTCCAGCCGCTGGTCGTGCCCCGCGACGCGTTCCACCTCGCGCACGGCCTCGTCGACCAGCGAACTGGCGTCCCGGCTCATCGGGTCGTCGGAGTCGGTCGCGAGCGCCTCGTGCGCCGAGGAGGTCGCCGCGCGCAGTTCCTCGACGTTGCTCAGCAGCTCGATGCGCTGCGCGAGATCCTGCTCCTCGCCCGGCTGCGGATCCACCGCGGCGATCTCCTCCAGCTCGGCACGCAACCGCGCCGCCTCCGCGGCCCGCTCGTCGCGAGCCTCCGTGAGCTCGGCCACCTGCGCGCTCAGCTCCTGCCTCTCGCGATGCGCAGCGCGGTACTCGCGAAGAGTCTGCGCGATCTCCTCGCCGCCGAATCGGTCGAGGGTATCCCGCTGCGCCGCGGCCGACCGCAATCGCAGCTGCTCGGACTGGCCGTGCACGGCGAACAGCCTCCCGGCCAGCCGGCCCAGGCTCCCGACAGGGGCGCTCGAGCCCCCGACGCTCGCCCGGCTGCGGCCCTCGGCGCTCACCGTGCGGCTGAGCACCAGCTCGTCGTCTTCGATGTCTCCACCGAGTTCCTCGACGATCTCGGCGACCTCCGCGTCCGTCGTGCGCACGATGCCGCCGACCCGCGCCTGCGACGCACCGCTGCGCACCGCCCCGGCGTCGCTCCGCTCGCCCATCAGCAGGCCGAGCGCGCTCACGACCATGGTCTTCCCCGCGCCCGTCTCGCCGGTGATCGCGGTGAACCCCGGGCCGAGCGGCAGGGTCGCGTCGGCGATCACCCCGAGGTCGCGGATGCGCAGCTCCTCGATCACTCGGCGCCTCCGTTCTCGCGGCGTGCGCCTCGCCACCCCGAAACCGGAAGGTGGAACTTGCGCACCAGGCGATCCGAGAACACCGCCTGGTTGAGCCGCGCCAGGCGCACGGAGTGCTTCGAGCGGCGGATGCTCACGGTCGAACCCGCCGGCAGCTCGGTGCGGCGACGGCCGTCGCACCACATCACGCCGGGGCCGATGTTCTCGGGCAGGATGCGCACGCTCAGCTCGGAGTCCGTCCCCGTCACCAGCGGACGGTCGAAGAGCGCGTGCGCGGCGATCGGCACCATCAGCATGGCCTGAACCGTCGGCCACACCACGGGACCGCCGGCCGAGAAGGCGTACGCGGTCGAGCCGGTGGGGGTCGCGAGCACGACGCCGTCGCAGGCGAAGTTCGACACCGGCCGCCCGTCGACGCCGATCTCGACCTCGAGCATGCGCCGCCGCTTCTCGACGCTGGCCTCGTTGAGCGCCCAGGTCTCGGCGATGATCTCGCCGTCGCAGACCGCCTGCACGTCGACCGTCATCCGCTCCTCGACCGTGTAGTCGCGGCGCAGCACGCGGTCGATCGTCTCGGCGAGGTCGTAATTCTCCATCTCGGCGAGGAAGCCCACGTGGCCCAGGTTGACGCCGACGATCGGGCACTCGGAGCCGCGCAGCAGCTCAGCGGCGCGGAGGATCGTGCCGTCGCCGCCCAGCACGATCGCGGCCTCGAGCTCGTGGATCAGCACATCGTCGCCGAGCTCGGCGATGCTCTCGATGTTCAGGTGCGGCGCGAACTCCTGCCGGTCGTGGGCGTCGAGCACCGGCTCGGCGCCCGATGCCCGCAGCGCCGAAACGACCTCGACCGTGGCCGCGACGGCTTCGTCGCGGTGCGTGTGCGAGACGACGAGAAAACGCCTCGCGCCCGCTTCATGCGCAGTGCTCATGGCTCTCCGTTCGCTCGTGTGCGGATGCGGATCGGCCACTCGGCGCCACGCGGCCGTCTTCGCCGCAGAGCTCCGCGATCCGCCCCTCCCATTCTGTCGGATGCGCGCCCTCGGCGGCTGCGAGATGCACCAGGAACTCGCGATTGCCCGTTCCGCCCGCGATGGGAGAGGGCGCGAGCCCCCTGGCCGCGAGTCCCTGCTCCGCCGCCGCGCGCAGCACGATGCGGATCGCATCGGCTCGGAGCGCAGGATCGGTCACGACGCCGTCGCGCACCCGCCCCACCTCGAACTGCGGTTTGATGAGCAGCACCAGGTCGGCGTTCGGCGCCGCGCAGCGCACGATCGCGGGGAGCACGAGGCCGAGGGAGATGAACGAGAGGTCGGCGACCACGAGACTCGGCGCCTCGGACTCACCCGTGTCGGCCGCGAGGTTCTCGGGTGTGAGGTCGCGGGCGTTGCGCCCCTCGACGAGGCGCACTCTCCGGTCGTCGCGCAGGGCGGGCACCAGCTGGTCGTGCCCCACGTCGATCGCCTGCACCAGGCGCGCTCCGCGCTCGAGCAGCACCTGGGTGAACCCGCCGGTCGACGCCCCGATGTCGAGCGCCAGGCGCCCTTCAGGGTCGATGCCGAACTCGTCGAGGCCCGCGATGAGCTTGTGAGCCGCGCGGCTCACGTAGTGGTCGCCTCCGGTGACCTCGATCCGGCTCCCCGGCGCCACGCGAGCCCCGGCCTTCGCCGCCGGCTTCCCGTCGAGCAGCACTTCACCCGCCGCGATGAGCTCGGCTGCCTGGCTGCGAGACCGAGCGAGCCCGAGCAGGGGCAGAACCCTGTCGAGGCGCTCCGCTCCACCTGGCCAGACCGCACCGGCTTCGCCCTCAGGATCCGCCATGATCCCCCCGCTGCAGCTCCGCGAGCAGCTCGTCGTGCAGCTGCTCGAAGCCCGCGGCGCGCTGCGCCAGCGGCTGCGCCTCGATCACGTCGAGGCGCCCGAGCAGACCGTCCTCGCTCGCGCGGCGCTGCGGCGTCGTACCGCTCTGCGCACTCGCGGTGCCGCCCTCGTCCGGCTGCGGATTGCCTTCGATCATGGATCAAGCCTAACCGGCGAAACAGACTACGATGAGGCCATGGCCCCGACCCTGCACGAACAGCTCCTGCAGACTTTGGGAACCCGGATCGTCGGAGGGGAGCTCGCGCCCGGAACGGTCCTCCACGCCGAGCAGATCGCCAGGGACGAGGGCGTCTCGCGCCCGGTGGTGCGCGAGGTGGTCCGGGTGCTCCAGGCGATGGGGCTCGTGGCGGCCACCAAGCGGGTGGGTATCCGAGTGCGCCCCGCCGAAGCATGGAACCTCTACGATCCCCTCGTCATCCGCTGGCGCCTCGCCGTGGGGTCGTCGGGCGGGCAGCTCCGATCGATGACCGAGCTCCGATCCGCGTTCGAGCCCAAAGCGGCGGAGCTGGCGGCCCAGTACCGCGACGACCGCGATGCGGCGAAGCTCCTCGGGCTCGCTCTGGAGATGCGAGAGGTGGGCAGGGCCGGCGACCTCAAGCGCTTCCTCGAGCTCGACATCGCCTTCCATCGATTCGTGCTCACGGCGAGCGGCAACGAGATGATCGCTCAGCTCGAGCGGATCGTCGCTGAAGTGCTCACCGCCCGCACGGAGCAGGGGCTCATGCCACATCAACCGCACGAGGACGCGCTGGAGCTGCACGTGCGCGTCGCCGAGGCGATCTGGGCTCGTGATTCAGGGGAAGCCCACGCCGCGATGGACCGCATCATGCGACGCACCGCCGCGGAGGTCTCCGTCACCTGGTCGGATCTGCCCCGCCCCTCGATCCTTCCCGAGGCGTAGGCACGGAGGCCGCGCCAACAGGCGCGGGCAGACGCCACCTCCCCTGAACGCGGAGTGCCATTCTGCGGGTACCTCACCGTGCACACCAGCAGATCGGGACTCCGCTACGGAACGCGCGCGGTCAGGGTGACGCCTAGCTAGCGCTCGAAGACGGACACCCCGCGCGCGAACGTCGCGTCGACCCGCACGCCGTGCAGATCCTCGTCCGGCACCTCGGTGAGATCAGCATCGAGCACCACCAGGTCCGCGAGCATTCCGGGCTCGATGCGACCTCGGGAGTCGTCCTGTCGCACGGCGTGCGCCGATCCGCTGGTGGCCGCCAGGAGCGCGCTCCGGCGCGATAGGGCCTCGTGCGCCAGGAAGGGCTCCGTGGAATCGCCCGGATAGCTGCGGTTCACCGCGACATGGATCCAGGCGAAGGGATCCGGGGTGGTCACCGGCCAGTCCGATCCGAAAGCCAGGGGCACCCCCGCGCGCTCGAGCGAGCGGAACGCGTACTGATGCGTGTGCAGCGAGGGATCGAGGAACGGGAGCGTCATCTCCATCATCTGCGCGTCGCCCTGCGCCCAGTACGGCTGCACGTTCGCGATGACCCCCGCGCGCGCCATACGGGCGATGAGTTCGGGATTCAGCACCTGCAGGTGCGCGAGCTGGTGACGGCGGTCGCGCGCCGGCGCACCCGCGAGAGCCCCCTCGATCATGGTCAGCATCTCATCCGTGGCGCGATCCCCAATGACGTGCGCGTGCAGGTCGAAGCCTGCGCGATCGAGCTCGGCGACCACGGGTGCGAGCTCCGCGGGATCGAAGAAGGTGATCCCGCAGTTCGGCGTCGCCGTGCCCTCGGCCCCATCGAGGTACGGGATCGACACCGCTCCCGTCAGCGTCTCGCATACCCCGTCGTACATGATCTTCACGCCGCTCGTGCGGAAGCGCTCCTCGCCCGCGAAGGCCGCCCGGCGCTCGACGAGCTGCTCGACCGCTCCCGCGGGATCGCTGCGCGGCAACCACAGGTTGCCCGTCACCTGCCCGAGCAGCCGGCCCGAATCGATCGCGCGACGGTAGCAGCGCTCCACGTCTGTGGTCGGCACGAAGTCGCCGACGATGGCCTCCTGCCACCCGGTGATGCCGAGCGAGAAGAAGTGGCGCTGCCCGGCGAGCAGTCCCTGGAAGCGGGTCTCGTCATCGAGCGCCGGGATCAGCTCGGCCACGAGCAGCATGGCGCCCTCGTGCAGCAGTCCGATCGGCGCACCCGCGGCATCCCGCTCGATACGCCCGCCCTCGGGGTCCGGGGTTCCCGTCGAGATGCCGGCGAGGCGCAGCGCCGCCGAATTCACCCAGGCGCTGTGCCCGTCCTTGTTCGAGAGGTAGGCCGGCCGCTCGCCGGTCACCGAGTCGAGTTCGGCGAGCATCGTGCGCGTGTCCGCGAAGTGGTCCAGCGACCAGCCGCGGCCCACGATCCAGGGATCCGCCGCACGATCGCAGTACTCGGCGATGAGCCGCAGCGCATCGGCCCGCGAGGTGCTCGAGGAGAGATCGCACCGCGCCAGCTCGATGCCTGACTCGACGAGATGCACGTGCGCGTCGGTGAACGCGGGGAGCACGCTGCGCCCCCGCGCGTCGAAGGTCTCGCCGGAGGAGGCCGCGGTTTCGGACATCGGCGTGACGCCGGCGATCCGCTCACCCTCGATGCGCACGGCGAAGCGGTCGCGACCCCCGTCGACGAGCGGCAGCGTGCAGTCGATGATGGTGAGCGCAGAGGTCATGCGCGGCTCCTTCCGAGCGGTTCGATTCAGAGAGGCGTCGGGAGAGGTCATTCCGATCCGACGAGAGCGCGGGCGGTGCTGGCCGCGGATCCGCCGCGGGCGAGGATCGCAGCGGCGAGCGCGAGCAGCGCGAGCGTGGCGATCAGCATCACCGCCGCCATGGCCGCGAGCTCCGGGCGCAGGCCGGAGCGCAGCGAACTCAGCACGTAGACCGGCCAGGGCGTGCTGCCCGTCGCCTGCACGAACGCCGAGATGATGGTGTTGTCGAGACTGAGCGTGAACGCCATGAGGGCGCCCGCGCCGATCGCGGGAGCCAGCTGAGGCAGCAGGATCTGGCGGAAGCTGTTCCAGCGGGAGGCGTAGAGATCCTCCGCGGCCTCGGTGAGCGCGGGATCGAGCGCCCGTACCCGCCCGCGCACGAGGAACGAGACCACGGCCGTGGCGAACAGGGAGTGGCCGATCGCCAGTCGCAGGATCCCGTCGTTGAACAGCGCGAGCCCCCAGTCCACGCTGAGCGACGTGAGCCACGGCATCAGCGACACCGCCTGCACGATCTCCGGGGTGACCAGCACCAGGCCGAGCAGACCGACGATCGCCGAGACGAACGCGCCGGTCCGCAGCCCGATCGCCATCCCCAGGGTAGAACCGAGCAGCGTGGCGAACAGGGTGGCGACGACGCTCGAACGGAGAGAGACGCCCACGGCGTTCAATATCTCGGGGGTGTTGAAGGCGGTCTCGTAGGCCGTGACGCCGAATCCCTCCCACGCCCCGAGCAGGCTCCCGGTGTTGAAGGAGTAGAAGAGGATCACGATGAGCGGTGCGAACAGGAAGAGCAGCACCAGGATGCCGAAGATCCGCAGCGACAGGTCGGCGCCGCGGCCCCGCTCGTGTACCTTGTTCGAACTCATGCCGCGGCCTCCGCTCCGGCACGGGTCGGCTGCCCGGCGCCCCTCTCGATGGGGAGCCGCCGTCGGGCTCGCAGCACCGCGGCGCAGACCAGACCGATCGCCCCGACCAGCAGGATCGTGATCAGCGTGGTCAGTATGAGCGTGATGGACATCGCCGATCCGAGGGCCCAGTTCTGCCCCTGCTGGAACTGCCCGGCGATCATCTGCCCCACCATGTTGCCCTTGGCGCCGCCGAGCACCTGAGCCGTGATGTAGTCGCCCATCAGCGGTATGAACACGAGCAGCACGCCGGAGACGATGCCGGGCATCGCGAGCGGCAGCGTGACCTGGCGGAAGGTCCCCCACCGGCCGGCGCCGAGGTCCTTGCTCGCCTCGCGCAGTGCGGGGGTCAGCCGCTCCATCGCGACGAACACCGGCAGGATCATGAGCGGCAGGTAGTTGTAGACGACACCCAGCTGCACCGCCCCTTTGGTGTAGAGCATCGAGAACGCGGCATCGACGAGGCCGGCCTCCCTCAGCAGAAGCGTCAGCGGCCCCTCGGGAGCCAGCAGGATCTGCCATCCGATGGTGCGGATCAGGAAGTTCGTCCAGTAGGGCACGAGCACCAGCGCCAGCACCAGGTACCGCCACCGCGCACTCACCTTCACCGCGAGCCAGTACGAGAACGGCACGGCGATCAGCAGGCAGACGAGAGTGCCGATGATCGCGATCTGCAGCGTGTTCGCGAAGGTCTGCAGAAACGCGCCGCTCAGCGCCTCCGCGTAGCGGTCGAGCGAGAGCACGGAGTTGTCGTGCGTGCCGTACAGCCCCGGCTTCTGCCCGAAGCTGTACCACACCACCACCAGGATGGGGACGATGAAGAAGAGCAGCATCCAGGCCCCGCCCGGCACCGCGAGCAGAGCAGCGGCCCCGCGCTGCCCGCGATCCGGATTCCGTTTTCTCGCCATAACGCTCACGCCCCGGCGCGGGCCTTCATCTCGGCGACGATCTCCATGCGGGTCTCCTGCGCCTCGTTGATCTGTCCGGTGTACATGCGCTTCTTCTCCTCCTCGCTCGGGAAGATCATGGGGAGGAGCGGTGCATCAGCCGCAGCGAGCTCGGTCTCCGCCTGTCCGATGCCAGTGCCGTAGCCGACGTACTCGATGTTGCGCACCGACTCCTCGACGCCGAGCGAGTAGTCGATGAACTCGTAGGCGGCGTCGATGTTCTGGGCGCCCTTGACGATCGCCCAGTTGTCGGTCCAGAGGTTCGTCTCCGGTGTGGGGAGCACCCACTTCCAGCGATCGGGATCCTTGCTCGCGAGAATGCCTCGACGCGCCTCCCCGTTCCAGGTGTGCACGAGCGCCTGGGATCCCTGCGGGATCGCGCCGCTGCCGGGCGCCGAGTCGAAGGCGGAGATGTGCTCGGCCAGCTCATCCACCAGGAAGGAGCGGATCTCGCCCAGCTGCTGCTCGTCCTGAGTGCTCTGGTTCCAGCCGCGCGCGAAGCACAGGATCGCGCAGATCTCGCCGGGATCATCGGCGAGAGAGGTGCGACCGCTCGCCTCGTTCTTCGCGGCGTCGATGAAGTCGTCCCAGGAGACGAGCTCGCGGCTGATGACCTGCGTGTCGTAGGCGAAGCCCGTGGTGCCCCAGTACTTCGGCACCGTGTAGCTGTTGTCGGGATCCCACTCCTGCCCCAGGAACGCCTGGTCGATGTTCTCGAAGTTCTTCAGGCGGCCGAGGTCGAGCTTCTCGAGCAGGTCGTTCTCGGCCATCTGCGGCACGAAGACGCCCGTCGGGATCACGATGTCGTACCCGCTGGTGCCGCGCGCGGCGACCAGCTTGGCGATCATCTCCTCGTTCGAGGAGTAGGAGTCGATCGCCACCTTCGAATCGAACTCCTCCACGTTGGCGGGGTCGTCGTACCCCGACCAGGAGTAGACGCGCAGGGTGCCGGATCCCGCTCCGGCGTTCGCACCTCCCGAACCGCCGGAGGAGCACGCGGCGAGCGTCAGTGCGGCGCCCGCTCCGACTGCGCTCCCGAGGAACAGGCGGCGCGTGAGGGCGACCTCGCGTGCGCGAGGCATGAGAATCTTGGGGATTCCGTCGGCCATGAGTGACTCTCCTTCGAGTGGTGCGATTCAGTGGGTGGAAGATGCGGGGAAGACCGCGACGTGGTCGGCGCCCCAGCTCGCTAGCACACGGTCGCCGGGCGCGAAGCGATGGGTGTCTGAGGTGCGGGCAGTACGCGTGATGAGCGTGCCGCCCGCAGCCGAACGCACCACGTACTGCCGGGTCTCACCGAGCGTGTTCACGGCCTCGACCGTCGCCGCGCAGGTGTTGACCGTGTTCTCACCGGTCTCCGGGGAGAGCCCGATCGCCTCGGGCCGAATGGCTACGGTCGCGCGGTCGCCGCGCACCGGCGCAGCGGTCCGGAAACGCACGCCGTCCGCGGTCACGAGGACCCCGTCGGCCTCGACGCGCACGTCCTCGAAGAAGTTCTGCTGGCCCACGAAGCCGGCGACGAAGCGTGTGGCGGGGTGCTCGTAGATGGTCTCGGGATCATCGAGCTGCTCGATCCGCCCGCCGTTCATGATCGCCACACGATCGCTCATCGCGAGCGCCTCGCCCTGGTCGTGCGTCACGAAGAGGAATGTCGTTCGCAGACGGGCCTGGATCAGCCGCAGCTCGATCTGCACTTCCTCGCGCAGCTGCCGGTCGAGCGCCGCGAGCGGCTCGTCGAGCAGGAGCACCTTCGGGCGGTTCACCAGCGCGCGGGCCAGTGCGACACGCTGCTGCTGCCCGCCTGAAAGCTGCGCGGGCTTCCGGTCGGCGAACTGTTCCAGGCGCACCAGCCGCAGCGTTTCAGCGACGCGCTCGATGATCTCGCTCTTGGGAACTTTGCGCTGTCGCAACCCGTAGGCCACATTGCCCGCGACCGTCAGGTGCGGGAACAGCGCGTACGACTGGAAGACCGTGTTGACCTCGCGCTTGTTCGCCGGCCGCCCCGTGAGTTCATCGCCGTCGAGCAGGATCTGCCCCGCATCCGGGTGTTCGAAGCCCGCGATCATGCGCAGGGTCGTCGTCTTGCCGCAGCCCGACGGACCCAGCAGCGAGACGAACTCGCCCTGCTGCAAGCTGAGATCCAGCGCATCGACGACGACGTTGCCGCCGTAGCTCTTCGTCACCCCTCGCAGGTCGAGAGTTGATCCTTCAGTCATAGACGGGCTCATCGAGCGACCTCCTGGTCTGTCGGCTCGAGGGTCCGCAACCACGCGATCGCCTGGGAGACGATCAGGTCGACGGGCTTCTCGATATCGATGCGGATCGCACGCTCGTCTCCGAGCGGGGGCTCGAGGGCGCGCAGCTGCGACGGGAGCAGTTCGGCCGGCATGTACTCGTGCTGGCGGCCGCTCATCCGGGCGGCGATGATCTCGGGATCCCCGTCGAGGTAGACGAACGCGATGTCCGGGCACTCCGCGCGCAACTGCTCGCGGTAACCGATCTTCAGGGCCGAGCACGCAACGACCGGCGGTCGTCCTCGCTGCACCTCCGCCGAGATAGCCTTGCCGACAGCACGGAGCCAGGGCTCCCGGTCCGAGTCGTCGAGCGGCACGCACGATTCCATCTTGCGCCGGTTCGCCTGCGGGTGGAGGTCATCGGCGTCGATGAACGGGCGGCCGAGGCGCAGCGCGATCTCCACGCCGACAGTGGTCTTGCCCGCGCCGGAAACGCCCATGACGACGAGCGGCGCATGCGGGGCCGGAGCTTCCTCGTTGGAGAACACGATCCCAATTAAAGCATATTTAATTCGCTCGCGTGAGCATTAAACCTGATGTATTGCTCGTCGGCACCTCGTCGAATCAGAGCCAGTGGTCCTCGTAGAGGATCTCCGGAACCTTCAGCCCGTAGATCGCGAGCCCCGATCCCCATACCGCTGCGCAGCCGGCCCGAAGCAGGTCGAGGGGGGAACCGCCCTCGGCGACCACCTGGGCGATGTGTCCGTCCATGCGCACCTTCGCGGCTCCTACCTGCACGGTGCCGTCGCGCAGCACCTCCGTCTGCGGATACGGTTCGTGCAGCTCCGCGAGCGTGGCGACGATGTAGTCGGGCCGCATATCCTGCGAGGCCGCGATGAGCTGCTTCGGCCGATCCACACCGGTGAGCACCTGCAGCGAGGGGATCCCCGCCGCGCGCGCTCCCTTGATATCGGTGTCGAGCCGGTCGCCGAGCATCAGCGCGTTGCGCGTGCCGAAGCGGTCGAACGCCGCCTCGAAGATCGGAGTCTCGGGCTTCCCGGCGAAGATCGGCAACCGCTGCACGGCGGTGTGGACCGCCGAGACGAGCGTGCCGTTACCCGGGGCCAGGCCGCGAGCGACCGGGATGGTCCAGTCCGTGTTCGTCGCGATCCACGGCAGCGGGTCGCGGCCGGGCTGCTCGGCGAGCGCGAACGCCGCCTCAGCGAGATGCACCCATCCGACCTCGGGCGCGAACCCCTGCACCACCGCTGCGGGATCATCATCGGCGCTGCGGGTCACTTCGAACCCGGCCTTGTGCAGCTCGTCGACCAGCCCGTCCCCGCCGACCACGAGCACCCGAGAACCCGGAGCCACCGATTTCGCGAGCAACGTCACCGCCGCCTGCGGGGAGGTGACGACGTCGTCGGGCTCGGCGCGCAGCCCGAGCTGCCGGAGATGCTCGGCGACGGCCGCATCCGTGCGAGAGGCGTTGTTGGTGATGTAGGCGAGGCGAGCGCGCTCAGCTGCGCGATTCAGCTGCTCCACGGCCCCGGGAATCGCGCCCGGGCCGCGGTACACCACGCCGTCGAGGTCGGAGAGCAGCAGCTCACGGCCGTCGATCGGCGCCGCTCCGAGAGGGGTCCGCTTCTTGCCGAACAGGGCCACTATTCCCGCTCCTCCGCCTCCGAGGCGCCGTCGGCACTGCCAGCACCGGCCCCAGCGGCATCCGCATCGCCGATACCCGCCTCGGCGAGCAGTGCGTCGACCTCGGCCGCGATCTCGGCCGCCTCTTCCGGCTCGACGTCACCGAGGTCCGCCGCGGTACCGTCGAGGCCCGCTTCAGCGTCGACATCGCTGTCGCCCGAGGGCTCCCGGTCGCTCGCTTCCTCGTCGGCCGGTTCCTCGTCGGGAACAGGCTCGGATTCGCGGATCTCGAAGACCTCGAGTTCGTCGAGCGACCCGAGATGATCCTGCAGTGCTCCCGCGGCGCGGTCGGCGTGACGATACCACTCGCGTGCCTCGTCCTCGCGGCCGAGATCCTCGAGCACGGCGGCGTAGGCGCCGAAGAGCTCGGGGCTCCACGAGAAGGCTCGCTTCGGGTTGAGTTCGGGGATCTCAAGCTCGAACAGCGCCTGCTGGGTCTGCCCCAGATCGAGGCGAGCGCCCGAGACCGCGATCGCGAGGTGCACCCGCTGCTCGGTATCGAGCTTCGAGGTATCGGCCTCGAGCGCGGTCTCGATCGCCTTCTCAGGGCGCCCCAGACCGCGCTCGCAATCCACCATCAGCGCGACGTGCCCCTCGAGGCCGCTAAGGCGGCGGTAGGTGCGCAGCTCGCGCAGCGCCAGCGCGAAATCACCCGTGCGATACGCCGTGATCGCGAGCGTCTCGCGGGTCACCGGGATACGGCCGGCGCGGCGGCTCGCGGAGAGAGCATGCTGATGCGCGAGCTCGGGATCGTCATCGATCAGCATGGCGACCATGGCGAGGTGACGCGCGACGCGCTCCTGCACATCCGCCTGCAGCGTCTTCAGCTCGTTGCGAGCCGCCGGGTGAAGATCGTTCGGCCGGATGTCGTCGGGGATCACCGGATCACGATGCTCGGCCCGCACCGGGCGCAGCTCGTGCTGCAGCCGCTCGGCCTCGGTGTACTCGCGATCGCGGCCCCCGCGATCGCTGCGACCGCCACCGCGGGTCCCGCCTCGGCCGAAGCTCTCCTTCCGCTGCGGACGGTCGTCTCCGCGACCACCGCGTTCGCGGTCGCCGTCGCGGCGCGGACGCCGGTCGTCGCGATCGCCGAAGTCGCGGCGCGGACGACGATCATCGCGGGAGTCGCTATCGCGACGAGGCCGCCGGTCTTCTCGCTCCCCGAAGTCGCGACGGGGACGACGATCATCGCGATCGCCGAAGTCGCGACGGGGGCGACGCTCCTGCCCTCCCTCACGGAAGGGACGGCGCTCCCCGCCCCGATCGCCACTCTGACCGCGACGATGGTCGGCGCCGTCACGACGCGGGCCTCGGTCATCGCGGAGATCACCATCACGACGCTGCCGGCGGCGATCCTCGCGGAAGTCCCCGTCGCGACGGGGGCGTCGATCGTCGCGGAAGTCACCCTCGCGGCGAGGACGTCGGTTCTGTCCTCCCTCGTCATCGCGGAACGGGCGCCGCTCGCCACCGCGGTCGCTACGACGATCGTCTCCCTCGCGACGCGGACGACGGTCCTCACGATCGCCGTCACGACGCGGGCCGCGATCGCCACGCTGCTGGCGATCTCCGCTGCCGGAGAACCGCTGATTCCGATCATTGCCCGAGCGGAACCCTCCGCGGGCTTGATCGCCGCTGCGCTTTCGGGGGCTTCGATCCGCGGAGTCGTCCCGCTGGGGTCGATCGTTCATGGAGTGCCTCCCGAAAATGCGCTATCGAATTAAGTCTATGAATGTGTTGAGGGTCGTACCGGTGGGTGCCGTCTTCGGCGTTCACTGGTACGACCCTCAATTAATGGGTGTCCGGCGGTGTCCTACTCTCCCACGAGGTCCCCCTCGCAGTACCATTGGCGCTGTCAGTCTTAGCTTCCGGGTTCGGAATGTGTCCGGGCGTTTCCCTGACGCTATGGCCGCCGTAACTCTGTCAACATGTCGACACACCCCGAGTGTGTGGGGGTGTGGGCCGTCTGTTGGGAACCACAAAGTGGACGCGAATCATCGTTACATTTGCATGCTCACCCCCCTGGGGGGTGGGGTGTTTTCAAGTTGTTGGTGTATTAGTACCAGTCAGCTCCATGAGTTGCCTCACTTCCACATCTGGCCTATCAACCCAGTCATCTCCTGGGCACCTTCAGAACCGAAGTTCTCGGAGATCTCATCTTAAGGCCGGCTTCCCGCTTAGATGCTTTCAGCGGTTATCCATCCCGAACGTAGCCAACCAGCCATGCCCTTGGCAGAACAACTGGCACACCAGAGGTCCGTCCAACCCGGTCCTCTCGTACTAGGGTCAGATCCTTTCAAATCTCCAACGCGCGCAGAGGATAGGGACCGAACTGTCTCACGACGTTCTAAACCCAGCTCGCGTACCGCTTTAATGGGCGAACAGCCCAACCCTTGGGACCAACTCCAGCCCCAGGATGCGACGAGCCGACATCGAGGTGCCAAACCATGCCGTCGATATGGACTCTTGGGCAAGATCAGCCTGTTATCCCCGAGGTACCTTTGATCCGTTGAGCGACAGCGCTTCCACAAGCCACTGCCGGATCACTAGTCCCGACTTTCGTCCCTGCTCGACCTGTCAGTCTCACAGTCAAGCTCCCTTGTGCACTTACACTCGCCACCTGATTGCCAACCAGGTTGAGGGAACCTTTGGGCGCCTCCGTTACTTTTTGGGAGGCAACCGCCCCAGTTAAACTACCCACCAGGCACTGTCCCAGAACCCGATCAGGGTCCGTAGTTAGATATCCAATATGACCAGAGTGGTATTTCAACAACGACTCCACGATAACTAGCGTCACCGCTTCATAGTCTCCCACCTATCCTACACAAGCCACACCGAACACCAATACCAAGCTGTAGTAAAGGTCACGGGGTCTTTCCGTCCTTCTGCGCGTAACGAGCATCTTTACTCGTACTGCAATTTCGCCGAGTTCACGGTGGAGACAGCTGGGAAGTCGTTACGCCATTCGTGCAGGTCGGAACTTACCCGACAAGGAATTTCGCTACCTACCTTAGGATGGTTATAGTTACCACCGCCGTTTACTGGGGCTTAAATTCAAAGCTTCGACCCCGAAAGGTCTAACCTCTCCTCTTAACCTTCCAGCACCGGGCAGGCGTCAGTCCGTATACATCCACTTGCGTGTTGGCACGGACCTGTGTTTTTAGTAAACAGTCGCTTCCCACTGGTCTCTGCGGCCACCACACCCTTTCGGAGCAAGTCCTAATAAGCGGGTGGCCCCCCTTCTCCCGAAGTTACGGGGGCATTTTGCCGAGTTCCTTCACCATGATTTTCTCGATCTCCTGAGTATTCTCTACCTGACCACCTGAGTCGGTTTGGGGTACGGGCAACAGCAAACCTCACGTCGATGCTTTTCTCGGCAGCATAGGATCACCAGCTTCCCCATACGGGTCCGCATCACATCTCACCCACAGAACCCATCTCTTAAACAGGTTCGGGCTACATGTTTACACCGGGACAACCATCGCCCGGCACTGGCTACCTTCCTGCGTCACACCTCACGCTCACCACCCCAGCATCGGGTTCACAGCCGCCACCAGCACATCACCCGAAGGATCCATGCCGGTCTTGGTTTGTTTAGCACTACTGGTTAGGTCTTTGACGGTTTACCGCCGGTACGGGAATATCAACCCGTTGTCCATCGACTACGCCTGTCGGCCTCGCCTTAGGTCCCGACTTACCCAGGGCAGATTAGCTTGACCCTGGAACCCTTGGTCTTCCGGAGGACGGGTTTCTCACCCGTCTTTCGCTACTCATGCCTGCATTCTCACTCGTGTAGGCTCCACGACTGGATCACTCCGCCGCTTCACTGCCCACACGACGCTCTCCTACCCAACCGGACAACTGAACCACGAAGGCTTGTCTCAGTCCGATTGCCGCAACTTCGGTGGTGTGCTTGAGCCCCGTTACATTGTCGGCGCGGAATCACTTGACCAGTGAGCTATTACGCACTCTTTCAAGGGTGGCTGCTTCTAAGCCAACCTCCTGGTTGTCACAGCAACTCCACATCCTTTTCCACTTAGCACACGCTTAGGGACCTTAGTTGGCGATCTGGGTTGTTTCCCTCTCGACTATGAAGCTTATCCCCCACAGTCTCACTGCTGCGCTCTCACTTACCGGCATTCGGAGTTTAGCTGACGTCAGTAACCTTGTAGGGCCCATCGGCCATCCAGTAGCTCTACCTCCGGCAAGAAACACGCAACGCTGCACCTAAATGCATTTCGGAGAGAACCAGCTATCACGAAGTTTGATTGGCCTTTCACCCCTATCCACAGCTCATCCCCTCAGTTTTCAACCTAAGTGGGTTCGGCCCTCCACGCGCTCTTACACACGCTTCAGCCTGGCCATGGATAGATCACTTCGCTTCGGGTCTAGGACACGCGACTGAACCGCCCTATTCAGACTCGCTTTCGCTACGGCTTCCCCACACGGGTTAACCTCGCCACGTATCGCTAACTCGCAGGCTCATTCTTCAAAAGGCACGCCATCACAGAAACAAAGCCTGCTCTGACGGTTTGTAAGCAAACGGTTTCAGGTACTCTTTCTCCCCTCCCGGGGTACTTTTCACCTTTCCCTCACGGTACTAGTCCGCTATCGGTCATCTGGGAGTATTTAGGCTTATCAGGTGGTCCTGACAGATTCACACGGGATTTCTCGGGCCCCGTGCTACTTGGGATACACACCACGCGGCGTACGCATTTCGGGTACGGGACTCTCACCCACTCCGGTCGCTCGTTCCAAAGCGTTCCCCTATACGTCCGCACTCACGTTTGAGACTCAGCAGCGTCTCACGGCATGTCCCGCAACCCCGGTGATGCAACCCCTGCCAGGTATCACACACCACCGGTTTAGCCTGATCCGGGTTCGCTCGCCACTACTACCGGAATCACTATTGTTTTCTCTTCCTGTGGGTACTGAGATGTTTCACTTCCCCACGTTCCCTCACCCCGCCCTATATATTCAGGCGGGAGTCACCAGGTACGCACGCGCCTGGCGGGGTTTCCCCATTCGGAAATCCTCGAATCACAGCCCGTTTATCGGCTCCCCGAGGCTTATCGCAGATTACTACGTCCTTCTTCGGCTCCAGATGCCAAGGCATCCACCGTTTGCTCTTGATCACTTGAAATCACATAAGCATTAAATTCGAACACACACCCCACCACCCCGCAAAAGAGCGGCTTGGTCGGGTGCGCGACCAATGAAATTAAAGTAAATACACCACCATCAACCCCGCACTCACCGGCACCCCTTTCTCACCCGAAAGCAAAAAAGACGCACCCGCGAACCGCGGAAAAATTTGACGCTGGCGTAGATGCTCGCGTCCACTGTGTAGTTCTCAACGTACGGCCGATCCCACCATCACCGGCAACACGTCCGATGACCGCGGGTCAGAAAACCAAGTCCACCCACACCCCACAAAGAAGGTGTGTGCCGGCTGGGCTTCCAGGACCCAATAGCATGCACTCAAAGACACCCCGAACCACTCACCCATCCTTTCCAACACCACGCCCCGCAAAGGGCACAGTGCGTACTCGCACAGACGAACAGTCACGGCATGCCGTGTTGTTTTATGTTCCACCCTTGAGCAGCATGCGTCACGCGTTTGGTGACGTTCATGCTTTCTCTGCACACCCCGGAGGGTGTGAGTGCTCCTTAGAAAGGAGGTGATCCAGCCGCACCTTCCGGTACGGCTACCTTGTTACGACTTAGTCCTAATCACCAGTCCCACCTTCGACAGCTCCCTCCCACAAGGGGTTAGGCCACCGGCTTCGGGTGTTACCGACTTTCATGACTTGACGGGCGGTGTGTACAAGGCCCGGGAACGTATTCACCGCAGCGTTGCTGATCTGCGATTACTAGCGACTCCGACTTCATGGGGTCGAGTTGCAGACCCCAATCCGAACTGAGACCGGCTTTTTGGGATTCGCTCCGCCTTACGACATCGCAGCCCTTTGTACCGGCCATTGTAGCATGCGTGAAGCCCAAGACATAAGGGGCATGATGATTTGACGTCATCCCCACCTTCCTCCGTGTTGACCACGGCAGTATCCCATGAGTTCCCACCATCACGTGCTGGCAACATAGGACGAGGGTTGCGCTCGTTGCCGGACTTAACCGAACATCTCACGACACGAGCTGACGACAACCATGCACCACCTGTACACCAGTGTCCAAAGAGTTGACCATTTCTGGCCCGTTCTGGTGTATGTCAAGCCTTGGTAAGGTTCTTCGCGTTGCATCGAATTAATCCGCATGCTCCGCCGCTTGTGCGGGCCCCCGTCAATTCCTTTGAGTTTTAGCCTTGCGGCCGTACTCCCCAGGCGGGGAACTTAATGCGTTAGCTACGACACAGAACCCGTGGAACAGGCCCTACATCTAGTTCCCAACGTTTACGGCATGGACTACCAGGGTATCTAATCCTGTTCGCTCCCCATGCTTTCGCTCCTCAGCGTCAGTTACGGCCCAGAGATCTGCCTTCGCCATCGGTGTTCCTCCTGATATCTGCGCATTCCACCGCTACACCAGGAATTCCAATCTCCCCTACCGCACTCTAGCCTGCCCGTACCCACCGCAGACCCGAAGTTGAGCCTCGGGCTTTCACGGCAGACGCGACAAGCCGCCTACGAGCTCTTTACGCCCAATAATTCCGGACAACGCTTGCACCCTACGTATTACCGCGGCTGCTGGCACGTAGTTAGCCGGTGCTTTTTCTCCAGGTACCGTCACCCAAAGGCTTCTTCCCTGACAAAAGAGGTTTACAACCCGAAGGCCGTCATCCCTCACGCGGCGTTGCTGCATCAGGCTTGCGCCCATTGTGCAATATTCCCCACTGCTGCCTCCCGTAGGAGTCTGGGCCGTGTCTCAGTCCCAGTGTGGCCGGTCACCCTCTCAGGCCGGCTACCCGTCGTCGCCATGGTGAGCCATTACCCCACCATCCAGCTGATAGGCCGCGAGTCCATCCCCAACCGATAAATCTTTCCCGCACCAGGCCATGCGACCAGTGCGCGTATCCAGTATTAGACACCGTTTCCAGCGCTTATCCCAGAGTCAGGGGCAGGTTACTCACGTGTTACTCACCCGTTCGCCACTCATCCACCCCCTGCAAGCAGGGAGCTTCAGCGTTCGACTTGCATGTGTTAAGCACGCCGCCAGCGTTCGTCCTGAGCCAGGATCAAACTCTCCGTAAAAAAACAAATGCGAACACGACAACGGAATAAGCCGCCGCGCTCACGAGTCTGACCTGACAAAAAAGACCAAACATCAACTGACATTCAATCCATTGTCCAAAAAACATCACCAACACCAACCACAACAGTCAATGCCGGCAACAAAATAATTGGCATAAAACAATCAAGTGCACACTATTGAGTTCTCAAAGACCAGACACCACCCGTACCAACCCAACGGCCTTCCGAACAGCAACCTGTCCAACTTACCACCCGAACCTGCTCCACGCAAATCCGACTCGTTCAGACGAACGAGCATCAGAATCCCATCCTCATCGGGATGAGACCTCAGTGGTGAGATCGAGAGTCTCACTTTACACTCCCGAGCAGACTTCATCAAGTCCCTCGCGGGGTGATCCTCGTGAGATCCGATTCGCAACCGATCCGGGCCGCTTCCGCGTCCCGCTCCGTCGCGCTGACAAGGGAATACATTACGCCCAACCCCCACCCACCACAACAACCACACACACCCCGGGCGTGTCCCCGCACCAAACCGCCAAACCCACCCCCAAACAAACACCACCCCACACCAGCACTCAACAGCGCTGCAACACTCAAAACCCACCCCCTCCGCACCTCCAGACGCGCACCCCGGGCGCGCCGTCCCGCCGCGCCCAAGCACACGAAGAACGCGAACGCCCCGCCCCCTTCGACAGACTCAGGGGACGGGGCGCGGCGGGATCCGAAACGGGGCTCGGCGGGTTCAGGGATGGGCGGGCACGCTCGAAGAGACAGGGCAGAGCATGAAGCGCGGGCCCGCCCACGGAGTCGCGCTCAGCCTTCCAGTCGCAGCGCGGCGGTCTCGTCGGCGCCGTCGAGCAGGTGCCCGGTGGGATTCGCGTCGCGCGGATCCCGAAGCCCCAGCGCACCGCCCCTTCCGATCAGCACCATGAGCCCCAGGTACAGCAGGAAGCTCACCGCGAACGCCGGGATGTTCGCGCCGATCGGGCTCGGCACCACATAGGCGAGCACGTACGACAGCGCCGCGCCGATCACCCAGACCCCCACGGCGATCCAGTTCACGCCGCCCGCGTACCAGTACCGGCTCTCCGGCCGCTCGTGCAGGATCTGCCGCGAGTACCCGCGGCGCTTCAGCAGGTAGTAATCGGCGATCATGATCGCGAAGACCGGCACGAAGAACGCGCTGATGACGAACAGGAAGTCGGTGAACTGATTCAGCAGCCCCAGGAAGGTCGAACCGATCACCGAGATCACGCCGAGCACGATCGCGGTGGGCAGGAACCTGAGGTGCCACTTCGACTGAGCGTTGACCACCGAGGTGACCATGCCGAACACCACCATCGTGTTCGTCGCCATCACCGACAGGAAGATCGCGATGCCGAGCGGCCACCCGAACTCCGCCACGATCACAGACGGGTCGAACGGGATCGCCTCGTGCCCGCGCAGCAGCACGGCGCTGAAGGCGACCAGGCCCAGGAACATCGAGATCGACGTCGACAGGGTGTAGCCGATCCCCGATCCGACGATCCCGGCGGTGCTGCTCTTCGCGTGCCGGTTCATGTCGGCCGAGAGCACCGTCCACGAGATCGCGGTCGCGATGACCATGTCGAGTGTGATGAACGGGGTGCCGCCCAGGGACGCGTCGACCGGGATCGCGGCGAACTCGGCCGGGCTGAAGGCGCCGAACGCGGCCGCGAAGACGAAGCCCATGACCACGAGGATCGCGAGCGCCAGCCACGGCTCGACCCGCGAGATGCCCGTGTGACCGAAGATCGCGAGCACCACGACGATGGCCTGGCAGATCGCCGAGAAGAGCATCGGGTTCGAGAACCCGGTCGCCTCGTGCACGAGGTAGTTGACGGTGACCCCCGCGAGCATGGCCTGCACCCAACTCCACCCCATCAGGATGATGAGGTTCGCGGCCGCGGGGAGCAGGCTGCCGCGAATGCCGAACGATCCGCGCGTGAGCGCCATGGTCGGCAGGCCGGTGCGAGTACCCATGTTGCCGATCAGCACCAGCACCACGACGCCGATGAGGGTGCCGACCACAATCATGGCCGATGCCGTGCCGAACGAGACCGCCGGCGTGAACAGGGTGCCGGTCAGCAGGGTGGTGACGACGAGGTTCGCCGCCAACCAGATCATCGCGATCCTCAGCAGCGATTGCGTGCCGCGGACCGGCCCAGCGGAGTCATCGTGGCCGTCGAGGCTGACGGCCATCGTCTCGGGAGAGGTCACGCCGCGCCCTCCTCGGTCGGCACGGTCGAGAGGTGCTCGTGGATGGCCTCGAGTCCGTCCTCGACCGACCGGAAGATGATGCTCTCGCGCTCGACGTACGAGTCGGGGCCGTCTGCGGAGTCGATGCTCGTCGCGACGGTGTGGCTGAACACCGCTCCGCCGGGGAAGGTCTGCACGAGACGCTCACTGGAGCTGCAGGCCGTGACTCGCCATCCGGAGGCGAGCCATCCCGCCCAGAGCGCTTCGTACTCGGCGCGGGAGTTCAGGCGGGCCGGCTCGGGGTGGAACACGAAGCTGGCGTCCGGGGCGAACCCGGCGAAGTAAGCGTCGGTATCGGTTGCGGCGAACGCCTCGATGATGGCGTCGGCCGCGGCGAGCACCTCGGCCTCTGTGGGGGTGCGCATGCGAATGCTCCCTTGGATTCTTGGTTCGATTGGAGGATCGCGGATCGGCACCCGCGTCTGCCGGGTGCGCGGGATCGGCGACCGGCACCGATCCCGCGCACCCGTCCGTGCGGATCAGTCGCGTCCGGCCATGGCGCTCACGAGCTCGTACACGACGTGGCTCGCGGCGACGGCGGTGATCTGCGCGTGGTCGTAGGCCGGGGCGACCTCGACGACGTCGGCGCCCACGATCTGCAGATCGGCGAGGCCGCGGATGAGTCGGAGCATCTCGCGGCTGGTGAGACCGCCTGCCTCGGGCGTGCCGGTGCCCGGCGCGTGCGAGGGATCCAGCACATCGATGTCGATCGAGATGTAGAGCGGCTTATCGCCCACGCGCTCGCGGATCTTCTCAAGCGCGGCGGGGATCCCGTGCTCCTCGATGAACTCGCTGGTGACGATCTGGAAGCCGAGCTTCACATCGTCCTCGAGGTCGCTCTTGCCGTAGAGGGGGCCGCGGGTGCCGCCGTGCATCGAGGCGGTGAGATCGATGAGGCCCTCCTCCGATGCGCGGCGGAAGGGGGTGCCGTGCGTCGTGGGAGCGCCGAAGTAGGTGTCCCAGGTGTCGAGGTGGGCGTCGAAGTGCAGCACCGCGACCGGCCCGTGCTTCTTGTTGATGGCGCGTAGCAGCGGCAGTGCGATCGTGTGGTCGCCGCCGATCGTGACGATCTTGTCGACCTTCTCGCCGAGTTCGGTCGCGGCCTCCTCGACCTGGCGCACGGCCTCATCGAGGCTGAACGGGTTCGCCACGATGTCACCGGCGTCGACGACCTGCTTGCGGGCGAACGGAGAGATGTCCTGCGCCGGGTTGTAGGGGCGCAGGAGACGCGAGGCCTCGCGCACGTGCGAGGGACCGAAGCGAGCGCCCGGGCGGAAGCTGACGCCGGTGTCGAAGGGGACGCCGACGACCGCGATGTCGGCAGCGGGTACGTCCTCGATGCGCGGCAGCTTGGCGAAGGTTGCGATTCCGGCGTAGCGCGGGGTGAGGCTGGCGTCGACGGGCCCCTGGGGGGTGTGGTCGGTCACGTTCCCACTTCCTTTCGAAGTTGTCTTATAGTAAACATGCGAGTTCCATGAGAGAACTTGCACTCACTATAGGCTGGAGCGTCCCGCAAGGTCAACGACACGACCGGGATCCGCCCGACAGCGAAGAGGGAGAATGCCATGCGACCCGTGCACCCCACGGCCGACGAGACGCCGGTGCGGATCGGCGCCCAGCTGCGCTCCTCCCGCCTCGCCCAGGCGATGACGCTCGAGCAGCTCGCCGGGGCGACCGGCTTGACGAAGGGCTTCCTCAGCCGCATCGAACGCGACGACACCATGCCGAGCGTGCCCACGCTCGTGCAGATCTGCCAGGCGCTCTCGCTTCCCGTCGGCAACCTGTTCGAGGCCCCCGACATGCAGCGAGTCGCCCTCGCCGACGCGCCCCGCATCAACATGGGCGGCTCGGGCGCCGACGAACGGCTGGTCACTCCCCGCACGGAGGAGCGGGTGCAGCTGCTGCGCTCGTCCCTGAAACCGCACGCGAGCGGGGGCGACGAGCTCTACACCGTCAACTGCAGCGTCGAGACGATGCATGTGATCGCCGGCACCGTGAGCCTGGTGTTCGCGGGCCGCGAGGAGACGCTGGACGCCGGGGACACGCTGACCTTCCCGGGCCGCACTCCGCACAGCTGGCGCACCGGGGAGGCCGGGGCCGAGGTGGTGTGGGTGCTGGTGCCCGCGGCGTGGAGCGGATCGGCATAGCGGGTGGTCCCGCCCGCAACGGGCGGGACCACCCGATCCGGATCAGGCCTCGGTCTCGGTCTCAGTCTCGGGGATCAGGATCCCCCGCAGGCCGATACCGGCCTTGAGATCCTCGAACGCGAGCTCCGCCTCCCGCAGGGGGCGAGTCGCACCCACGAGCTGGTCGAGCGGCAGACGCCCGGCGAGGTACAGCCCCGCGAGACGGGGGATGTCGATCGCGGCGACGCTCGATCCGTAGTTGCAGCCGAGGATGCGCTTGCCCTGATCCGCCAGATCGAAGGCGTCGATCGGCACCTTCGCGCCGATCGGGGGCATGCCCACGACCACGGCCGCCCCGCCCGCCCGGATCATCGCGGGCAGCTGCTCGATGAGGCGCGGGCTGCCGACCGCCTCGAAGGCGTAGTCGGCCCCGCCGAGGTGCTCCTGGCACCAGGCGACCACGTCGACCGCCGCCCCGTCGAGGGTCACGGTCGCGCCGAAGCGCTCGGCGGCCTCGCGCCGTTCGGCGGAGAGATCGACCGCGACGATCGTGCCCGCCCCGGCCAGGCGCAGACCCATGATGGTCGCGAGCCCGACGCCCCCGCAGCCGACGACCACCGCCGTCTCACCGGGACGCACCTGCGCGGTGTTCACCGCCGCGCCCACGCCCGTGGTCACCGCGCAGCCGAGCAGCGCGCCCACCTCGAACGGCAGCTCGGGCGCCACCTTGATCGCTGCGGAGCGCGGCACGACCACCGTGCCGGTGAAGGCGCCGAGGCCGAGGAACGGCCACACCTCTTCGCCGTTCGAGCTGAAGGCCGTACCGCCGTCGGGCAGGACGTTCTCGACGGCACGGGTGCCGGTGCAGAGCCAGGCCTTCCCCGAGGCGCAGCGATCGCAGCGACCGCACGGCGCGAACCACGACAGCACGACGTGGTCGCCCGGCTGCAGCTCGACGCCTTCGCCGACCTCCGTCACGACCCCCGCAGCCTCGTGCCCCAGCACGAGCGGGCGCTCCTCGGGCCAGTCCCCGTTCAGGATATGCAGATCGGAGTGGCAGACCCCGGCCGCGCGGATCTCGACCGCGACCTCCCCTGCGCGCGGCGCGCGAACCGATACCTCGCGGACGCGGAGCCCCGCGCCGGGTTCGAAGACGATGGCTGGTGCGGTGGCGTTCATCGCGCGACCTCCTGTTTCTGCGCGGGATCCGCGACTTCGAGATGGGGTTTCTTCACGGCCAGATAGATCAGCCCGATCACGATGAGCACGCTGAACACCAGGATCACGGCCCACACCTGCACCCAGGTGCCGTCGACGGGCGCGAGCTCGACCCGCGGCCAGGCGACGTTGACGACCTCGAACAGCAGCCAGATCACGGCGATCACGTTGACGACCAGACCGAAGCGACCGAGCCTGAACGATCCGCGGCTCGGATCCCAGCGTCCGGTGAGGCGCGCCCACAGGGCGACCGAGGCCACGATCAGGAAGACGATGTAGAAGCCGCCCGAGCCGAACGAGATCAGCGTGGCCGCGGCGTTGCCGTTGAGGCCGAGCAGCAGACCGGCTCCGGCGAGAACGGCGGTGGTGACCAGAGAGACGTGGGGGATCTCCTTCTTCCCGATCCGCGAGAGCGGCTTCGCGAAGGGGATCTGGCGGTCGCGGGCGAAGCTGTAGACCATGCGCCCGATGTAGGTCTGGATCGAGATGGCGCAGGCGAAGAACGCGATGAGCACGACGACGATGAACGGCTTCTCGCTCCAGCCGCCGAACGCCTCGGTGATCGAGGCGAGCACCGGGTCTGCGAGCTCGCCGTTCACGGCGCGAGCCGGATCCTGCAGCGAGAGTGTCACGGCGGTGCCGCTCAGCAGCACCGTGATGCCGACGAACAGGAAGGATCGCAGCATCGCGCGCGGCACCGTGCGGCGCGGCTCATGAGCTTCCTCGGCGACCTGGGTCGTCGCGTCGAAGCCGAGGAACGCCCAGCCCGCGACCGCGAGGCAGACGAGGAAGCCCGAGAACACCGACCCGCCCGCGTTCGCCTCGGCGCCGAGGGTGCTGAACAGGGTGCCGAGATCGTTGTGCATGAAGAAGACGATCAGAAGCAGGCTCACCACGATCGAGGCCACACCCTCCGCGACGATCCCCGCGCTCAGGAAGTGCTTCACCGGGTTCACGCCCAGCAGGTTGATTCCCAGAGCGACGACGAGGAAGATCGCGCCGTAGAGCACGAGGCCGCCCGCGTTGTCCGCGGTGTCGCCGACGAGCGCCTTCATCCAGACTCCGCCGAGGTAGGCCACCGTCGAGAGCGAGGCGATGGCCGCCGCGAGATAGACCCACCCCGTCATCCACCCGAGCCGCGGCCCGGCGAGACGGCGCACCCACTGGTACACGCCGCCGGTCATCGGGAACTGCGAGGCGAGCTGGGCGTACACGGTCGCGACGAAGAACTGGCCGACGAAGGCGATCAGCACAGCCCAGAGCCACAGCGGGCCTGCGAACGTGAAGCCGAGCTGCACGACCGCGTAGATACCGACGACGGGGGAGATGGTCGCGAAGCCGAGCGCGAACACGGACCACAGCGAGAGGGAGCGTTTGAGCTCCTGCTGGTACCCGTAATCTGCGAGCTCGAGCGCGTCGCCGTCCCGGCCGCCGACGTCGTCGGAGGAGGGTGAGGGGGAGGACATGTCGGGGCTACCTTTCGTCGTTGAGAGATGGACGGATCGGGGCGGCCTCGCGACTGCGCCGTTCCGCCCCGTCGCGGCCCCGGTCAGACACGACAGTAGACGGGATGCTCGGTGATGAGAACCGAAAACGGAGAGATATTCGCGGTGCTCTGCGTTTACGTCCCCACCTTTCTCGAATCATGAGAGAATCGGTGGATATCAGGGTCGATCCATCGTGAAACGGCCCGCCCGAGCCGAGAGATTCGAAGACCGTGGAGCACCGAGATCCCATCGCACCCCAGGTGCTCAAGGCGCTGCGCGAGAACGGGCGGGCGAGCTACACCCGCATCGCGGAGTCGCTCGGCATCACCCGCAAGCGCGTCACCCAGATCGTGCAGCGGGCGGTGGAGCACGAGGAGATCGCCTTCACCGTGTCGGTGAGCCCCGATCTCCTCGCCCTGCAGCGCTTCGGCTACGTCCAACTGCGCCTCGACGGGCCGGCCGCCCCGGTCAGGGACGCCCTTGTGGCGATGCCGGAGACCACCTTCGTGGCCGACATCAGCGGCGACGCCCCGCTCGACGCCGAGATCCGCGTGCGGGCGGATCCGCATCTGCAGCAAACCCTCGACCGCATCCGCGGGCTCCCCGGGGTGCGCGAGATGCAGACGCACCTGTACGAGAGCATCGAGATCAACCTCTACTCCCCGCTGCGCACTGACCGCGCCGGGTTCCGCCTCGACGCCGTCGACCGGGCGATCGTGCGGCACCTGCAGCTCGACGGACGCGCCTCGTTCCTGGATCTGGCCGAGGCCGCCGGGGTGTCTCCGAGCGGGGCCCGCCTGCACCTCAGGCGCCTCGTGCAGCACAACGCGGTCAAGGTCGTCGGCATCCCCGTGCGCCGCAACGCCCCCGGAGTGCCGACGCTCGGCGTCGGCATCCAGGTGCGCGGCGAACTGCAGGCGGCGCTCGAACGGGTGCGCAGCCTCGAGCCCGAGTTCCTCGCCGTGACCATCGGCGCCCACGAACTGATCGCCACGTTCTCCGCCGATTCCGTCGAGCAGTTGCTCGACCTCTCCGATCAGCTGCGGGCGAGCCCCGAGATCACCGCGATCCGCACCTGGACCAATCTGCGCATCGTCAAAGAGGAGTACGGGCGCGGCGACCGTCTCGCCGAGTGAGCGCTCCGGTGCTCAACCCGCGACGATCCCCGCCAGGGTCTTCTTGCCGCGGCGCAGCACGGCGAACCGCCCGTGCAGCAGATCCGCCGCCTCGAGCGCGCGATCCTCGGATTCCACCGCCGCATTGTTCACGTAGACACCGCCCTGAGCGATCGCGCGACGCGCCTCGCCCAGGCTCTTGACGAGACCGGTCTCGACCATGAGCTGCGCCACCGACGCCCCCGCGGAGCCCGCCGCCTGCGGCAGCTCCGACACCGCTCCCCGAAGCGTCGCCTCATCGAGCGCGGTGAGATCCCCGCGCCCGAACAGCGCCTCCGATGCGTCGATCGCGCCCTGGGCCGCCGCCGCTCCGTGCACCAGCGTCGTCACCTCGAGCGCGAGCCGCTTCTGGGCGGCGCGCTTGAAGGGCTCCTCGGCGACCTGGCGCTCGTAGTCCTCGATCTCGGCGCGCGACAGGAAGGTGAACACCTTCAGGCGGTCGATCACGTCGGCGTCGGCCTGGTTGAGCCAGAACTGGTAGAAGGTGTACGGCGAGCACATCTCGGGGTCGAGCCAGATCGCGTTGCCCTCGCTCTTGCCGAACTTCGTGCCGTCGGCGTTCGTGATGAGCGGGGTGCCGACCGCGTGCGCAGACCGTCCCTCGACCTTGCGGATGAGGTCGGTGCCGCTCGTGAGGTTGCCCCACTGGTCGCTGCCGCCCGACTGCAGCACGCAGTCGTACTGGCGGTAGAGCTCGAGGAAGTCGAAGCCCTGCAGCACCTGGTAGCTGAACTCGGTGTAGCTGATCCCCTCGTCCGAGTTGAGGCGCGCCGCGACCGCGTCCTTCTTGAGCATGGTGCCGACGCGGAAGTGCTTGCCGATCTCGCGCAGGAAGTCGATCGCGCTCAGCGGCGCCGTCCAGTCGAGGTTGTTGACGAGCCGCACGGCGTTGTCTCCCTCTGCCGAGAGGAAGCGCGACACCTGGGCCTGCAGACGGGTCACCCACTCGCCCACGGTGTCGCGGCTGTTGAGCGTCCGCTCCGCGGTGGGGCGCGGATCGCCGATCAGCCCGGTGGATCCGCCGACCAGACCGAGCGGCTTGTGCCCCTTGAGCTGCAGTCGGCGCAGCAGCAGCAGCTGCACGAGGTTGCCCAGGTGCAGGCTGGGAGCGGTCGGGTCGAAGCCGCAGTAATAGGTGAACGGCTCACCCTCGAGCAGCTCTGACAGCGCCTCGGGGTCGGTCGATACGTGCACCAGCCCGCGCCACTGCAGCTCGTCCCACAGGGTGGGGAAGCTGTCGTCGTTGCGCTGGGCGGCCAGGATCTCGGCTCGTTCTTCTGCTACAGACACGCCTCACATCGTACCGCGGATGCTGCGGCTCGGCGTCACTCGCGGAACAGCATCATGCCGCTCTGACTGCTCCAGATCCGCTCCTGCTCGGGGGCGTCAGCGGTCCCCATGAGGCTCTCGGCCGGAATCGGGGTGCCCGCCGGGTAGTAGGTGCCGAACGGGGCGCCCTCTGCGCTGAGGGCGATGGTGCCGTCGCCCTCGGCCGAGAAGCCGGTGAAGGGCCAGGTCTCACCCGTTTCTTCGATCGTGAAGTCCGGGTAGGCGATCGTCACGCAGCCGTAGGCCTCGTGGCTCTGCGGAGCCTCGCACCAGCGCCCGTTCGCCGTCTCGGGCCCCGATGCTTCGGGCTCCGGCAGCGAGCGACCGGCGAGCACCCAGGCCCGGGTCACCCTCTTCGTGGTGACGCTCTCCGCGCCCTCGCCGTCGGCGCCCACCGCGACCGTCCAGAGATCCTCACCTCGATCGATGATGGGAGCCGAGTCGTCGTCGGGCACGAGCAGCTCCTCGAAGCGCTCACCGTCGCCGTCCAGGCGGGTGTAGGCCACCAGATAGCCGTCCGGCGGCGTGAACGCCCCGCCGTTCACCGCGACGAACATCGACCCGTCCTCGAGCTCGAGCCACAGCGGGTCGGGCTCGTCGGAGGCCTCGGTCGGGGCCGGTGCGGTGCCGTCCAGCTGGATCATCCGCAGGGTCGTCGCCTCCGGCTCGGCCTCATCGAGGCACGCGATCCGATCGCGCTGCTCGGTGAGCCAGCAGGCCGAGAGCGCGTCTGCGGTGCTGCCGCAGGCGATGGTGTTCTCGCCCGCTCCGTGCTCGGAGGCGCGGCAGGTGTCTGCGGGGATCGCGTAGCCGCCCGCGAGAGTGCTGTCATCGACGCTCCACCCATCGGCCGTCGTGCCGTCCTCGGTGAACGGAGCGACCTCGATGACCTCGGTCGCGGGCTCCGGCGTCGCGGTGGGGGTGCTCTCGGTGGGCTCCGGATCCGCCCCTCCTCCGCAGCCGGCGAGCCCGAGTCCCAGCACGACGGTCGCGGCGACGGTCAGCAGTGCATTGCGTGCGCGCATTCGATCCCCCATTCGATAGCTGCGTCGATCCTGCTGGCGGACTACGCCGCGCGGAACTCCGCTATCCGTTCCGCCAGGCGGGCGAGCTGCTCGTCGACGCGCACGCGAGCGGTGCCACCGGCACCCGTGCGCGAGTTCACCGATCCCTCGATCGTGAGCACGTCGCGCACGCCGGGCGTCAGGTGCTCGGACACGCTCAGCAGCTCGTCATCGCTCGGTTCGTGCAGCTCGATCCCGCGCTCCTCGCAGTACCGCACCAGCTCCCCCGAGATCTCGTGCGCGTCGCGGAAGATCACCCCCTGCTTCACCAGCCACTCGGCGACGTCGGTGGCGAGCGAGAAGCCCTGCGGCGCCAGCTCGGCCATGCGGGCGGTGTCGAAGCTCATCGTCGCGACCATGCCGGTGAACGCGGGCAGCAGCACCTCCAGCTGCTGCACCGAGTCGAAGACGGGCTCCTTGTCCTCCTGCAGGTCGCGGTTGTAGGCGAGCGGCAGGCCCTTGAGCGTGGCGAGCAGCCCCGTGATGTTGCCGATGAGGCGGCCCGACTTGCCGCGCGCCAGCTCGGCGATATCGGGGTTCTTCTTCTGCGGCATGATGCTCGAGCCCGTGGAGTAGCCGTCGTGCAGGCGCACGAAGCCGAACTCCTTGGTGTTCCAGATGATGATCTCCTCGCTGAGGCGAGAGAGATCGATGCCGATCTGGGCGCAGATGAAGGCGAACTCGGCGACGACGTCGCGGGCCGCGGTGCCGTCGATGGAGTTCTCGAGCGGATCGCCGAGGCCGAGCTCGCGGGCGACGAGTCGGGGATCGAGGCCGAGCGAGGATCCCGCGAGCGCTCCCCCACCGTAGGGTGAGGAGCTCGCACGCCGCGACCAGTCGCGCAGGCGCTCGAGATCGCGCACGATCGGCCACGCGTGCGCGGCGAGCTGGTGGGCGAGCAGCACGGGCTGGGCGTGCTGCAGATGCGTGCGGCCGGGCAGGATCGCCTCGGGGTGCCGCCCCGCCTGCTCGGCGATGGCGTCGAGCAGGTCGAGCAGCATGCCCTTGATGACGGCGGCGTGATCGAGCAGGTAGAGGCGCACGAGGGTGGCGATCTGGTCATTGCGGCTGCGGCCCGCGCGGAGCTTGCCGCCGAGCTGCACGCCCGTGATCTCGATGAGCAGGCGCTCGAGTGCGGAGTGCACGTCTTCGTCGTCCTCGGCGGGCACGGCCCGGCCGTCGGCCACGCGCGCCGAGAGCTCGTCGAGGGCGGCGTGCATGTCCTCGAGCTCCTGCGCGCTGAGGTACCCCGCTGCGGCGAGCGCGGAGGCGTGCGCCTTCGAACCGCGGATGTCGTACTGGGCGAGCACCCAGTCGAACTGGGTCGACTTGCTCAGCGCGGCGAGCGCGGGCGACGGGCCGCTCGCGAAGCGTCCGCCCCAGAGGGCTCCGGCCTCCGCCGCTCGATTGCCGGTCTCGGTCTGCGTGTTCTCGTTCGCCTCAGTCACCCGACCAGCTTACCTTTCGGCCGGGTTCCGGGGCCCTGCGATGGGCGGCCCCCGGTCGCCGCGCCCTACCCCTGCGCGAGCAGCCAGGCCATGAGGGCCTTCTGCGCGTGCACCCGGTTCTCCGCCTCATCCCACACCACGCTCTGCGGGCCGTCGATCACCTCGGGAGCGACCTCGTACTCCCGGTAGGCGGGCAGGCAGTGCAGGAAGACCGCGTCGGGATCCGCGTGACCCATCAGCTCGGGGCTCACCCGGAATGCGCCGAAGGTCGCGATGCGCGCAGCCTTCTCCTCCTCCTGCCCCATCGACACCCAGGTATCCGTGATCACGGCGTCGGCACCGCGCACGGCCTCGACGGGATCGGTGAGGATCGTCACGCTGCCGCCGGTCTCGGCGGCGATCCGCTTCGCGTCGGCGACGATGTCCGCACGCGGGTGGTACCCCTCGGGGCCGGCGACGCGGATGTGGATCCCCGCGGTCGCGAAGCCGAGCAGATAGGAGTGCCCCATGTTATTGGCGGCGTCGCCCACGTAGGTCGCGGTGAGGCCGGCGAGTTCGCCCTTCCGCTCGCGGATCGTCTGCAGATCGGCGAGGATCTGGCAGGGGTGGAAGTCGTCGCTGAGCGAGTTGATCACCGGCACCGTGGCGTGCTCGGCCATCTCCTCGAGGCCCGAGTGCGCGTAGGTGCGCCACACGATCATCGACACCATGCGCGAGAGCACCTTCGCGGTGTCCGAGATCGATTCCTTGACCCCCAGCTGCGCCTCGCCGGGGTTGACGACGATGGGGGAACCGCCCAGTTCGGCGATGCCGGCGGCGAAGCTGAAACGGGTGCGCGTCGAGGTCTTGTCGAAGAACACGGCCACCGACTGCGGGCCCGCGAGCGGGCGCTCCGAGTAGGGCTCCCGCTTGAGGCGCGCCGCCAGGTCGAGCACCTGTCGCTGCTCGGCGGGCGTGAGGTCGTCGTCTCGCAGGAAGTGTCTGGTCACGCTTCAAGCCTAGTAGCTGTCGACGCCGTGGAAGGATAGGGGCCATGACCGAGCTGCCCCGCCTCATCGCATTCGACCTCGACGACACCCTGGCACCCTCGAAATCCCCGGTCGACCCGCGCATGCTCGCCGTGTTCGCGCGGTTGCTCGGTCGCACCGCCGTCGCCGTGATCTCGGGAGGCAACTTCGAGCAGTTCCAGACGCAGCTGGTCGACCGGCTCGACGCGTTCGAGGACGTCGACGAGGCCGCCCTCGAGCGCCTGCACCTGCTGCCGACCTGCGGCACCCGCTACGAACGGCGCGAGGGCGGCCGCTGGGTCACCGTCTACCGCGAGAACCTCTCCCCCGAGGAGCGCGACGCCGCGCTCACCGCGCTCACCGAGGAAGCCGAGCGGCTGGGACTGTGGGAGGCCGAGCCCTGGGGTGAGATCCTCGAGGATCGCGGATCGCAGGTCACCTTCTCCGCTCTCGGGCAGCGCGCCCCCGTCAGCGCCAAGCAGGAGTGGGACCCCGACGGAGCGAAGAAGAGCGCGCTGCGCGCGGCGGTGGCGGATCGACTGCCCGGGCTCGAGGTGCGCAGCGGCGGCTCGACCTCGGTCGACATCACGCGGCGCGGGATCGACAAGGCCTACGGCATGCGCAAGCTCGAGGCGCACACGGGGATCGCGCTCGACGACATGCTGTTCGTGGGCGACCGGCTCGATCCCGACGGCAACGACTACCCGGTGAAGGCGCTCGGCGTGGCCTGCCACGAGGTCGAGGGCTGGGAGGACACCGCCGACTACCTCGAACGCCTGCTCGCCTGCTGATCCTGACCCAGCTTTCCCGGCGCCCGCCATTTTCCCGGCGCCCGCCGCTTTCCCCGCGCCCGCCGCTTTCCCCGCGCCCGCCGTTTTCCCCCTTCCGCAACTTTCCCCGCGCCGGCCGCCCCTCCTGCTCTCCCCCACACCTCCGCGCACCGATCGACCTTCAAGCACACCGGATTGCGGGTTTCGGTGTGTTTGAAGGCCGATCGGTGCGGCTAGGTAAAGGCGGGGGCGCCTGGGCGCGGCTCGGTGGAGCGGCTCGGTGGCGCGGGGGCGAGACGCCCGACCCCTGGAACGCGAAGAGGGCGCCCTCTCGGACGCCCTCCGTGCAAGTAGGTCGGTGGACCCGACCGCGGTCTGATGCCGGTTAAGCCCCGACCCCGGACTGCGCCGCCGGCGCGAGGCCGAGCACCTCTGCGGTCTCGGCGAGCGTCGCCGCTGCCGCCGCGGCATCACCGTTGACCCCCTCGCCGAGCGCGGGGATCTGCTGCTTGAAGGCGCTCTTCCAGCGCTGCTCGAACTGCTCGGGGAAGCAGCGCTGCAGCACCCCGACCATGGCGTGCACCGCGGTCGAAGCACCGGGCGAAGCGCCGAGCAGGCCCGCGATCGAGCCCTCGGCGCCCGTGATGACCTCGGTGCCGAACTGGAGGATGCCGCCCTTCTGGGGGTCCTTCTTCATGACCTGCACGCGCTGGCCCGCGGTGATCATCTCCCAGTCCTCGGTGCGGGCGGTGGGCATGTACTCGCGCAGCGACGCCATCTGCTTCTCGCGGCTCGCGAGCACCTCGCCGAGGAGGTACTTCTCGAGCGAGAACTCGGTGAGGCCGACCTTGAGCATGGGGCCGAGGTTGTGGGCGCGCACGGATCCCGGCAGGTCCCACCACGAGCCCTTCTTCAGGAAGTTGGGGCTGAACCCGGCGTAGGGGCCGAAGAGCAGGCTCTCCTTGCCGTCGACGATGCGGGTGTCGAGGTGGGGCACCGACATGGGGGGTGCGCCCACCGCGGCCTTGCCGTACACCTTGGCGCGGTGCTGCTTCACGATCTCGGGGTTGTCGCACTTGAGGAACTTGCCGCTGATCGGGAAGCCGCCGAAGCCCTTGATCTCGGGGATGCCCGAGGTCTGCAGCAGGGGCAGCGCACCGCCGCCGGCGCCCACGAACACGAACTTGGCGTTGACGATGGTGCGGCCGTGGCCGGAGAGGTTCTCGACGTGCACGTTCCAGGTGCCGTCGGCCTGACGACGCAGCTTGGAGACGCGCTGCTCGAGGTGCAGACCGGCACCCTCGGTCACGAGGTGGTCGATGAGCTGACGGGTGACGGCGCCGAAGTCGACATCGGTACCGCTCTCTGAGCGTGTGGCCGCGAAGACCTCGTCCTTGGCGCGGCGGTCGACGAGCAGGGGCGCCCACTCGGCGATCTGCGCGGGATCCTCGCTGAACTCCATGTCGGAGAACAGGGGCTCGCTCTTCAGCAGCTCATAGCGCCGACGAAGGTAGTCGACGTTCGCCTCGCCGCGCACGAAGGTCATGTGCGGGGTGGCATTGATGAACGATGAGGGATTGCGCAGCACGCCCTGCTTGACGAGCGACGACCACCACTGCCGCGACAGCTGGAACTGCTCGTTGATGTCGATGGCCTTGGACGCAGAAAGACTGCCGTCCTTGCCCTCAGGCATGTAGTTGAGCTCGCAGAGCGCGGCGTGGCCGGTGCCCGCGTTGTTCCAGGCGTTGCTGCTCTCGGTCGCAACCTGGGAGCGGGATTCGAAGATCTCGATCGACCAGTCGGGCTGGACCTGCTTGATCAGGGTGCCAAGCGTGGCGCTCATTACGCCACCGCCGACGAGGACGACGTCTACCGTGTTCTTACTCACGGTCGCCCAGTCTACCCCTCCCCGAGAGGGCCGGCGCCCCCGCCGTCCGCCGCCCCGCAGCCCGGTCGAACCCGATGGAGCGCGCGAGCGGTTCCTCCGTCACAACCCGGCCTGCTTACGGGCGTTCTGGAGCGTCTCGGCGGCCGCGTCGACCACTCGGGTGTAACCGAGTCGGGCTCCCTCGCTCGCACGCTGCCCGCCTGCCACGACGGGTCGCACCTCGCCGGCGAGGCTGATCTCGCCGAAGGCCGCGAGATCGTGCGGCAGCGGCCGGTCCGTGATGGCGGAGAGAACCGCGAGCGCGATCGCGAGGTCGGCGGCCGGCTCGACGAGCTTGACCCCGCCGACGGTCGACACGTACACGTCCTGGTCGTGCAGCCGCGCGCCGACCCTGCGCTCGAGCACGGCGAGGATCATCGCCACACGAGAGGGGTCGACGCCGCTGGTCACGCGTCGCGGGTTGGGAGTCGCGCTCTTCGCGACGAGTGCCTGCACCTCCACGGGCAACGCCCTCCGCCCCTCCATGGCCACGGTGGCGCAGGTGCCGCTCACGGGGGCCGCCGACCGGCTGAGGAACAGCCCGCTCGGGTCGGGTACCTCGGCGATACCGCGATCCTGCATCTCGAAGCAGCCCACCTCGTCAGTCGGCCCGAAGCGGTTCTTGAGCGTGCGCAGGAATCGAAGCGAGGTCTGCCGGTCGCCCTCGAAGTGGCAGACCACGTCGACGAGGTGCTCGAGCAGGCGCGGCCCCGCCACCGAGCCGTCCTTCGTGACGTGCCCGACGAGGATCACCGGGGTGCCCCGTCCCTTCGCCACCCTGATGAGCGCCGACGCGACCTCCCGCACCTGCGCGGGGCCGCCCGCGGATCCGTCGATCTCGCCGCTCGCGAGCGTCTGCACCGAATCGACGATCACGAGCGCGGGATCGACCGCCTCGATATGACCGAGCACGGTCGCGAGATCGGTCTCGGCCGCGAGGAAGAGGGTGTCGTGCAGCGCCCCCGTGCGCTCGGCGCGCATGCGGATCTGCCCCGTCGACTCCTCGCCGCTCGCGTACAGCACCCGGGCGCCCGAGGAGGCGGCCCGCGCCGCGGCATCGAGCAGCAGGGTCGACTTGCCCACGCCGGGTTCGCCCGAGAACAGGATCGCCGCCCCCGGCACGACGCCGCCGCCGAGCACCCGATCCAGCTCTCCGATGCCCGTCTGCCGGTGCTGCACCGACTCCCCCGTCAGCTCCGTGATGGGACGCGCCTCGCGACCCGCCCCCGGTGCCACGGCCCGAGTCGTGCGGGCGAGCGAGGCCCCCGCTGCCGCGCGCTCCTCGACAGTGCCCCACTGCTGGCACTCCCCGCAGCGCCCGACCCACTTCGAGGTCTGCCATCCGCACTCGGTGCACACGTACGCGCTGATCGTTTTCGCCATGCGGCGAGCCTAACGGCAGCCTCGGACATTTACGGGACCGCCCGGCAACAGGCTCAGGGAGCGATCCCGATCCCGCATCGAGATGACGCGTGCCGCCCCTCCGGGGCCGTCGGAAGGGCCGTACGCGTCATCTCGAAACGTCCGCCCCTTCGGCAAGCTCAGGGGACGAGATCACCTACTTCTTGAAGAGGTTGCGCAGCACCTGGTTCACCACGGTGCGCACGCCCGAGGTCACCACCGACCCGACCCGATCCGCGGCCTTCTTCGCAGCCGCGGCCCGCTCGCGCTCGCGCCTGGCCTCCTCCTGCTCGCGCTTCCGCGCCGCGGCGGCGGCCTCGCGCTCGGCCTTCCGCTCAGCAGCCGCGGCGGCCTTCTCGGCCTCCTTCGCTGCGGCTGCGGCCTCCTTCTCGGCCGCGATCCTGGCCTCCTCCTCGGCCCGGGCGGCCTCCGCCTCCGCCGCCCGTTCCTCGAGAATCTCCTCGGCCGACCGCTCGTCCACGGCCTCGCCGTACTTCGGCTGCAGCGGCGACACCAGCACCGTCGCCTGCACGGTCACCGGCGGCGCGGGATCCATCGCTCCCTGCGGCGCGCGCAATCGCGTCCACGCCACGGGAGTCGGCGCACCCTTCTCCCCCATCACCGTCACGACCGCCTCGCCCGTGCCGAGCGACTGCAGCACCTCGGCGAGCTCGTACCCTGACGTCGGGTACGTCGAGACGGTCGCCTTGAGGGCCTTCGCGTCGTCGGGTGTGTGCGCCCGCAGCGCGTGCTGCACGCGCGAGCCGAGCTGAGCGAGCACGTCTCCCGGCACGTCCTTCGGTGTCTGAGTGACGAAGAACACCCCGACTCCCTTGGAGCGGATGAGGCGCACCGTCTGCGTGATCTGCTGCAGGAACGCCTTCGACGCGTCGGCGAAGAGCAGATGCGCCTCGTCGAAGAAGAACACGAGTTTCGGCTTGTCCTGATCCCCCACCTCGGGCAGCGTCTCGAAGAGCTCGGAGAGCAGGAACATGAGGAAGGTCGAGAACAGCGCGGGCCGATCCTGCACTCCCGGCACCTCGAGCAGATTCACGATCCCGCGCTCCGTCCCGTCGGCGTCCACGACGGTGCGCAGCAGATCGGCCGTGTCGAAGGCGGGCTCGCCGAAGAAGGCGCCGGCTCCCTCGGCCGCGAACGCGATGACGTTGCGCTGGATCACCCCGACCGTCTGCCGGGAAAGACCGCCGATCCGTGCGATCTCCGCCTTTCCCTCGTCCCCCGTGAGGTAGGCCAGCAGCGCCTGCAGATCGTCGAGGCCCACGAGCGGCAGCCCCTGCTCGCGGGCGTAGTAGAAGATGAGGCCGAGGCTCGACTCCTGCGTCTGGTTGAGCCCGAGCACCTTGGCGAGCATCACCGATCCGAACTTCTCGATCGTGGTGCGGATCGGCACGCCAATGCCCATACCGCCGAGCGTGAAGAACTCGGTCGGCGAGGCGCGGGGCTGCCAGTCCTGCCCGATGCCGGCGGTGCGGGCCAGGAGCTTCTCGTTCGGCTCCCCCGCAACCGCGATGCCCGAGAGGTCGCCCTTGATATCCGCGGCGAACACCGGCACACCGTGAGCCGCCACCTGCTCGGCGAGCACCTGCAGCGTGCGCGTCTTGCCCGTACCGGTCGCCCCGGCGATGAGGCCGTGCCGGTTCAGCATGCCGAGCGGGATCGTGATCTGCACGTCCGCAAGGGGCTCGCCGTTCACGAGCGCCCCGAGGGCGAGCATCGTCGCACCGCCCTCGGTGGAGCCCGGGTAGCCCTCCCGCACCGTCTGGATCTGCTCCTCGGTCAGTGGTTCACCCATGCGCTCGCTCCTCGCGTGTCGGACTCTCGTCGTTCACAGCGTAGCCGAGCAGCGCCCGGCCGGGCCGTACCGCGGCCGGAAGCCGATTCGGGGTCGAAGCCGAACCGGGACCGGAGGCCGAACCGAGGTCGCAGTCGATTCGGGGTCAGTTTCGTGCGTGTCGCGGTCGGCGACACGCACGAAAACGACCCCGAATCTGCGACACGCACGAAAGTGACCCCGATCCGATGACGACGGGCGAATCGGACGACGGCTGGCGGCGGAACGGCTGCGCAGCCGCAGAACAGCGGCGAGCGACGGGCGACCAGCGACCAGCGACCAGCGGCGAGCTGCCAGCGACCAGCGGCGAGCCACCAGCGCGCTACGCTGCGACCGGTTTGCCCATGGCGGCCCGCCATCTCCGCCGCACGCCCGCGTCGAGCCTCTCCCAGCTGCGATCACGGATGAAGATCGAGTCGATCGCGATCATGGTCAGCGAGAACCAGGGCAGCCCCATGAGCACGCCGATCATCACGTGGAACCCCAGGATGCCGAAGAGCGCGATGAGCCTGGTCGGCCGCGACAGCAGCGCGAGCAGGAACGCGGCCTGCAGCAGGATCGAGCCCCAGGTGCCGATCGCGACCATCGGTCCCCACGCGGTGATGAGGTCGCTGAGCACGGGCCAGGTGCCGAACCGGGCGGTGTGCAGCGGGTCGTAGACCGCTCGCCCCTCGGCCCACGGCGCGCCCTGCGCCTTGTAGAGCGCGCCGGAGGCGTACACGAAGGCGACCTGGGCGGTGAGCGCGATGAGGGCGAGGTTGTGCAGCGCGGTGCCGATCAGATTCGGCGAGGATCCGGGGGCGAACCACTCCTGCTTCGCGCGGCGGCGAGCGTCGAGCGACCAGCGAGCGGCGGCATCGGTGAAGAACATGAGGATCATGGCGATGCGGAACATGTTGTCGCCCTGATCGCCGACCATGTCGTTCATCTCGATGAAGCTGATCCACCCGATGAAGAAGACGGGGAGCACGATCCTGAACCGCCAACCGAGCGCGAACAGCACCGCCAGCACGATGAGCAGGATGTAGAGCACCGTGAAGGCCGCATCGTTGGCCGCGACCGCGTGGAACGCGCTGAAGAGCCAGATCTTCGGGAAGTCGCTGACCGGCTCGGCGATCTCGCCGTTCCAGGCCGACCCCGATCCGAACGTGTAGAGGCGGGTGCTGAAGTTCGAGACGAGCAGCCCGAAAGCGGTGACGCCGAACACGATGCGGGTGACGGCGATGCCGTAGAGGGCTTTCTTGCCGTTGAACAGCCAGTTCTCGAAGAAGGCGAGCGCGTCGCCGATCGTGTTCGCGAACGAGAGCCAGGCGGCCGCGATGATGCTGCCGATGAACGAGAAGAAACGCGCCACCGGGGTGCCGGCCTGAGCGGATCCGGATCCCGATCCCTCCCCCGATCTCACGGTCTCGAGGCGATCGGCGTCGTTCGCCGCCGACCCCGCGCGTTCGGCGCCGGGTGCGGCCTGGGTGCGCGTACGCTGCTTGCTCATCGCGTGATCCTCTCGAACTGACCGCGGAACACCTCGGCGAAGTTGCCGTCGTTCTGTCCCTCTTCGACGATCGGCGCCCGCCAGCCGGGCAGCACGACGGTCGGCTCCGGGCGCTGCGCCTGCGGGTTGTGACGCTCGGCGAACGGCACGATGTTCTGGCGGCTCACCCTGAACTGCACCTTCTCGACGTCGTCGCCCCAGATCGCGCGAGCCACCTGGGTGGCGTAGGCCGTGGTGCGGTGCTCCTCGGCGAGCAGCTTCGTGATCTCGGCGGTGTTGCCGGCTTGCGCGTTCGCTCCGTCCGCGGCCTGCGGATCCGGCTGCTTCTCGAGAGCGGCCTGCAGGCCGACCTCCCAGTTCTCGACGACGAAGTCCCCGCCGACGACCGTGCGCTGGTTTGCGTACAGCTTGTCGTAGGCGCCCTTGTAGTTGGAAGCGACCTCGCTCGACTGAATGCCGGCCCTGGGCGGGAAGAGGTTGTATCGGATCATCGACAGCTCGACATCGGTAGCGCTCACCCAGCCCGTCTCGCTGCCGTCGGCGAGGGTCGCCCGCACGTTGAAGTGATAGTCGCCGTTGATCGGCTCGGGCGCGAACACGCTCCACGACTGGCCGAAGAAGGGGATCATGTAGGAGCTGAGGGTGCTCTGCCCGCCCGGCACGATCTCGCGGGCGTTGGCGCTGTACGGCGCGATCCACAGGAACGACGCCAGAATATGCCACGCGGTGAACAACGCGGCCGCGAGGGCGACGAGCCGTACCCAGACCTTGGGCTTGGGGGCGGGCTTCGCCGGGGGCGCCTCACTGCGGACCCCGGCATCGTCCCGAGACGCCGCGGAAACCGGATCTTCGCGCTCCGGTGTTCTCGTGTTCGGCATGGCTCCCCCATAGCTCTCAATGCGTGTCAAAACTCGATGCGGTGCGGTCGCCTTCTCGATCCCCTGCGACCACAGTGCCTCCACTTTATGGGGTGGCGGCGTCTCCCGAAAACCAGAGCGTGGCCGGGGTCGCCGATCGGCGTCCCCGGCCACGCGGATCGGGGGCCGCGCCCGACGGCGCGACCCCCTCACCGGTTATCTCAGCGGCCCGCGTTCGCGGTGCGGCGCCTCGCGACGACCACACCCGCGGCTCCCGCGAGCAGCAGCATCAGACCGGCGGCGGCGATGAGGCCGCCCTGGTCGGCACCGGTGCGAGCGAGATCCTTGGCGCTGGCGTGAGCCGCACCCTCGGACGCACCCTGGCTGCTGGCCGAAGCGGAGGCCGAAGCCGCCGCGTTGGCCGTCGATGCAGCCTTCGCCTGCTGGCTGGCAGCGGCCTCGGCGGCGGATGCCGCATCAGCCTCGGCCGTGGCAGCGGCAGCGGAGGTCGCATCGGCTTCGGCCGAGGCGGAAGCCGTGGCCGAGGCGGTGGCGTCAGCGGAGGCCGACTGGTCGGCGCTCGCCTGGGCCGCAGCGCTCGCAGCGACGTTGGCGTCAGCCGAGGTGTCCTGCGACGCGTTCTGCGACGCATCAGCCTCGACGTCGGCGCTGGCTGCAACCTGGGCGGCGGCCTGAGCCGCAGCCTGGGCGCTGACGTCCGCTGCAGCGGAGGCCTCAGCGGTTGCCGAGGTCGAGGCGTCGGCGGTCGCCGAGGTCTCAGCAGCGGTCTCAGCGGCAGCGTCGGCGGAAACATCGGCCTGGGCCGATGCGGCTGCCGAAGCAGACGCGTTCACATCAGTGTCAGCGTCGGCCTCTGCCTCAGCCTCAGCGCTCGCGCTGGGGTCGGCGTCGGCGGTCGCGGTCGCGTCGGGATCGGCCGTAGCCGTTGCAGCTGCGCTCGGATCAGCATCGGCGCTCGCATTCGCGTCGGCCGAAGCCGAAGCAGAAGCGGTGGCCGACGAGGTCGCCTGCGCGGCAGCCTCCGAGGAGGCCTCCGAAGCAGCCGAAGCGTCTGCGTTGGCAGCGGCCGAAGCAGCAGCCGACGCATCGGCATCCTGAGCGGAATCAGCGGTCGAGTCGGCCGAGGCCTGAGCCGAGGCGGAAGCCGCGGCCTGCGTGTTCGCCGAAGCCTCGTTCGAGGCGTCAGCCGTCGCAGCGACCTCAGCAGCGGCGTTCGCGCTCACATCGGCGGCAGCCGACGCGGTCGTGTTCGCGTCCTCATCGGCAGCGGCCTCAGCGGCAGCCTGCGCGGCAGCGGTCGCCTCGTTGTCAGCAGCGGCATCAGCCGAAGCCGATGCGGAAGCCGAAGCGTTCACATTCACGTCGGCGTCAGCAGTCGCGTTCGCGTCAGGATCAGCCGTCGCGGTCGCAGTCGCATCCGGGTCGGCCGTAGCCGTCGCGGTCACATCCGGATCAGCGGTCGCCGTCGCGGCAGCGGTCGGATCGGCCGTCGCGTTCGCGGCGGGATCAGCCGAAGCGTTCGCGGTCGGATCAGCCGACGCATCCGCGGCCGGGTCAGCCGTCGCGGTCGCATCCGGGTCAGCCGTCGCGGTCGCATCCGGATCAGCGGTCGCGGTCGCGGCAGCGGTCGGATCGGCCGTCGCGTTCGCAGCGGGATCAGCCGAAGCGTTCGCATCCACATCGGCCGATGCAGCAGCCGAAGCGGTGGCCGACGAGGTCGCCTGCGCGGCAGCCTCCGAGGAGGCCTCCGAGGCAGAGGCTGCATCCGCGGTCGCCGCAGCCGAAGCAGCAGCCGACGCGTCGGCATCCTGAGCGGAATCAGCGGTCGAGTCGGCCGAGGCCTGAGCCGAAGCAGCAGCAGCAGCCTGCGTGTTCGCCGAAGCCTCAGTCGAGGCCTCCGCGGTCGCAGCAACTGCAGCGGCAGCGTCAGCGGTCACGTCTGCGGCCGCCGAAGCGGTCGTGTTCGCGTCCTCATCGGCAGCAGCCTGAGCCGCGACCTGAGCCGAGGCGTTGCTGTTGTCGTCGGCCGTCGCCGAAGCGGATGCCGAAGCCGAAGCGTTCACATTCGCACCGGCGTCGCCCTCGGCCTCGACGACCGTGCTCGCGTCAGCGGTACGACCAGAGGTCTGGCCCTCTGCGGAGAAGTCCGCCTGGCCGACCGGGTAGTCGGCGGGGACATCCCAGCTCGTCGCGATCGCGCCGTTCTCATCGGCGGTCACCGTGGTGGTGGTGCCGTCGGGGAGGGTGATCTCCACGTCCTCTCCGGGCTCGAATCCGGTGCCGGTCAGCGTGACGGTGCCGCCCTGCAGCACCGGGTTCGGCGAAGCCTGGAGCGTCGCCGGCACCTCGTCGAGAGCGTCGACGGTCGACGATCCGAGCTGCAGAGCCACAGCGCCGTTCGTCGCGACGTTCGGCAGGAGGCTGATGCTCAGCGCGCGAACCGTGAAGCTGCCCTCGCCGAAGTCGCCCTGGCCGCCGGCAAGCGTCGGCTGCTCGTTGATCGTGATGGTCAGCAGGTTCTGCAGCAGCGGCTCGAGCGCGGAGATCACCGGAGTGACAACGCCCTCGACCACGGTCATGAGCGCAGGCTGCACGTTCGCGACGGCAGTGCTCACGAGCGGATCGAGAATCTCGCCGCCGATGGTGGTCAGCGTCGAGGTCAGCAGATCGACGACCGGCTGCAGCAGCGTGCCGATGTTCACCGGAATCGGAAGGCCCGGCAGCAGAGCCACACCCTCGACGTTCACAACCGGCGCGTCGTATCCCTCGGCGCCGATGAGGCTGCCGATGCTGGTGTTGACGGTGATGGGTCCCTTAGCCACATCGAGCGTCCCGAGGAGGTAGTTGACGCTCAGGCCCACCTCGATATCCAGGGTCACCGCGAGGTCGTAGATCCCCTGAGTGATGAGGTCCACGGCCTTGGTCACGAGGGAGTTCGGGCCGTTGCCGATGAGCGCGTCGCTCACACCATCGAGAATCGCGGTGACAGTGGCATCGTCGAGCACCTGGGTGTTCGCGGGGAGGGTGCTCAGGCTCGTCGCGCCCGAGCCATCCACCACGAGCCGATCCAGATCCACGTGGATCGTGCCGTCGGCAAGGCTGATCGAAACCGATCCCTCGGCGTTCTCGAGCGGCGTCTGCAGCAGCGCCTCACGAACCTCGCTCGTCAGCGACGTCGTGTCGACACCGAAAGCGTTCAGCTGCGCATCGACCAGCGGGAGCCCGTCCAGCGAGTTCACGAGGTTGGTGATCGCGGTGCTGAGGGCGCCGCCGTCCTGAATCGCCGATTCGATCGGTCCGAGGATGCCACCGACCGCGCCGTCGATCTCACCGGTGAGATCCGCGACCAGCGGGCTCTTCACATCGAGACCGAGGCCCGAGAACATGTACTCGCTCGTGACCTCGCCCGAGACGGAATCCGCCCGGGATCCGAGTGCACCGATGCTCACCGAAGCTTCGCTCAGCACCGTGTTCACGAGTTCGTCGCTCAGCACCTGCCGCAGCAGACCGGTCGCATCGAGCTTGCCGCGCTCGAAGTTCGCGCCGTTTCCATCCGCATCGACATCGAGCGAACCGTCGGCGTTGATGAGTCCGGAGGAAGCGGAGGACTCCGTCAGCGAGGGCGACGACGACCAGCTCGAGATCGCACCGAGGTTGCCGAGATGCAGCAACCCGCCGTTCGTGCCATCGCCGATCAGCGGAAGGTTGACCCCGCCGAGGTCGACGTTGAGCAGCCCGAGGGCCTCGAGATTGAGCGATTCGGTGTTCGGTCCGGCGTTATCCGGGAACTCGCTGAGCGAGGACGCAGTACCTGCTACGTCCAGAGAGAGCGCATCGAGCCACAGAGCGTGGCCGTGCGCCGCCGAGTCGGCGGTGACGTCGACGGTGTCCGCCGAGGCAGTGAGCGGCGCGATCGCCACTCCGCCTGCCACAGCGGTCACCGTCGCCGCGCCGAGCGCAAGAGCACGGAAACCGCGTCTGCGGCCCCGTCTCTTTAGTTCGTTCGTATTTTCCAAGAGACTCCCCAGTCATCTCGTTATTTGGCAATGGTCCAGTGCGCGCCTCCACCGCCGCACGAGGATCGCGCGGGACACAGAGACACCCGAACTGAGACTCTCAGCAAAGGTTCAGGAGGTCCACGAGTCTCCGCAGCCCGCACGTCCGCACCGACCACTACTCACTCAGAGACCGATGACTACTGAGAGATAAGAACCGCGACCCTGAAATGATGCGGGCGTGTCGCGTAACGGAACGGCCACGCCGTGCGCAGACGCCGGAAGCAGGCCCGAAAAACCATCTAGTGTGGTGCATGTTCAGTAGCACATTTGTTGGGGAACTTTTGTGGGTGACCTACTGGCCGATCAAGGGGGAGCATCATGCAGGGGGCGATCGAAGCGACCGGCGAAGAGGTCCGGGAGACGATCCTGCGTCATGTTCTCAGTAGCTCCGATCCGGTCCTCGTGACGGGGCCGAACGGCAGCGGCAAATCCCACCTGCTGCGCTCGCTCTCAGCGTCTCTCTCCGAGCACGATGTACAGCACTTCATCGTCGAGGGCACCGACCCCGATGCCGCGCAACGCATCGAACAGCTGCCGCCCGGCGCGCTGACCCTCGTCGACGACTGCGAATTCGCCTCGTCCGAGGCGCTGCAGGCGATGGCCGAACGCGTCGCCGCAGGATCGAACGTGCTCGCCACGATCACCGAGTCGTCCGCGTCCACGGGGTACGGCGAGCGCATGCGGCGCCTCCACGAGCGGTTCCCGGAGGCGAGGAGCATCCTCGAGCGCATCCAACCGATCCGGCTCGAACCGCTCTCCGACGACCGGATCGCCCGGCTCGTGCATCGAGCCAGCCCCGAGCCGCTGTCATCGGTGACGGTCGCCGCCATCCAGCAGCTCTCCTGGGGGCTGCCTGGCGCCGCACTGACGCTGCTGCAGTTGCACCGCAGCGGATCCCTCTCGAGCACGCCGCGCCCCAAGATCCTTCGCACGCACGCCTCCGACCTGCACCTGTCGACGCTGCACCACCCCATCCGCATCGCCGAATCGCAACTCACCTCCGAGCAGATCGCCGCGGCCATTGTGCTCTCCGAGATCGGCCCGCGCAGCCGCAGCGGTATCGCCGACGTCTTCGGGGCGGACACGCAGTCGAGGCTCTTCGACAGCGGCCTCCTGCTCCCCCACCCCGACTCACCCGGGCTCTTCGGAGTGCCGGGGCTCTACGCCGCAGCCGTGCGCAGTCTGACCACACCCGATACGCTCGGCCGCGTTCGGCAGAGCACCGCCGCCCACCTGCTCTCGCAAGAGACCTACGGGATCCCGCTCCCCGACCACGAGGCGATCTTCTGCGCCGGCGTACTCAGTCGCAACGATCGCTCGATCGTCTCCGATCCTCTGCTCAGCGAGCAGCACACGTCCTTCCTGAAGCGTGTGATCGGTGATCTCGTCAGCTTCGGCGAGGGCGCGAGGGCCCGCGATCTGCTCCTGCGCCTGGGGCAGCAGGGCCCGGGCCTCTGCTCTCTCGCCCGCGCGAGACTCGTCACCGTGCTCCGCGACGCGCACGTGGGGCTGCAGTCGCTTCTCGGCGCGACTCCGCCGCATGGCAACTGCGACCTCCCGCCGACGGAGCCGGAGAAGAGGATCGCCGCAGGCTTCCTACGGAGCAATCTGGCGGCGGAGGCCGGCCTGCCGTTCGAACCCGATCCCGATATCGCTCCCGACGATCCGGAGTGGTCGGACACACAGCTGGTGATCCGACGCTGGAACGACGCGGAGCCGCTCGCCGAAGACGCTCCCGAACTGCTGCGGATCGCCCGCACCCACCCGCGACCCGAGATCTCACTGCTGGCGCAGCAGTTGCTCTCCTTCGAAGCGGCGCTGAACGGCGTGCGCTACCGCTCCTTAAACGTCGACGATGTCGAACCGCGGATCGCCCGCCTCGCGGTCCACGCCTCCGAGAGCCTGCGAGATGTCCTGTCGACAGCAGTCGTCGCGCAGAGCATCATCCGGTTCTTCTCACCCGGGCCCGGCGATGATCCCCGGTTGCGCAACCTCGTCGACCGACTCCCGGGATCCTCCCGCCACCGCATCTGGGTCACCCACCTCTTCGCCGCCCGCACGGCCTTCCTCCACGGCGACCTGACGCGCTCGCTCTTGGAGTGGGTGGGTTTCGCAGACCATCTGCCCCGCTTCATCGCCTTCCGCCTCACCGACTTCATCAGAACGGTGAGTCACCTGTCGTTCGATCAGGATCAGGACCCGCAAGCGCTGCGGCTGTACAGCACGCAGGTGCTCATCTACTTCTCCGGGCAGCTCGACAGCGTACGGGCGGAGGCCTTCGCCGATCCCGCATCACCCGCGGGCCGCGCGCGAATCGGCTCGGGGGACCCTGCAGAGCTCGAAGCGCTGCCGCACCAGGGCCCGATCCGCGCGCACCTCGAGGCCCTGCGCGCCCAGAATCCGGCAGCCCTGCTCCGCGCGGCCGAGAGCCTCGAGTCCCTCGGATTCCGGGCACCCGCGGCGTACGCTCTGCGGGAAGCCCGACGCATCTTCCTGCGGCGTCGCGCGAGCGGCAGTGTGACCGCGACCGATGCGCGCCTCGCCGCGCTACGTGCCGGCGCCGCGCGAAGCGTGCCCTGGTTCAACGCCGACGCGATCTCCACGCCGCCTCGCGAACGGCTCACCCCGCGCGAGACCGTCACCGCGCAGCTCGCTGCCGAGGGCCTCAGCAACCGCGAGATCGCCGAGCGCATGCGCTGCAGCGTGCGCACCGTCGAATCGCACCTCGCGCAGGCGCGCGCCAAGCTCGGAGTCTCGAGCAGAGAGGCGATGAAGGCGCGACTCGGCAATCTCATCAGCGGTGAGGAAGCTCGTAAGGCGAGTACGGGAGCCGGCTCGTCGGGGTCGGGGGCCGTCCCGGGTTCGGGAACCGGGTCGAGGCCCGGATCGCCCCTGGCCACGACCCGCCGCCGCTGAGATCCGCAGCGCTGCCCTCGGACACGCCCGATATTCCCGCCTCGATTCGCGTTGCGCAACCGGATGCCGTATTCTTTTTCGCGGTGACGTGTCCGAGCGGCCGAAGGTGCGACTCTCGAAAAGTCGTGTGCGGTAACCCCGCACCGTGGGTTCAAATCCCACCGTCACCGCCAGAATGAAGGCCCCGAGATCCTTGAGAAATCAACGGATCCGGGGCCTTCGTCATGCGTCTCGCGCGTCCCGTCGCGGGGTTACCGGCCAGAAAGAGTGGATGGCGTTGGGCGTGTTCAGGCCCGGCCGGCCCAGCCGGTTCGTTTCCAGAGTCCTTCGCTGGCATCGAGGCCGGTGTCGTAGAGGGCGGGTCCGGTGGGTTCTTCCTGTGGTTTCGGTGGTGGCTTCTGCGGTTCCGGAGCGGCAGTGTTGAGTGCCTCGTCGAGTGAGAGTTCGTGCAGGGTGAGGAACCATTCCGCGGCTCGCCTGCGGTGCTCCTCGCTCATGCCGCGGTGACGCTTGAGGAGGTCTCGCAGTTGCGCGTTCACGCCGCCTTCCAGCGGGGAGGTCGTGCGTGGGTTCCCGTAGATGATGTAGGTGAACAGCAGGTTTTTCCTGACCACGTTGCGGACCAGGAGCCAGGCTTTGCGGAGTCGGTCATGGGTGAAACCGAAGTTCCCGTTTCTCAGCAGAGTTCGTTCGCGGGTGAGGTGTCCGAATGCGCGCCACCATTCATCGAGTCGGATCTGCCACGAGATCGCGGCGTCCTCGTCCCAGACCTCGCCCAGCTGCATCACGAGCTGGCGCAGGGCGCGCCCGGCTCTGGTGCGTGGATTCCTCGTGAGGTGCCGGGTCACGTTCAGTTGCAGGTGGAACAGACAGCGTTGATGCTGCGTGTGCGGCCATGCCTGCCGGAGTGCGGACGGGAGCCCGCTGCCACCGTCCGAGACCAGCACCCCGGGAGACGGGATCTGCTCGAGCAGCGCGGCCCAGGCTGCGGTGGTTTCCCCGCCTGACCACTGCCAGGCGAGCACCCGGCCGGTGTCGGAGAGCGCGATCAGCAAGCACCACGATCCGATCCAGATCCCATCGACCATGACCGCGTGGAAGATCGTCTTGCAGGGCGGCAATGTCGGCCGCATGCCCCAGCACCAGGCCGTTCTACGGCGGAACGTGCGCCCGGTCCGGGTGCCATCGATCTCGGGTTGAGAATGCTTGCCCGTGAGCCAGGACACGAACTCGCGCAACTGCTCACGCTGGGTGAGATCGGGGCGTTTCCGAACGCTCGAGGTGCCGCAGTTCTTGCATCGCCAACGCTGTGTTCCTGAGGGGTGTTTCCCGTTCTTCACGAGTTTGGTCCCGCATAGCATGCAGAAGGTCGAGTTCAGGGGATTCGGCACAGTTAAGGGTGCCGGGGTATAACGATCCCGGTTTTACCGCGTGTTCACGCGGCTAGACGCCGTTTCCATCCACTCTTTCTGGCCTATAACCCCCGTCGCGTCGGCCACACCGAGATGACGCATGCGGCCCCTCATGCGGCGACGCAGGGGCCTCACGCGTCATGTGAACGACGCGGACGGGCGTCATTCGAACGACGCGGACGACGGGCGTCAGGCGAACGCGCCGAACAGCGCAGACAGACCTCAGGCGAGCCGGTCCCAGAACTCCCGCAGCTGCTCGCTCTTGCGGAAGACGATCGTGTCCCACTCCTCGTCGGTGGTCGCGCTGTCGGCGAAGTCGGACGGCACCTTGAACAGCTGCAGCGGCACCCCGAGACGCTCGCACACGCTCGCGTAGGCGTACGCCTCCATATCGACGAGCGAGGCGCCGAGACCGGCGATGCGGGCGCGCTGCGCGTCGTTCTGCACGAAGACGTCCCCGGTCGCGATCACGGCGGTGCGCTCGGGGGGCAGGATCGCGGGGCCCGCCGGACGCAGCTCCGGCGAGGGCAGCGAGAAGTCGTGCTGCACCACGCCCGTGATCTGGTAGACGTCCTCGAGGCTCGGTCGCTCCGGGCCGTCGCTCACGACCCCCGCTGTGCCGAGCACCACCACCTGGTCGATCCCGCCCACTGCGAGAGCGGTCGCGAGCGATACCGCGGCGTTCACCTTTCCCACGCCGGTCACGAGGTGCGGCACGTCGGCGAACGCCGACGCCTCGTCTCGGTGCGCGAAGACGAGCAGCGTGGTGGGCTGTGGCATGGGAACTCCTCACGGCGCGGGTCGCCGATCGACGCGGATCTCGGGGATTCCGCGTGCCACTGCGAGGACGTGGCGGAGGAATCTTCGACCTAGACTAGCGTTTTTCGAAGACTTGTTCTAAACTGGAGCACTGAGCTCGTGAGCGATACGCGTTTCCGCCCGAAGCAATCGGACAGATTCAAGGCGTCGAGAGATCAACTCCGCGAGTCCCGCGAAGCTCAGCAGCACGGCCCGGCCCTTCCACACGGCCGCCTTGGCATGAGCTGTGCGCACACCGCAATCCGGCGCACCACGGTGGTGCGCCTTCGAAAGGACTCATCATGGAAACCACCAACATCATCGATCTGCAGCAGAGGCGCGAACGCCCGCTGCGCACCCCCTACCACTCGCTCGGCGCCGACCACGAGATGCTCGTGCCCGACTGGGCGCAGCACCGCTCCGTGTACCGCACCCAGGGCCGCACCCTGTACCTGGTCGAGACCGACCGCCTCGATGAGGCCCGCGGCGATCTTCGTCGCCTCGACCGGGCCGGCTGGGAAGTGCACGTGACGGAGGATCCCGAAGCTCCGCGCGGTTCCCGTGCCCGCATCGCCCTCACACGGCGCGACCTCGTTCGCGCAGCCTAGTCACCCCCGTGTGAGTCGGTCGCGCGATCCGCGCACCGGTTCATCCCAGTGGGAGTTGCGACATGCCGCCTCGGTCCTTGCGAGGCGGCGCGCTGCGACTCCCGCTTCGCGCTCAAGCCACCCGTGCGGCTCCTCGCTACACTGGCGGCATGAGCGATGTCGAACTTGCCGAGGTTGAGAGCTTCTCCCTGGATCACACGAAGGTGCTCGCCCCCTACGTGCGCCTGATCGGCGTGGAGCACGGCCCGAAGGGCGACGCGATCTCCAACTACGACATCAGGCTCGTGCAGCCGAACCGGGGAGAGATCCCGACCGCCGGCCTGCACACCATCGAGCACACGATCGCCGGGCTGCTGCGCACGCGCCTCGACGGGCTCATCGACATCTCGCCCTTCGGCTGCCGCACCGGCTTCCACATGATCGTCTGGGGCGAGCCGACCCCGGAGCAGGTGGGCGCGGCCATCAAGAGCTCGCTAGAGGATCTGGTCGAGCGCGTGACCTGGGACGACGTGCCCGGCACCGAGGCCGTCAGCTGCGGCAACTACCGCGACCACAGCCTGCACTCCGCGAAGGAGTGGGCGAAGCAGGTGCTGGATCAGGGCATCAGCCTCGACGCGTTCGATCGCTCCCGCCTGGCATAGCCTCTGCGCCGCCAGAAGGAAAAGACAGAACGGGGAGTCCCATATTGCTGCGACCCGCACTCGGGCAGCAGCAATATGGGACTCCCCGTTCGTGCGCGAGCGGGCGGCGTCTACGCCACGAGCACGTCGAGTGCGGTCTCGAGCGCCCCGTCGACCGCGCGGGTCACGACCTCGCGGTAGGGGTCGTAGCCGTCCATCGACTCGTCCTGCGCAGCGAGCGGGTTGCCGTCGATCGCGAACACCGCTCCGGTCTCGATGCCGTGCAGCGAAGCGATCACGAACAGCGCAGCGGCCTCCATCTCGACCGCGACGATACCCGCGCGCTGCCACATGCGGTGGTCGATGCCCGGGATCACGTCGCTCGGATAGAACATGTCGCCCGTGAGCACGATGCCGCTGTGCACGTCGAGGCCGGTCTCGGTCGCGGCGCGCTTCAGCGCGATCGTGAGCTCGGGTGTGGCGAGGGCGGGAAACTCGGTGGGCACCAGCTGGTGGCTCACCCCGTCGGCTCGCACCGCGCCCGTCGCGACGACGATCGCGCCGTCGACCACGTTCGGCTGCATCCCTCCCGCGGTGCCCGAGCGGATGATCCGTGTCACTCCGCCGCGGGCCAGCTCCTCGAAGCAGACCGCTGCACCGGCCGCGCCCACGCCGTGCGAGGCGACCGTGACCGGAACGCCCCGGTGCGTGCCGGCATACACGTGGTACTCGCGGTTCGCCGAGAGCTGCCGCACGTCATCGAGGCGCTCGGCCACGCGGGCCGCACGGGCGGGATCACCGACCACCAGGGCGCGGTCCGCGAGATCGGAGACGCGAGCGCGCAGGAGCGGGAGTTCGGCGTCGGCGGGAAGTCGTACGGGCATGTGATTGGCCTTTCGGTCGGGGCGATCAGGGGCTGGGGATCGGGAACTGAGGGTCGGCAGGAGCGGATCCGCGCGACCTCTTATATTCCGCAGGTCACATATTCTCTCAGGCGGCTCCCGCGCCCGCTCCCCCAGCTGCGGCCCGCAAGCGGGCTCGCGCCTGGGCTGCGCGAGCACGGATCGCGGGGGCGTCGAGCGTCAGGTGCTCGCCGTCGGCGTAGATGTGCCGCCCGCCCACGAAGACGTGCCGCACGTCGGCGCCCGTCGCACCGAAACCGAGGTGAGAGACGAGCGCGCCCGGCTCAGCCGCGAGATCGAGCGGAGTGGCTGAGGATCCCGCTACGTCGAGCGCGATCACGTCGGCGAGCCGCCCGACCTCCAGAGCACCGGAGTCGGGGAAGCCGATCGCCTCGGCCCCGCGGCGCGTGGCGATCTCGAGCATGTCGGCGGCCCGCACGATCGACGCGTCCTGGTGGGCGCCGCGATGCAGGATGGTGCCGGTCTTGATCTCCTCGAACAGGTCGAGGGTGTTGTTGCTGGCGACCGAGTCGGTGCCCAGCGATATGCGCAGCCCGGCCCGCTGCCAGGCCGGCAGCGCCGCGATGCCGTTGCCGAGCTTGAGGTTCGAAACGGGGTTGTGGCTCACGGCCGTGCCGGTGGCGGCGAACAGCTCGATCTCGCTCTCGGTGAGGTGCACGCAGTGCGCCGCGAGCACGTCGGCTTCGAAGAAGCCGAGCGCATCGAGATGGGCAGCGGGGGTCGCACCGTACTGCTCGGTGATCTGCGCGACCTCCGCGGCGGACTCCGAGATGTGGGTGTGGATCGGGATCCCCCGCTCGATCGCCCGCGCGGCGATGTCGCGCAGGAAGTCGGGCGGGCAGGTGTAGGGGGCGTGCGGGCCGTAGGCGATCCGGATCTGCGCATCGCCCGCGTATCGCTCCGCGAGCGCCTCCGTCTGCTCCGTCGCCTCGGCGCCGTTCCAGGACGAGACACCCGGGAAGCCGACCGCTTCAGGTGCGAACGACGCCAGCGCGACCATCGCGCGCATGCCCGCGGAGCGCACCAGCTCGATGAGCGGCTCGTCCCAGTGGTACATGTCGGCGAAGGCGATCGTTCCCGTCTCGATCATCTCGACCATCGCGAGTTGCAGCCCGACCTCCACGTCCTCATGGGTGAGGTGCTGCTCGAGCGCCTGCACGGCGGCGAGCCACGGCATGAAGCCCTCGTCGTCGGAGACGCCGCGCAGCAGCGTCATCGCGGAGTGGGTGTGACCGTTCACCAGGCCCGGCATGAGGACGTGCCCCGTGAGGTCGTGCGTGACGCGGCCGGAGTGGGCGGGCACACCCGTCTCATGGACGCCCGAGACGCTCTCGAACCTCGGAGCGCCCGGATGCGCGCCGTCGAGATTGGCGATGCTCTCGGGCCTCGCGGATCCCGCGTAGGTGATGCGCCCGTCGGCATCGAATGCGAGCTCGGCGTCGACCACCACCCCGCCCGGGGTGAGCATCGCGTCGGCTCTCAGTACGGTCTCGGTCATCGCGCCTCCCTGTGATCCACGCCCACTGTATCGCCAGCCTCGGACGGGCACGACGATCCGCTACCACCCGGGGGTGGCGAGCATGCCGCCGTCGACCGCGAGATCCTGCCCCGTGATGAACGAGGCCGCCGGCGACGCCAGCAGCACGCACGCGTTGCCGATGTCGGCGGGCGTGGCGAGGCGGCCCAGCGGGGCATGCGAGATCCAGCTCTCGACCCCCTCGGGCCACGCCTCGGCGAGCCCCGGCCGCTCCACGAGCCCCGGCGACACCGTGTTGACCCGGATCCCGGCCTCTCCGAGCTCCAGAGCGGCCGCGCGCGCGTGCATCACGAGCCCGGCCTTCGCGACCGCGTAGTGCGCGTGCGCAGCGGCGGGCCGGCTCGCCTCGATCGAGGCGATGTGCGTGATCCAGCGGTTCGGGCGGCCCCCCTCGACAGGATCAGGGGACTCATGAGGCCCCGGGGCCCGCATCGCGGCAGCCGCCGCCTGCGACAGCTCGAACACCGCGCCGAGATTGGTCGCGAGCACCTCGTCCCACTCCTCGCGCGACGTCTCGGCGAGAAGCGCGAGCGGCTGGATGCCGGCGTTGTTCACGAGCCCGTCGAGGCCCCCGAGCGCCCGCACCGTCTCCTCCACGAGCCGCGCCGCGGCTCCCGTCTCCCCCAGATCGGCGCGCACCGCGACGGCGTCGGAGCCGTGCTCGCGCAGCTCCTCCACCAGGCGGAAGGCGGTGTCGACCGACGCCGACGATGCGCCCCGATAGTGCACGGCGACGCGAGCACCGGCCGCGGCGAAGCGCCGCGCGATCCCGCCCCCGATCCCGCCGGAGGCGCCGGTGATCAGCACCCGCTGCCCGCCCAGGTCGGGCAGGCTCGCGTCCCGTGATCCGCGCGCACCGGTGCTCATGTCAGCCCCCCATCCGGCGCTGCCGCGACGAGTAGTCGCGCAGCGCACGCAGGAAGTCGACCTCGCGCAGGTCTGGGTACAGTGCCTCGACGAAGTAGAACTCGGAGTGCGCCGACTGCCAGATCATGAAGTCGCTGAGGCGCTGCTCGCCCGAGGTGCGGATCACGAGGTCGGGATCGGCCTGGCCGCGCGTCCACAGGTGCTCGCCGATGCTCTCGGGGGTGAGGTGCTCGGCGAGCGTGTCGATCGTGCCGCCGGCGGCCTGATGCTCGGAGATGATGTCGCGCACGGCCGCGGTGATCTCGCTGCGGCCGCCGTATCCGACGGCGAGGTTGATGTGCAGCCCCTCGTGATCGAGGGTGCGCTGCTCGGCCTCGCGCAGCGCACCTGCCAGCTCGGGCGAGAGCCCGTCGCAGGAGCCGACGTGCTTGACGCGCCAGCGCGGGTTCTCGGCGAGCTCGGCGGCGAGCCCGGCGATGATGCCGAAGAGATCCTCGAGCTCCTGGCGATCCCGCGCCCGCAGATTGTCCGCCGAGAGCAGGTACAGCGTCGCCGTGCCGACGCCGGCGTCCTCGCACCAGCTCAGAAACTCGAGCACCTTCTGCGCGCCCGCGCGGTGCCCGAACGCCGCCCGCTCCTGCAACCGCTGCTTGGCCCAGCGCCGATTGCCGTCGACGATCACCGCGATGTGCTGCGGAACGCGGCGAGGATCGATCTCCCGGCGCAGGCGTCGCTGATACAGCCGGTAGAGCAGTCCGGCGCGCGGCGTCGTGGGCTGGGCGTTCACCCTCAGAGTGTATCGCCTGCGCGGTGAGGGTTCGCGGGGCGCCCGCCTGGGGATCCCCACATATATGCCCCGGCAGAACTGTATGGACCATACACTCGAAAGATGAGCACGAACGGCTCCCCCGAGGCCTCCCACCCAGTTTCCGAGCCCGGCGATCGACGCCCGTTCCCCGAGCCCGACAGGCTGTCGCTGCCGCTGCTCGCCGACGCGCTCGACCATCCCCGCGATGCGCCGCGAGGCGCGCCGTCGGACGAGCCGATCCCCACCCCCGCGACCGAACCGAAACCGCGCTGGCGCGGATGGATCCACGCGGGCATGTTCCCGGTGGCGACGGCCGCCGGCATCGTGCTCATCTCACTCGCGCACGGCCCCGTGGCGAAGTGGGCGGCCGCGATCTACATGCTCTCGAGCATGCTGCTCTTCGGCGTCTCGGCGCTGTACCACCGCTTCAACTGGAAGCCCAGCACCAAGCAGGTGTTCAGGCGCCTCGACCACGCGAACATCTTCCTGCTGATCGCCGGCACCTACACACCGATCGCGCTGCTCGCGCTGCCCCTCGACAAGGGTGTGCTGCTGCTCGTGCTCGTCTGGGCCGGGGCGCTGCTCGGCATCGGCTTCAGGGTGTTCTGGATCGGGGCCCCGCGCTGGCTCTACGTGCCCCTGTACGTGCTGCTCGGGTGGGCGGCCGTGATGTTCATCGTCGACATCTACCACGCGAGCCCCGGCGCGATGGTGCTCGTGATCGTGGGAGGCCTGCTCTACACGCTCGGTTCGGTCGTGTACGGGCTCAAGCGGCCGAACCTCGTGCCCGGCGTGTTCGGCTTCCACGAGATCTTCCACGCACTGACGGTGCTCGCGTTCCTCTGCCACTGGACCGCGGCCCTGCTGGTAGCGCTCGACCCCGTCTACCTGAGGTAGACGGGGTCGAGCCGGCATCACTTCGGATCAGCCGACGTTGCACACCTCGGCGAGATCCTGACTCGCCTTCGTCAGGGCGTCGGCGCGCTCCTGCATCGAAGCGGAGGCCTCCTCGAGGTCGGCCTGCATCTTCTCGATGTCTTCCATGGCCGCGGGATCGGTCGGGTCGATCTCGTCCATGTTCGGGATCTCGAGGCCCGAGAGCTGCTCGACGAGACCGTCGAACTCGGAGCTCACCTTGCTCAGCGGGGTGAGGACCTCCTCGTTCGTGACCTTTTTCTCGGCGTCGGAGAGGGCCTCCTGCACCGGCTTGAACAGCTCGGCGTAGTCGGCGTCGCCCGCCATGGCCTCCTGCATGATGCTGTTCGTGTTCGCGTTGACCTCTTGCATGGCCTCGCTTGCGCTGCTGCACGCGTCCGCGACTCTCTGTCCCCCAGAGCAGGCCGCGAGCGAGACCGTGAGCGCGGCTGCGGCGAGCGCGCCGCCGACGCGTGCGATCGTGGTGATCTTCATCTGGTTCCCCCCGGTAGTGCGTTTCCCGCCTGAGGTTCGCCAGGCCGGAATGTGACCTTCTCAGTCTAGTCACAGGTTCGGGAGGTGATCCGGCTCGCCCTTCCGATCCTGCCCCCCTTGCGACCCTGCCTCCCCGCGGCACCGCCCCTCCTCGCGAGCCCGCCCCTCCTTGCGACCCCGCCTCCCCGCGACACCGCCCCTACTTCCGACACCGCCTCCCTGCGACACCGCCCCTCCTCGTAACCTTGCCGCCCTGCCTCCCGCCCGCGACCCTGCCTCCCCGCCCTCTTTCCGATACCGATTCGCCTTCAAGCACATCGAATCCCGGGAATCGATGTGCTTGAAGGCGAATCGGTGTTTGAAGGGCGGGCGACGGCAGGCGGGTCGGGTGGAGGGATCGCCGAGCGTGGATCGCGGATGGCAGGTTGGGTAGAGGATCGCGGATCACCGATCGCGGAGCGCAGATCGCGGTTCCTGGTTTAGGTGGCGGAGCGCGGGTTGGGTGGCGGAGGGCGGAGCGCGGATGGCGGATCGGGGACCACCGATCGCGAACAGCGCAGGATCGCCGAGCGCTGGCGTGAGGTAGCGCGCCGCTCGGTGACGCTCTACGCCGCGAGCACCTCGAGCACGGCGGCGCCGTAGCGCTCGAGCTTGACCTGCCCGATGCCGGAGATCGCGAGCATCTCCTCGTCGCTGGAGGGCCGGTGCACCGCGAGAGCGGCGAGCGTCGCGTCGCCGAACACCACGTACCCCGGAACACCCTGCTTGCGCGCCTCGCCCGCGCGCCACTCCCGCAGCCGTTCGAAGATCTCGGCCTGCTCGGGCGAGAGGTCGGCGGCAGCGGCAGACCGCTTCGAGGATCCGGATCCCGATCCCGCACCCGCCGTGCGCCCGCCGCGGGCAGCCCGCGCCACGACCTCTTCGCGCATCATGACCCGCTCCTCGCCCCGCAGCACCGGCTTCGCGGCCTCCGTCGGGGCGAGCACGCCCCACTCGCCGCGGGCCTCGACCAGTCCCGCCGCCAGCAGATGCCGCACCACCCCGCGCCACTGCGCGACCGACCACTCCTTGCCGATGCCCCAGGTCGAGAGCTCGTCGAGCCGCATCTGCGTGACGCGCTCGGACCCGACACCGCGCAGCACGTCGATGTGCTGGCCCGCCGCGTAGGTGCGGCCGCGCTCCTTCTGCGTTCGGATGATCGTGGAGAGCAGCATCTGGGACGGGATCGTCGCGTCCCACAGCTTCGGCGGATCGAGGCAGACGTCGCAGTTGCCGCAGGTCTCCGGTGCCTGCTGCCCGAAGTACCTGATGAGGAAGCGGCGACGGCACTCGACGCCCTCGCACAGCGCGAGCATCTGGTTGAGGTGGCGCGTCTGATTCGCCCGAGTCGCGGCGTCGCCGTCGCCCGACTCGATCATCTGCCGCTGCTGCACCACGTCCTGCAGCCCGTACGCCAACCAGGCGTCCGACGGCAGACCGTCGCGGCCTGCGCGACCCGTCTCCTGGTAGTAACCCTCGATCGACTTGGGCAGGTCGATGTGCGCCACGAACCGCACGTCGGGCTTGTCGATGCCCATGCCGAAGGCGATCGTGGCGACGACGACCACGCCGTCCTCCCGCAGGAAGCGGGTCTGCGCGTCGAGCCGCTGTTCCGCGGGCAGACCGGCGTGGTAGGCCACCGCGTCGATGCCGGCGTCGCGCAGGGCCGCCGCCGTCTGCTCGACGCGCTTGCGGCTGAGCGCGTAGACGATGCCCGCGTCGCCCGCGTGCTCCCCGCGGATGAACGAGATGAGCTGCGCGCGCACGCTCTGCTTCGAGACGATGCGGTAGCGGATGTTCGGGCGGTCGAAGCTCGACACGAAGTGGCGCGCGCCCTCGAGGTGCAACCGCTCGGTGATCTCGCGGTGCGTCTCGGGCGTCGCTGTCGCGGTCAGGGCGATGCGCGGCACGTCGGGCCAGCGCTCGGCGAGGGCGCCGAGTCGCAGGTAGTCGGGGCGGAAGTCGTGGCCCCACTGCGAGACGCAGTGCGCCTCGTCGATCGCGAAGAGCGCGATGCGCCCCTGGCTCAGCAGCTCGACCGTGCCGGGGGCCGAGAGGCGTTCGGGGGCGAGGTAGAGCACGTCGAGCTCGCCCGCGCGATACGCTCGCTCGACCTCGCGGCGATCCTCGATCGACATCGCCGAGTTCAGGGCCGCCGCGCGCACGCCCGCGAGCTGCAGCGCGGCGACCTGGTCGTGCATGAGCGCCACGAGCGGCGACAGCACCACGCCGGTGCCCTCGCGCACGAGCGCCGGAATCTGGTAGCAGATCGACTTGCCGCCGCCGGTCGGCATGAGCACGACGGCGTCGCCCCCGCCGACCACCTGGCGGATGATCGCCTCCTGGTCGCCGCGGAACGAATCGTAGCCGAAGACCTGCGACAGCACCGCGAGCGGGTCGTCGCCGACATGCGCGCCGCCGGTCGCGATCGTTGCGGTCGCCGCAGTCGCAGCAGCGGCGGATGCGGGCGCGGGCGCGGGCGCGGGCGCGGAATCAGGATCGCGCAGCGCCGATCCCGATCCTGCCCCCGCGGCCGTGCCCGCGACCCCCGACCCCGCCGCTGCCCATCCAGCGGGCGCCGGAGCACCCCAGGCCTCCCCAGGCCAGCGCTCCTCGGCATCGAACCCCGAGCCGTACATGTCGGGCGCCGATCCGAGATCGAATCCGGGCTGCTCGTCGCGACCGCTCACTGAGATTCAGCCCCGCGGGTCGGATTCGGGATCACGCCCGGCGGATCCGCCGCTCTCCCCCGAATCGCCGTTCTCCCCGAGCTCCCGCTCGATCTCCTCGCGCACCTCGTGGCGGTACGCGTTCCGGCGCAGCCGCCCCACCAGCAGGAAGCCGAGCACGATGATGCCCGCCGCCATGAGACCGGTGAACACGAAGCCCTCGAACCCCGGCGTCACCTTGTCGGGGTCGAACTCCGTGGTCTCCTCGGCGACTCGCGCCACCACACTCCACACGCTCACGCGCCCTCCTCGATTCCTTGGAATAGATCGGCCTCGAACTCGCTCGTCGCCACGCGCGACGCCGCGAGCCGGTAATCCTCGAACGGCCATGCCTGCCGCTGCAGCTCGTTGGGCCAGAAGAAGAACGCGCTGTCGGGCGGCACCTGGCTCGCATGCGCGCGCAGCGCCTCATCGCGCCGGTCGAAGAACCGTCCGACCTCGATCTTCGCGGTGCCGCGATAGGCGCGCTTCGACATCCGCTCCCTGACCTCCGAGAGCTGCTCGATCAGGGGCGACTCGGGCTCGTGATCGAGCAGCCACTGGTAGACCGTGTTCACGCGCTCGGCGTTGAAGATCTCCTCGTAGTAGAGCTTCTTGATGCTCCAGGGCTGACCTGCATCGGGGTACGCGGCGGGATCGCCAGAGCGCTCCCAGGCGATGCGGCTCACGTCGTGGCACCGGATGTGGTCGGGGTGGGGGTAGCCGCCCTGCTCGTTGTACGTGATCATCACGTGCGGGCGGAACTCGCGCACCACGCGCACGAGAGCCTCGGCCGACACCTCGGCGGGGATATCGGCGAACGACCCGGGAGGCACGGGATCCCCCTCGTCGGGCAGCCCGGAATCCTGGTAGCCGAGCCAACGGTGCTCGAACCCGATGATGCGCTGCGCGTTCTGCATCTCCTCGCGGCGCAGCCCCGCCAGATCGCGGCGGCTCTTCGGGTCCCGAGCGACGAGATCGTTGAGCACGTCGCCGCGCTCGCCCCCGGTGCAGCTGACGATCAGCACCTCGACGCCCTGGGCGAGGTAGTGCGCATAGGTCGCGGCGCCCTTGCTCGATTCATCGTCGGGGTGGGCGTGCACCGCGATCAACCTCAGAGTCATGCGGGTCCTCTCACGCGCTTCCCGGGCGGATCCCGGTACGCTGGCAACGATCACACAGTTTACCCAGTGCGAATCGGAGGTTCCCGTGTTGGATGCGGCGGCAGCGCGGGCGACGGACCCCGATCCCTCGCGCGGTCCGGAGTCGGCGGATGCGGCAGCCTCCGGGGCTGAGGCTGCCTCCGCGTCCGCCGGCTCCGCGGATCAGAGGCAGGCCCTCGAAGACCGCTACGGCACCGGCCGGCGTCGCAGCATCGACCGCCGCTTCGCGTGGATCGCCGCCGCCCTGCTGGTGCTCGCCGGCATCGGCTTCCTGCTCTTCAGCGGTTGGCAGAACACCAACCGAGTCTCGTGGCAGGACATCGGCTTCACCCGGGCGAGCGACTTCTCCCTCGACGTGAAGTTCGAGGTGAGCGCGCCTCCCCGCACCCCTGTCGCGTGCGCCGTCGAGGCCCTCAACGAGGCGAAGGCGACCGTCGGGTGGAAGATCGTCGAACTGCCCCTCACCGACGAGCACACGCACGCCGTCACCACCCGCCTCATCACCACCAATCCCGCCACCGCGGCCACCGCGCGCGAGTGCTGGGTGGTCGAGCGGGGCTGAGCGCTCCGGCTCTGCGGGCGGGCGGGCGCGCGGCATCCATGCGGCTGACGTCCGTGCGCCGTCGTACCGCCGCCGGGCGTCCACACGCCGTCGCACCGCAGCCCGGCGTCCGCACGGCATCGCACCGCAGCCCGGCGTCCGCACGGCATCGCACCGCAGCCCGACGTTCGCACGGCATCGCAACGCGGCCCAACGACACAGCGCCGCCCAGCGCGGCGTCCGGCGCGATCCGGGCGCCGCTGGTATCCTGGTTGTCGCGCCCTGACTCGGTCAGGGCGCTGTGTGTATCCCTGAGCATCCGCGCACACGGCGCACCGGCGCACTGCGACGTCCGGAAAAACCAAGGAAACGAGGATCGACATGGCCGAGCCCACCCAGACCTGGCTGACCCAGGAAGCCTACGACCGGCTCAAGGCCGAACTGGATGAACTCGCCGGACCGGGCCGCAAAGACATCGCAGCGCGCATCGAGGCCGCTCGCGAGGAGGGCGACCTCAAGGAGAACGGCGGCTACCACGCCGCGAAGGACGAGCAGGGCAAGATGGAGGCCCGCATCCGCGACCTCGAGGAGCTGCTGAAGCACGCCGTCGTCGGCGAGGCTCCGCAGGCGAGCGGGGTCGTCGAGATCGGCACCGTCGTCACCGCCGAGATCTTCGGCGACGAGGAGCGCTTCCTGCTCGGCAGCCGCGAGCTCGCAGACGGATCGGACCTCGACGTCTACAGCGCCGAGAGTCCCCTCGGCGTCGCGATCCTGGGCATGAGCGTCGGCGATGAGACCAGCTACACGGCGCCCAACGGCAACAGCATTCCGGTGAAGATCCTGGCGGTCGACACCTACACGGGCTGACGCGCCCGAACGCGAAGGGGCTCGGGATCGCGCGATCCCGAGCCCCTTCGCGTGCCTAGCACGAACTCACCCCGCGTTCTCGCTCCAGACGTCGAAGCCGAGCTTCACGATCAGCACGCCGACCACGACGAGGAACAGCACCCGCACGAAACGGGCGCCGCCCGCGATCGCCATGCGCGATCCGAGGAAGCTGCCGGCGATGTTCGCGGCCCCCATGAGCAGGCCGAGCGGCCAGAGCACGGCGCCGAGCGGGATGAAGAAGAGCAGCGCGCCGGCGTTCGTGGCGAAGTTGACGATCTTCGCCTTCGCGCTCGCCTGCAAGAAGTCGTACCCGAGCAGTCCGACGAGCGCGATCACGAGGAACGTGCCGGTGCCCGGCCCCAGCACGCCGTCGTAGAACCCGATGGCGGCACCCGTCGCGCCCGCGATGACCACGTGGCGCCGCCCGCTGTACTTGAGCCGCGTGACGGCGCCGAGGGCGGGCTTGAAGAGCGTGATGAGCGCGACCGCGACCAGCGCGATCACGATGATGGGCTTGAAAAGCGTCGCGGGCAGGAACGCCGCGACCGAGGCGCCGCCGAATGCGCCGAGCAGCGCGATCCCCGCCATGGGCAGGGCCGTGCGCAGGCTCGGCCGCACCTTCCGGTAGTAGGTCGCACTGCTCGTCGCGGTGCCGAACACCGACGCCAGCTTGTTGGTGGCGAGCGCCTGCACCGGGGTGATGCCGGGCACGAGCAGCAGCGCGGGCAGTTGCAGCAGGCCGCCGCCGCCGACCACCGCGTCGATCCACCCCGCGGCGAAAGCCGCCGCGAGGAGCAGCACGAGTACGGTCCAGTCGGCGTCCTGGGGCAGCAGGGCGCTCGCGGTGATCACGATTACAGCCTTTCACAGTCGGGAGCGGCCCCGGCACCGCATCGCAGGATCCGCCGCCCCGTCCTCCTGCGCGAGCTTACGAGTCGCTGGATCCTGCGACTCGCTCCGCTCGCGCAGGATGACGGGGAGCTCGCGCAGGATCACGAGGGCGCAGGCGGGCCGGAGACCCGCCCCGCGCCCTCCGGCCAGGGACCGGAACCTATCTCCCGTCCTGCGGGCCATCCCCCTGCGCGGCGATCACCTCGGTCGTGGTGCTCTGGTGCAGACGCGGATCCCCCGGTTGCACCGGCACGGTCGCGGTCACGGCCCCCGCCGCACCTCCCCGGGCCTTCGGGTTCTTGCGCATGCGCGTCTCGAGCCACTTCGCGAGCCCCGAGAGGATCAGGCACATGACGATGTAGATGCCGCCAATGACGAACGCGGACTGCAGCAGCGGGCGGCCGAACTGCACGTTGCTGCTGAACTGCTTCGCCAGGTAGAGCAGTTCGGGGTAGGTGATGATGAAGCCGAGCGCGGTGTCCTTCATGGTCACCACGAGCTGGGCGACGATGACGGGGAGCATGGAGCGCACCGCCTGCGGCAGCAGGATCAGGCGCATGACGCCGCTCTTGCGCAGGCCGATCGCGTAGCCGGCCTCCTTCTGCCCGCGGGGCAGCGCCTCGATACCGGCCCTGAGCGCCTCGGCGAGCACCGAGCCGTTGTAGACGATGAGCGCGATGACGACGGCCCAGTAGGGCTCCATCCTCACACCGACCGAGGGCAGGCCGTAGTAGAGCAGCATCATCATGACGAGCACGGGCACGGCCCTGCAGATCTCGGTGACGCCCATGAACGGCCCGCGCACCCACCGGTGATCCGACAACCGCCCGATCGCGAGAACGAAGCCGAGGATCACGCTGCCGACCGCGGCCGCCCCGAACGCAGCGAGCGTCTTGCCGAGCGCCCCCAGGATCTGCTCCCAGATGGTCGTGTAGGTGAAGAGGCCCCACTTGGTCGCGGAGAACTGGCCGGAGAGCGCCAGCCGGTACACGAGGAACGCGGCCACAGCGGCGACGACCACGAACGTGGCCACCGCGATGAGGCGGTTGCGCAGGATCGCCCTCGGGCCCGGAACGTCGTACAGCACGGAAGTCATCGCACGATCCTCCACTTCTTCTCAAGGCGGTTCTGGATGAAGCTCAGGATCAGCACGAGCACCACGAAGACGAGCGCGACCCAGAGCAGCACCTCCATCGGGCTGCCGGGGCGACCCGCGGCGTCGTTGATCGTCGCGCGCAGCGCGGCGAGCTCGGCGACCGAGAACCCGGCGGCGACCGTGGTGTTCTTCAGCAGCGCGATGAACACGCTCATCATGGGCGGCACGACCGAGCGGAAGGCCTGCGGCAGCACCACCAGGCTCATGACCTGCCCGAACGGCAGGCCGATCGCCCGCGCGGCCTCGGCCTGACCGACCGGCACCGTGTTGATGCCCGCCCGCAGCACCTCCGCCACGTAAGTCGCGGTGTAGATGCCGATCGCGAGGATCCCGAGCAGCAGCGTGCTCAGCTTGGGGAGCCCCAGCGCGGGGTATCCGAGCACGAAGAAGAAGAACACGAGGGTCAGCGGTGTGTTGCGGATGATGTTCACATAGGCCGTGCCCACGCCCCGCGCGATCGGCACGGGCGATACCCGCATGGCCCCGACGATGATGCCGAGCACCAGAGCGATCGCACCGCCCCCGAGGAACACCAGCAGGGTGTTCTTGATCGCGGTTCCCCAGAGATCGAGGTTGCCGAAGATGACGTCCATGCGTCTTCCTCTCGTGTGCGAGAAACCCCGGGGCGGGCGGATCCGGCGGGATCGCCGCCCGCCCCGGGCGACTCATCGGTTAGTAGGCATCCACCTCGGGCTGCTCGACCTTGATGCCGGAGCTGCCGAGGTTGTTGTCGAAGATCTCCTGCCAGACGGTGCCGCCGTCGGTGAAGAGATCGTTGATGTGGGCGCGCAGCACGTCGTCGCCCTTGGGCAGGCCGACGCCGTAGAGCTCCTCGGTCATCAGCGGGCCGGTGGTGACCATCAGGTTGTCGGGATCCTGCGCGGCGTAGCCGATGAGGATCGCCTGGTCGGTGGTGACCGCGTCCACCTGGCCGTTGATGAGGCTCTCGACGCAGGCCGAGTAGAGGTCGAACTCCTCGGTCTTGATCTCGGGATAGTTGTCCTTGATGTTCTGGATCGGCGTGGAGCCGGTCGCCGAGCACACCGTCTTGCCCGCGAGCTCGTCGAGCGACTGGTAGTCCTCGCCGCCCTTCTTCACGAGCAGGCCCTGGCCGGTCACGAAGTAGGGGCCGGCGAAGTCGATGTCCTGCTTGCGCTTGTCGTTGATCGAGTAGGTGCCGACGTAGTAGTCGATGTCGCCGTTCACGATCGCCTGCTCGCGGTTGGCCGAGGCGATCGCCTTGTACTCGATGTCCTCCTCGTCGAAGCCGAGCGAGGCCGCGATCCACCGCGCGATGTCGATGTCGAAGCCGCTGCGCTCGTTGGTCACGTTGTCGAGGTAGCCGAGACCGGGCTGGTCCTCCTTGACGCCGATGACGACCTTGCCGCGCTCCTCCATCTTGTCGAAGGTCGGGCTGCCCTCGAGGGTCACACCCTCGGCGACCTCCCACGGGGTCGTCTCGCTGGTCTCCGCGGGCGCGTCGTCGCCGCCCGCCGGCGCCGAGGGGCTGCCGCTGTTGCAGCCCGTCAGGGTCAGTGCCGCTGCGGCGAGGAAGCCGAGCGTCGCTAGGGTCTTCTTGAAACGCATGAGCGTGTTCCTTTCGATCTTGCGGATGTTCGGATTGTCGGATCGCCCGACGCCGACCGGGTGGGCCGGTGGGGGCGGATCAGCTGGTGATGAGCTTGGAGAGGAAGTCCTTGGCGCGCTCGCTCTTCGGGTTGGTGAAGAACTCGTCGGGGGTCGCCTGCTCCACGATCCGCCCGTCGGCCATGAACACGACACGATCGGCGGCCTTGCGCGCGAACCCCATCTCGTGAGTGACGACGATCATCGTCATCCCCTCCTTCGCGAGACCGACCATGACGTCGAGCACCTCGTTGATCATCTCGGGATCCAGGGCGCTGGTCGGCTCGTCGAAGAGCATGACCTTCGGGTGCATGGCGAGCGATCGAGCGATCGCGACCCGCTGCTGCTGCCCGCCCGACAGCTGCGCCGGCAGCTTCGACGCCTGCTGCTCCACCCCCACGCGGGTGAGCAGCTCCATCGCCTCGCGCTCGGCATCGGCCTTGCTGAGGCCGCGCACCTTGATCGGGCCCAGAGTCACGTTCTCGAGAATCGTCAGGTGCGCGAAGAGGTTGAACGACTGGAACACCATGCCGACCTCGGCCCGCAGCTTCGCGAGCGCCTTCCCCTCGGCGGGCAGCTCCTTGCCGTCGACGCGGATCGACCCGCTGGTGATGGTCTCCAGCCTGTTGATCGAGCGGCACAGCGTCGACTTGCCCGAACCCGAAGGCCCGATGATGACGACCACCTCGCCCCTGTCGACCGTGAGATCGATATCGGTCAGGGCCTGGAACTCCCCGTAGTGCTTCTGCACGTTCTCCACGACGACAAGCGGTTCGCTCGCACTCATCATGTCTCCACCTCTGGTCGTGGCCCGCGACGCGGGTCGCGCGTCGCAGGCGTCTAGCCTGGCTCCGGCGGTTCAGCGTGCACCGCCGTCCTGCCGAGGCGGGAGGTGGGGGTCATCGTTGAACCGATCGGCCCAACGATAAGGTCGCGCACCGCGGTCCGTCACCCGTCTTGAGGTTTTCTTGAGCGTCGCCTTGAGCGTTTCTTGAGGTTCGCGAACCTGCGTCTACCGGCGGGCCTCGATGTAGTATCGCGCCGCGCCCGGGTGCAGCTCGACCGGGCTCGTGAAGATCGCCTGCCTGCGGTCGAGGATCTCCGCCGTTGCGACCTTGCCCGCGATCGTGTTGCGGGAGTCGAAGAGCACGCGCACGGTGTCGTGGATCAGGTCGTCCGGAGCGTCCTCGGCCGTGACCAGGTAGTTCGGCACGGTCATGGTGACGGTGGGCGTCTCGATCCCGTATATTCCGATCGGAAACTCCGCGAGCCGGTAGACGCCCGCGTGACCCGAGTTCACACGCTCGACGGCCGCGGCCTCGATCGAGAGCAGGCGGATCGGCATCGCCTTCGCCAACCGCTCGATTCCGGGAGTCGGAAGGCCGCCGACCCAGAAGAAGGCGTCGATCTCGCCCCGCTGCAGCGCCTCGATCGACGCGTCGGGGCCGAGCGCGGGGTTCTCGATCGTCTCCGGGTCGACCCCCGTCGCCCCCAGCACCCGTGTCGCGATGACCTGCACACCCGAGTTCGGCGCTCCGAGCGAGACGCGGCGACCCGCGAGGTCGCCGATCCGATCCACCTCGGACTCGGCCGGCACGACGACGTGCACGTACTCGTCGTACACCCGGGCCACCGCCTCGACCGGCAGAGGTTCTTCGAAGGCGCCCGCCCCGTTCACGGCGTCCGCCGCGGTGTCGCCCTGCGCGAACCCGAGCAGGGCCTCACCCGAAGCGACCCGCAGCAGGTTGTCGACCGAGCCGTGCGTCTCGGCGACCGAGATATCGATCCCGAGCTCCCGGTGCAGGGCATCGGCGAGCTGACCCCCGTAGGCGTAGTACACGCCGGTCGTGCCGCCGCCGGCGATCTGCAGCGGCTCCTCGACGGCGTAGGTCTGCGGCGAGCAGCCGCCCAGCGCCGCCATGACGGTCAGGGCTAGGGCGACAGCCGCCACCGCCCGTCGGCGGAACGGCCCCCGCAACCCCCGAACGGACCCGCGCCGCATCACAGCTCACCCGCCGGCAGACGAAGCGCGACGCAGAGCCCGCCGCCCTCGGGCACGGAGACCTCGACCGAGCCCCGCAGCCCCGAGAGCAGGTCGGTGGCGATCGCGAGACCGAGCCCCGAGCCCGGCACGTTCTGATCCCGGGCGCTGCGCCAGAACCGGCTCGTCACCATCTCGAGCTCCTCGGGCTCGAGCCCGGGGCCCCGATCCCGCACCGAGATGGTGCTGCGCTCCGCATCGCTCCCCACCGCCACGTCGACCCGCGAACCCGTCGGGGCGAACTTCAGCGCGTTGTCGATGACGGCGTCGAGGGCGCTCTCGACCGAGGTGCGATCCGTCACGCTCATCACGGGCGCCGGCGCGTCCACGACGAGCGAGAGCCCCCGCTCGGCTGCGACCTCGCGCCACGCGGCCACGCGACCCCTGACCAGTTCCACGAGATCGACGACGGCGAACGACGAGTCCTGCTGCCCGGCCCGCGCCATGTTCAGCAGCGTGTCGAGGATCCGCGACATGCGCCGCCCCTCCTCCCGCGTCTTCTCGACGTCGGTCTCCCACCGCTCGTCGAGGCCCGTCGCCAGGTACTCGACCCGCATCAGCAGCGCGCCCAGCGGATTGCGCAGCTCGTGAGACGCGTTCATCGCGAACTCCCGCTGCCGCGACACCACCCGCTCGATCTCCTCCGCCATCTGGTTGAAGAGCCGGATCATGCGGCGCATCTCGGGCGGTCCGGTATCGTCGGCGATCCTCGCGTCCATCTCGCCGTGCTCGATCGCGGCCATCGCGTGATCCACCCGCATCATCGGCTGCAGCACCCAGCGGGCGAGCCTGAACACCGCGAACACGAGCAGACCGATGACGACCGCGCACACCGCGACCAGCAGCGCCCAGTGAGCGAGGATCTCCCCGCGGGGCGCGTCCGAGCTCTCCGCGATCATGACCGCGCCGATCACATTGCCGTCGTCGAACACCGGTTCCACCATGACGGTCTCGCCGAGGGACCAGGGCAGCACCGCCAGCGACGGATCGCTGCGGCGCCCGGAGAGCGCGAGGCCGATCCGGGTCGTCATCTCCTCGTTCACGGACTCCGGTCGCATACCGCCCGCCGCCCAGAGCATGCCCGAGCGGTCGAACACCGCGACCCGCGTTCCGTAGAGCTCGCTGTACCGCTCCAGCTCGCCCTCCACGACGGCGGGGTTCGCGGCCCGCAGCGACTGCCGCGCACCCGTGAGGAAGTAGCCGAGATCCGCCAGCTGCTGATTCGAGACCTCCTGCTGAATGCTGCGCGCGACGCTCAGCGCGTAGGCGCCTCCTAGCGCCAGCAGAATCACCGTCATCGGCACCAGGAACACGATGATGAGTCGGGTGCGCAAGTCTCACACCCCGGTCAATCGATACCCCACGCCGCGCAGCGTCGCGATGAGCGAGGGCCGGTCGAGTTTGCGGCGGATCGAGCCGACGTGCACCTCGAGCGAGCGGTTGAAGCCGCTCCAGTCGGTGCCCCACACCTCGCGGATGATGCGATCCCGCGGCACCACGACCCCCGGGTAGCGCGCCAGCACGGCGATGATGTCGAACTCCTTCGGCGTGAGCTCGACGGGCGCTCCGTCGACGAGCACCAGCCGGCTCATGAAGTCGATGTGGACGCCGTCGACCGTGATCCCTGCAGCCTCTCCCGACTCGACCTGCAGCGGACGGGTGCGACGGGTCACCGCCTCGATGCGCGCCACCAGCTCGCGCACGTCGTACGGCTTCACCACGAAGTCGTCGGCGCCGGCGTGAAGACCCTTGATCCGCTCCTCGACGTGGCTGCGCGCCGTCGCGACGATGATCGGCACGCCCGAAAGACCGCGGATCCGGCGGCACACGTCGATGCCGTCCATGTCGGGCAGCCCCAGGTCGAGCAGCACGACCTCCGTGTCGGCGCCGAGGGCCTCCAGCGCCGCAGCGCCCTCCGCCACGCAGACGGTCGTGTACCCCGCCTGGTGCAGGAACGCGCTGAGCGCGTCGGAGACGCGGTCGTCGTCTTCAACGATAAGGATCTTCATGTCGGCTTCTCCGCCCGGTCCGAGAGCGTGTCTTCAGACTAGCGGTTGGAGCGGAGACCCACGCCGGACGGTGGGGGGGCGAGGGCGGGTCGCCCCCGACCCTACTCGTACATCGAGATGTTGATCGGCCCCGTGAGGTCCGGCGCCGGTGCCCGGAACCCGCGCGTCTTCACGAGCAGGTACACGAAGCCGAGCACCACCCAGCCCGCGCCGATCAGCATCGAGGTCGGGTCGAGGCTCGACCACAGCCATAGGTTGATCGCCACGCCCACCGCGGGCACGACGACGTAGCCGATCCACATCAGCGGCCCCCTGCGACGCATGAACTTGAAGAAGGTGAAGATCACCGACAGGTTCACGAAGATGAACGCGATGAAGGCGCCGAAGTTGATCATCGAGGAGGCCTGATCGAGGTCCACGAACATGGCCGTGAGCGCGACCAGGCCGACGAGCAGCACGTTGCCCACAGGCACGCCGACGCGGTTGACCATGCTGAACAGGCGCTTCGGGAGCGCACCGTCGCGGCCCATCGCGTAGAGCAGGCGCGCGGCGCTCATCTGCTGGGTGATGCCGCACCCGAGCACGGCCATCATGTAGCCGCCGACGAAGATCGCCTGGAACGCGGCGCCGCCGACGTACTTGGCCATCTCGGGCGAGGCGCCGACGATGTCGCCGAGCTGGGAGACATCGGGGAAGAGCGTCTGCATGAGGTAGGTCACGGTCATGAAGAAGGCTCCGGCCACGAGCACGATCATGAAGATGGCGCGCGGGATGTCCTTCGTGGGCCGCTCCGCCTCCTCCGCGAGCGTCGAGACCGCGTCGAACCCGAGGAACGACAGCGCCAGCAGTGCCGCGCCGGCCGCGATCGACGCCGTGTGCATCCCCGGCTCGAGGAACGGCCGGATCGTGTACTCGGCGCCGTTCGCCCCGCTGTTGATGTTGATCACGGTGAAGATCACGAAGAGCACCGCGACGACCAGCTGGATGAGCACGAGGAGCACGTTCATGCTCGCGGCCAGCTTCACGCCGACCAGGTTGAGCACGGTGCAGATCCCGACCGTCAGCAGCACCCACACCCAGAACGGCACGTCCGGGAACACCGCTCCCATGTAGATGGCCGACAGGATCGCGTTGATCATCGGCAGCAGCAGGTAGTCGAGCGTCGCGGCCCACCCCACCATGAAGCCGAGGTGGGCGTTGATCGCCTCCTTGACGTAGGTGTACGCCGAGCCGGCGATCGGGAAGATCCGCACCATCCGGGAGTAGCTGAACGCGGTGAACAGCACCGCGATCATCACCACGAGATAGGCGAGCGGCACGTGGCCGTCCGTCTCGTCGGAGACGATGCCGAACATGTCGAACACGGCCATCGGCGCCATGTAGGCGAGGCCGATGAAGACCAGGTGCCGCAGCTTCAGCGTGCGCTTGAGCTGACCGGGCTCGTGGGTGATCGCGTGCGCGATCTGATCATCACCGGCGGCGACGCCGGTGCGGGAGGGGAGGCTTGACATGGGTTCCTTCACTTCTTCGTGGGGTTATCCGTCATCCCGCGCCGACGTCACCGGGTCGGAATCGCAGGATCCCGACCGGTGCGGATCGTGCGATCCGCGGCCGCGAGATGACGGGGTTGGATCAGTGGCTGTGGCAGTGGTGGCTGTCGTCGGGCTCGGTGCAGCTCTGCCCGGCGCCGGCCGGATCCTGCACGTTCGCCGCGGCCTCCGCACCGCCGAGCTCGCCCCGTACGTCGTGGATCGCGGCTCCGCCGACGACCGTGAGGTCCGCTCGCTGCTCGAGGATCTCGGCGGGCTCCATGCCGTAGAGGTCGCCCGACCACACCACCACGTCGGCCAGGTAGCCCTCGCGCAGCATGCCGAGCGCGTTCTCGTGGTGGAACGCATCCGCGCCGCCCTTCGTGTACGCCTCGAGCGTGGCGTCGAGCCCGACGCGCTCGCCCTGCGTCCACGCCTGCGACCCGTCCAGGCCCGCGCGGGTCATCGCGCTGTAGACGCCCACGAGCGGATCCATCTCGCCGACCTGCCAGTCGCTCGAGAAGGTGACGCGCGCACCCGACTCGATCATGGAGCGGAAGCGCCAGGCGCGATCCCAGCGGGCCTCCCCCACGTTCTCCATCCAGGTCCCGGCGACGAGATCGGGGGACGCGTGGCGCGGCTGCATCGCGGCGACGACGCCGAGATCGCGGAAGCGCGGGAGATCCTCGGGGGCGAGGCACTCGACGTGCACGATGCCGTGGCGGGTGTCGACGCGTCCGTTGGCGCGCTGCGCGGCCTCGATCGAGTCGAGGGTGAGCTGAATCCCCCAGTCGCCGGTCGCGTGCGTGTGCACCTGGTAGCCGAGACGGTCGAGCTCGATGAAGAGCTTGGTGAACTCGGTCGGCTCGAGGCTCGTGTGGCCGCGGTGCCCGGGGCGGTTGGCGTAGTCCTGCAGCATCGCGGCGGTGTGGGGCTCGATCACGTCGTCGGCGTAGAGCTTGACGGGGCCGAGCTTGAAGCGCTCGTGCTGGGGCGTCTCGCGGATCGCCTCGGTGATGCGGGCGCGGAAGTCGCCGTCGGCGCCGACCGGGTGGTAGATGGCCGCGATCGTGCGGCTCGTGAGGCGTCCCTCGCGCTCGGCGCGGGCGAAGAGGTCGAGCTCGGCGAGCGGCACCTGCGGTTCGACGACGGTCGTGATGCCGAAGCGCGCCGCCATGTCCAGGCTGTTCGCGATCTTCGCGTAGCGGCGATCGGGCGAGTACATGGGGATGTCGCGCTGCAGCTCCGCCAGACCGTCGATCGTCATGGCGCTCGTGTAGAAGTCGGTGACCCAGCCGGTGGGGTCGCCCGTGGTCGCGTCGATCTCGGGGTTGCCCCAAGCGATGTCTCCGCCGTTCAGGATGCCGAGCTTCGCGAGCGCGGGCCGGTTGAGCCAGACGGAGTGCTGGTCGTACGTGGTGATGAAGACGGGCTTGTCGGTGACGCCCACGAGGTCGTCGGCGTTGGGGCGGCGGCCCTCGACGACGGAGTAGAGCGCGTTCTCGGCGCAGATCCACTCGAGTTCGGGGTGGGTCTCGGCGAACTCGGCGATGCGGGCGCGCACGACGTCGAGGCTCGTCACCTGGTCGAGGCTGACCGCGAGGTCGTCGAAGCCCAGCAGCAGGTGGTTGTGGGTGTCTGCGACGCCGGGGGTGAGCAGTCGACCCTCGAGCTGCACGGTGCGGCGGGCGGCGGGAGCGTCTGCGGCGGATCCTACGTAGCTGATCCGGTCCCCGGTGATCCCGAGGGCCTCGGCCCAGGGCTGCTCGGGGTCGAAGGTGCGGATCCTACCACCGGTGAAGAGGGTGTCGACGGCCATGTCATCTCCTGCCTGTTCGGCTCGGCCGGTGTCGTCACGGCCTCACTGACGAGTTCTTTCACTCCAGAGTAAATTAATTTACTCAAATGTCAAGAAACTCGATCGCCAGAGCCTTGTATCGAGCCGAGGAACCCCGCCCGGGCCTGGCATACTGGCAGGCATGGCACGCCCCAGCACCCAGAAGCAGCGCCGACGCGAAGTGGTCGACGCCGCGCTCGCCGCAGCCGCCGAGCACGGCCTGCGCAACCTCTCGCTGACCGACGTCGCCAACCAGGCCGGCGTCACTCGCGGTGCGCTGCTCTACTACTACGACGACCTCGAGGCGATCCTCGTCGAAGCCCACGCCGCCGGCATGGAGCGCGTCGGCTCGGAGCGCGCGCAACTCGTCGCGCAGCAGGAGGGCGCCGCGGCGAAGCTCGCGACGGCGATCGAGGCCGGGTTGCCCGAGGGGCCGGACGACGCCCTCATGCGACTGCTCTACGAGTTCGACGTGCTCGCCGGCAAGTCGCCGCTGCACGACGAGCTCGTGCAGCGGCTCTACCTCGAGCAGCTCGACCTCTATCGCGGCATCCTCGCCGAGGGCGTCGAGAGCGGGGTCTTCTCGCTCACCGGGCCGCTCGACGACACCGCCATGAACCTCGTCGCGCTCGAAGACGCCTACGGGCTGCACATCGTCGCCGGCGGCAGCATCACCCTCGACGACGCGCGGCGCGCGATACGCCTCTTCGCCGGGCAGGCCGGTTGCGCGCTGCCCGACTAGGGGCGCTGCACGCAGCGCACCCCCTCGAACCGCGCCGAAAGGCGGATTTCGCCTGCGCGGGTTCGAGATGCGCAACCCGCCTTTCGACGGGTCAGGCAGGCCTGGCCGTCAGTATCTCTCGACGGGTCAGGCAGACCCAGTCCTCAGTACCGCTCGCCGACCCGCACGACGTAGCCGGCGTCACGCAGCGCCTGCGCGACCGCGTCGCCGTGCTCGTGCCCCCGCGTCTCGATGTGCAGCTCCAGCTCCACCTCGCTGACGGGCAGTTCGGTCGCGTGCCTGGTGTGGATCACCTCGACCACGTTCGCGTTCTGCGCGGCGACGATCGAAGCCGTGCGCACCAGCTGGCCCGGCACGTCGGGGAGCAGGATGCGCAGCTTGAGGTAGCGGGCGGAGGCTGCGAGCCCGTGGCCGATGACTCGCTGCAGCAGCAGCGGGTCGATGTTGCCGCCCGACAGGATCGACGCGGTCACGCCGGTCGCGCGCGCCTTGCCCGCGAGGATCGCCGCGACGCCCGCCGCGCCGGCGGGCTCGACCACCAGCTTCGCCCGCTCGAGCAGCATGACGATCGCGCGCGCGATGTCGTCATCGCTGACCGTCACGATCTCGTCGACGTAATCGCGCACCAGCTCGAAGGTGAGGTCGCCGGGCCGCGCGACCGCGATGCCGTCGGCGATGGTGGGCCGGGTCTGCACGGTGATGGGGTGCCCGGCCTCGATGGAGGGCTTGAACGGTGCCGCGTTCTCCGATTGCACGCCGATGACCCGCATCTGGCGCCCCTCGCGCTCCGCCCACTGCTTGGCCGCGACGGCCACACCCGAGATGAGGCCGCCTCCCCCGATGGGCACGATGATCGTCTCGATGTCGGGCTGCAGCTGCAGCATCTCGAGCGCGACCGTGCCCTGCCCCTCGATCACGGCGGGGTGATCGAACGGCGGGATAAACATCGCCCCGCTCTCAGCGACGAACTCCCGAGCGGCGCGATTGGTCTCGTCGAAGGTCTCACCCTCGAGCACCACCTCGGCACCGTAGTGCCGCGTCGCCTGCAGCTTCGGCAGCGCGACGCCGAGCGGCATGAAGATCGTCGCCTTGATGCCCAGCTCGCGGGCCGCGAAGGCGACCCCCTGGGCGTGGTTACCGGCCGATGCGGCGACCACGCCGCGCGCGCGCTCCTCCTCCGTGAGCTGCGTGAGCCGGTTGTACGCTCCGCGCAGCTTGTAGGCGCCCGTCCGCTGCAGGTTCTCGCACTTCAGATAGACGTGCGGCACATCGAGGATCTCGGCGAGGTAGCGCGACGACTCGAAGGGCGTGCGCTGGGTGACCCGGTGCACGTTCTCGAGTGCGCGCTCGAAGTCTTCGAGTGCGGGAGCGGTGGGAGCGGCCTCGCTCATGAGTGTCCTTCCTTGCGCTGCAAGCGCGCGACGTTGCGAGCGCGGTGACGCGCCCGCTGAGAGGTTTTCTCACGTCGGTGATAGTCGGCGACGGGGTCTGCATCCGTATGCCACTGCCTATGCACCAGCGTGTTGACGATCGAGTTGGCCGAGGCCGCGATGGGTACCGCGAACAGGGCGCCTGGAATACCCGCGAGCAGTGCACCGGTCGACACCGCGAGCACGACGCCCAGCGGATGCACCTTGACGGCGCTGCCCATGACGAGCGGCTGCAGCACGTGTCCCTCGATCTGGTTGACGAGGATCACGATGCCGAGCATGATGAGCGCGTTGACCGGCCCGTTGTAGACGAGCGCGATGAACGCGGCGAGTGCGCCAGTGGTGATGGCGCCGAGGAACGGGATGAAGGATCCGAGGAACACGAGCACCGCGATCGGGATCGCCAGCGGCACCCCGAGCAGCGCGGCGCCGGCGCCGATGCCGACCGCGTCCACGAACGCCACGAAGATCTGCACGCGCACGTACTGCCCCACCGAGATCCAGCCCGCGCGCCCTGCCGCATCGACCGGGGCGTGCGCCCGCGCCGGCAGGAAGCCGAGCACCCAGAACCAGATGCGGCGGCCGTCGATGAGCATGAAGATGAGCGAGAAGAGGGTGAGCAGTGTACCGGTGAGCAGCTGCCCGGCGGTCGTGGCGACGCCGAGAGCCCCGTTCCAGATCTCGGACTGGTGCTCCTCGACCGTCTTCATGAGCTGAGCGGTGAAGCCCTTGATCTCGGCCGCCGAGAACCCGAAGTTGGCCTCACCCCAGTTCAGCAGCTCCCACCACACCTCTTCGGAGCGCTTCGCCACGTCGTCGAAGCCGCTGCGCAGCTGAGTGGCGATGAGGGTGACGAGGATCCAGACCGCGGCGACGAACATCGCGAGAGCGAATATGACCCCCAGCCAGCGGGGGGCGCCCCGTCGCTCGAACCACTGCACCACCGGGGCGAGCAGGGCGGTGAGCAGGATCGCCACGAGCAGCGGGATCACGATGATGCGCACCTGCACGATGAGCCACAGCACCCCGGCGCACGCGAGGCCGATGAGGATCAGGCGCCAGGACCAGGCCGCCGCGACCCGCACGCCGAGCGGGAGCTCGTGCGCGGCGTCATCTGACACGGCCTCGCCGTCTCGGCTTCTGGGCTCTTCCACAGCGCTCATCCTATCGATCCGAGGGTGCGCCGGCTGATATGGGCGCTCACAGCAGCCTCCGCAGCCAGCGCCGCACGAGCGCCTCCTTCTGCGGTGTGAACGGCGGCATGATCGTGGCTCCCAGCGTGTCCGGGGCCAGTGGTTTCGAGAGCACGGCCTTCTCGTGGCTGAACACCCTGAACGATCTCTCGCCGTGATACGCGCCCGATCCGCTCTCCCCGACACCGCCGAACGGCAGCTCGGGCGCGACGAGGTGCAGCACCGGCACCCCGAATCCGAGGGCCCCCGAGCTGGTCTCCCGCTCCCACCGATCGCGCGCCTCGGCCGAGTCGCTGAAGACGTAGGCCGCGAGCGGCTTGTCGCGGGCGGTGACGAAGGCGAGCGCGTCGTCGAGGTCCGAGACCTCGACGAGGGGCAGGATCGGGCCGAATATCTCGTCGCGCATCACAGCGGCGTCTCGAGCCACGCCGCGCAGCACCGTCGGTTCGATGAAACGGGCGGCGGCATCGTGACCACCGCCGACGAGCACCTCTCCGTCGCTCAGATAGCCGACCAGCCGTTCGAACTGCGCGTCGTTCACGATCCGCCCGTAGTCGGGGTTGCGGTCGGGGGCGCTGCCGTAGAGATGATGGATCGCCTCGGCGAGCAGCGGGCCGAGCGCGCGGAGCACCCGCGGGCTGCCCAGCACGTAGTCCGGCGCGACGCAGGTCTGACCCGCGTTCATGAACTTGCCCCAGGCGATGCGCATCGCGACTTGCGGCAGATCGACCGAGTCGTCGACGTAGACGGGCGATTTGCCGCCCAGTTCGAGTGTGGTCGGGGTCAGATGCTCGGCCGCGGCGCGGGCGACGATGCGGCCCACGCGCCCGTTGCCCGTGTAGAAGATGTGGTCGAACCGCTGCTCGAGCAGCGCGGTGGTCTGGGGCACGCCGCCCTCGACCACGGCGACCGCGCGGCGGTCGAGCGCATCTGGGACCGTGCTCGCGATGAGGTGCGACGTCGCCGGCGCGAGCTCGCTCGGTTTGACCACCACCGCGTTGCCCGCCGCGATCGCGCCGATCGCCGGGGACAGCGCGAGCATGAGCGGATAGTTCCAGGGCGCGATGATGAGCGCGACCCCGAGGGGCTCTGGCACGACCCGAGCCGAAGCGGGCTGCACGGCGAGGGGCACGCCGACCCTTCGAGGGCGCATCCATCCGTGCAGGCGAGCGAGCGCGTGATCGATCTCCGCGATCAGGAAGCCGATCTCGGTGAGCTGCGCCTCCGCACCCGACTTGCCCAGATCCTGATAGAGGGCCGCCTCGAATTCCGCACCGCGCTCCATCAGCAGCGCGCGCAGACGCCGCAGCATCTCGCGCCGCCAAGCCTCGGGGCGCGTGACCCCTCGCTCGAAGCCGTGCCGCAAGCCGGCCACGATCCCGGCGATCCGATCCACCTCGGTGTCGTTCATGCGCCAAGGCTACTCTCGGCCGCTGACATGCACGGTCAGGGCCGCCGCGGCCTCACCAGAAGTGCAGCGCGGGCACGATCAGGAAGATCCCGACCAGCACCGCGAGGCCCGACAGGGAGAAGCAGGCGTAGGCGGCCACCGTGGCCCAGCGCGGCCGGCCCAGATCGTCCACATCGTCGTCCTCGTCGTCCCGCGAGGGGCCGTCGGGCTCGAAGCTCCCGTCGGCGCGCCGCACCCGGGGCGGGGGCGTCGCGAGGAAGCGGATCCCGAACGAGTAGAGCGCCACCACGAACACGGCCGAGAGCAGTGCCGAGGCGAAGACGATCAGAAAGGCCATCCAGTCGATGCTCATCGCTCATCCTTCCGATCCGCACGGTCCCGATCCGAGGCGGCGACCGCGGCGTCGGCCTCCTTCTCGGCCGCGGCGGCCTCCTTCGCCGCCTTCACCGCTTCGCGGGCGGCGATGTCGTCGCGCACGGCGGACTGGGCGACCGGGGTGAGGGGCGGGATCGTGCCCGTCTTGGTCTTGACCGGCTTGACCTTGCCCTTCTTCACGCGGACGGCGTAACCGGCCTCGGCGACGTCGGGCACGGGAATGGCGTTCGAGTGATCCACCCGGTTGCGGCGCGAGCGCCAGAAGATGAAGAGGATGAACCCGAAGCCGAGCACGGCGTCGATGACGATGCCGACCGGGCCGATGTGCGCGATGAGCGCGGCGATCGCGGCGACCACGCCCGATGCGGGCAGCGTGAAGAGCCATCCGAGACTGATGCGGCCCACCGCACGCCACCGCACGCTCGAGCCCCGGCGGCCGAGACCGGAGCCGATCACGGACCCGGAGGCGACCTGCGTGGTCGAGAGGGCGAAGCCCAGGTGGCTCGAAGCCAGGATCGTGGCGGCGGTGCTCGTCTCGGCGGCGAAGCCCTGCGCGGGCTTGACCTGGGTCAGGCCCGCTCCGAGCGTGCGGATGATGCGCCAGCCGCCCGAGTAGGTGCCGAGCGCGATCGCGAGGGCGCACGCCGTGATCACCCAGATGTGGGGGCCGGTGCCGGGATCCTGCAGATTCGCGGCGACGAGCGTGAGCGTGATGACGCCCATGGTCTTCTGCGCATCGTTGGTGCCGTGCGCCAGGGCGATGAGCGAGGACGACGCGATCTGCGCGTAGCGGAAGCGGCCGCGGCCGTCCTTCTTGCCGTCGTGGCGGCGCGTGATCGCGTACGCCACGCGGGTCGCCGAGAACGCGACGATACCGGCGGTGAGGGGGGCTGCGAGCATCGGGATCAGGATCTTCGAGAGGAAGACGCCCCCGTTGACCGAGGAGATGCCCGCGCCGACGATGGCCGCGCCGATCAGTCCGCCGAAGAGCGCGTGCGACGAGCTCGACGGGAGCCCGTAGAGCCACGTCAGCAGGTTCCACACGATGGCGCCGATGAGCCCGGCGAAGATCATCTCGGGGGTGATGAGCACCCCGCCGTCGCCCTCGTTGATCAGCCCGCCCGAAATGGTCTTGGCGACCTCCGTGGAGAGGAAGGCTCCCACGAGGTTGAGGATCGCAGCCAGCAGCACGGCGGTCTTCGGTTTGAGAGCGCCGGTCGCGATGGGCGTGGCCATGGCGTTCGCGGTGTCGTGAAAGCCATTGGTGAAGTCGAAGAAGAGTGCCAGCACGATGACCAGCAGCACGATGAGAGTGAGTTCCACCGGCGTCTTTCGTTCGGGAGCTTGCGGTGCTTGGATCACCCGCGAAGACACACGATGTTCACAATTCGTTCGCGTCCACCAGCGCCCCGCGCGCGCCGTAAATCATGGTTGCACCTCACCCCCCACAGGTCAAGCCAGACGCCGAAGTTCACCGGCCGTTTACCTGAGGTTCGAAAGAGGCGGCGATCTGCGGCTCCGGAGCCAACTCCCCGTCGGCGCGGAGTCCCATTCTGCTGCCTCCCCATCGCATGAAGCAGCAATACGGGACTCCGCGTTACAGAAGAGGGAGGCAACGGAGGCAGGGCGAGTAGTGTGGGGCAGGATCGCATCCTACGACCGAGGAGAGAGCATGAGCGCGGCACTGAGCGACTTCGTACCCGAGACCGGCACCATCACGATGTTCTCGACCGAGTGGTGCGGCTACTGCAGGAGCCTCAAGCTCATGCTCGACAAGAGCGGCATCGGCTACACGGAGGTCGACATCGAACGCACCCCCGGCACGCCCGAGCTAGTCGAGCAGGTCAACGGCGGCAACCAGACCGTGCCCACGGTCGTCTACCCCGACGGCTCCACCGCTACGAACCCGTCGCTGAACGACGTGAAGGCAGCCCTGGGACTCTGACTCCCGCTACCCGAAGTTGAGGCGCGCCTCCTCGTAGCGCTCCGCGGGCACCGTCTTGAGGCGCCCGACGGCCTCGGCGAGCGGCACCATCTCGATGCGGTCGCCGCGCAGCCCGGCCATGGTGCCCCACTGACCCGCGAGCACGGCGTCGGCGGCGGCGATACCGGTGCGCGTGGCGAGCACGCGGTCGAACGCGGTGGGCGATCCTCCCCGCTGCACGTGCCCCAGCACGGTCGCGCGCGCCTCGATGCCGGTGCGCTGCTCGATGAGCGGGGCGAGCACCTCGGCGATGCCGCCCAGCCGCGGCCGCCCGAAGCCGTCGAGCCCGTCACGGGTCACCGCCCCCGCGGAGCCCTCGAGCCGGAAACCCTCCGCCACGACCACGAGCGACGAGCGCCCGCGATCCCGAACGCTCAGCACCCACTCCCCGATCTGCTCGATGGACTCGGGGAACTCGGGGATCAGCGAGACCTGGGCGCCTGCGGCCATACCGGCGTGGAGCGCGATCCACCCCGCGTCCCTGCCCATCACCTCGAGCACCATGCAGCGGCGATGCGACTCGCCCGTGGTGCGCAGCCGGTCGATCGCCTCCGAGGCGATCGACACCGCGGTGTCGAAGCCGAAGGTGTAGTCGGTGCCGCCGAGATCGTTGTCGATCGTCTTCGGCAGGCCGATCGCCGGGATCCCGCCGTCGTTGAGCAGGTTCGCGACGGTCTGCGTGCCGTTGCCGCCGATCAGCAGCAGACCGTCGAGGCCGTACTGCGCGATGCGATCCCGAACCGCCTCGAGACCGGCGTCGGGATCACTGCCCTTCTCGAACGGGGGCACGCGACTCGTGCCGAGCATCACACCGCCGAGGGGAGAGAGGCCGCGCACCGCGGGCCGGTCGAGCGGCACGAAGTCGCCCTCGTGGAAGCCGCGCCAGCCGTCCATGAAGCCGACCATCTCGAAGCCGTGCACGTCGACCCCGCGCAGCACCGTGCCGCGAATCGCCGCGTTCATGCCGGGACTGTCGCCGCCGGAGCAGAGCACACCGATGCGCATGTCGTTTCCTCCCGGATCGAGCACCGGGCGGGCTCGCGACGCCCACCCGTTCAGACCTGACCCATGCTAGCGGTGGCGAGAATGCGCCTGACAGGTAGATTTCCGCCAACTTCGATACGGAATCTGCCACGGGTGCGGGTGCGAGCGCTCTCCAGGCAGGAGATCCTCGTCTCTGCGGGCGGAAACAGGCAGAAGCACCCGCACAGGGACGGATCTCCTACCTGGGCACAGCTTCCTACCCGGACGCGGCAGCACCTAGACGCGGCAGCGCCCGGGCCCAGTGCCCGGGCGCGGATCAGGAGCCCAGCGCCTTCTCCAGCACGCCGATGAGGGCGAGCAGCTGCACCGAGTCGGCGTCCTCCGCCGGCGCGGCGGCGCCGTCGAGCGCCCGGGCCGCAAGCCCGGCCTTGCCGTCGATCAGCTCGGCGATCTTCGCGTCGATCGTCTGCGCTGCGACGATGCGCCACGCGGTCACGGGCTCCTCCTGGCCGATGCGGTGCACGCGGTCGATGGCCTGGGTCTGCTCGGCGTCGGTCCACGAGAGCTCGGCGAGCACCACGTTCGACGAGGCCTGCAGGTTCACGCCCACGCCGGCCGCGGTGAGCGAGCAGACCGCGACGGCCACCTCGGGGTCCTTGTTGAACGCGTCGATCTGCTCCTGGCGGAACGCCGCCGTCTGATCACCGCGGATCGAGACGGTCTTGAGCCCGGCCTCGGCGAGCTGCGCCTCGACCCGATCCATCACGTCGATGTGCTTGGCGAAGAACACGACCTTGCCCACCGAGCGTGCGAGCTGCGCGGTGTAGTCGGCGGCGAGCCCGGCCTTCGCCTGGCCGATCTGGCGCACCATCGTGAACACGTTCGTGCCGTCGGCGGAGGCGTTCGACTCCTCGAGCTCCTGCGCGCACACCATGCGGATGATCGCCGCGTCGGAGAGCTTCTCGCCCAGCTTGCCGTTCTTGACGGCGTTGAAGCGATCGACCAGCTTGCGGGCGAGCTTCGCCTCGGCGTCGCGGATGCCGCGGCCGAGCTCGTCGTCGAGTTCGACGGGCAGATCGACCACGCGCTTCGCGGGCAGGTCGGCGGCGACGTCGATCTTGCGGCGGCGCACGATGCCCATGTCGACCACGCTCTGCCGCGCCTCGGGGTAGAAGGTCGGGTCGGCGGGGGTCCAGCCGTTGTTCTCGAGCCTGGCCATGAGCTCGGGGCCGGGCTTCTCGGCGTCGATCCAGCCGAGGAACCGCCAGATGGCCCGGAAGTCGTCGATGTCGTTGATGAGCGGCGTGCCGGTGAGCGCGACGAGCAGCGGGGAGACGCCGGGGGTGCGCTCGCGGATGCTCTCTGCGATCGCGAGCACGTTGCGGGATCGCTGCGACTGCACGTTCTTGATCATGTGGGCCTCGTCGACGACCATGCCCTTGAACCCGAAGCGGGAGATCCAGCTCAGATGGCGGTCGAGGATCTCGTAGTTCACCACGAACACGTCGGCGAAAGCGTCGATGTCCTGGCCGTCGCCGTGGATCACCGTGACGCGCCGCTGCGGCGTCCACCGCTCGACCTCGCGCGCCCAGTTCATCTTCACGACGTTGGGCACGACCACGAGCAGCGGGTAGGCGCCCGCCACCGATGCCGCGAGCACCGACTGCGCGGTCTTGCCGAGGCCCGGCTCGTCGGCGAGGAGGAAGCTGCGATGCCCCTCGCTCACGCTCGCGAGGAACCGCGCCTGGTGCGGCATGAGCTCGCGTCCGGGGGGAGCCAGGCGGTCCGGCACGGGGGGCGCGGGCAGGTCCATGCACGCGGATCCGCCGCCGCCCTGCTCGAACGCCTTGAGCAGCGGCCCGAGCAGCTCCCAGTTGGCGAGGCGCACGACGGGGGTCGGCTTGCTCGGCGGCGTGAGGTCGGGCGCGAGGAACGGGTTGGCGAGCATGCGGGCCTCGATGCCGGCGGGCTCGACCTGGCGCTCGGCGAGCTCCGGCGGCACGAAGGCCTGCGCGGGCTCGGCCTTGCTCGGCTCGTCGTCGGGGAGCTCGATGCCGGCCTGGGTGAGCATCTTGCGCTTGAGCAGGCGGGTCGCCTCGGTGATGGGCGCGGCGGGCTCGAGCAGCGTGATGAGGCTCGTGTCGCGCGCGGCCGTCTTCGCGAGGATCGCCGCCACGCCGTCGAGCCGTTTGAGGGTCTCGGCGCGCTCGGCCTCGCTCACGTTCTCGTCGGTCTTGACGCGAGCGCGCTCCTCGCGCATGAGCAGCGCGATCACGTGGAACTTCGTGCGTCCGGCCGGGCTCGCCTTACCGCGCTGCGCCGAAGCCTCGACCTCGCGCACGGCGCGGGCCAGCAGCGGGATGATGCCCTCGTTGTGGGTGTGCTGCTTGCGGCGAGAGCCGCCCCGCTGACCGTTCTTCTGGGCTCCCTGCGACTTCTGCGGGGCCTGGGCCTTCGGCGTGCGGGAAGACTTGGGCGCGGGCTCGACTGAACTGTTCGCAGCGGGCTGACGCTCGGCAGTGGTGAATGCCAATGGATCTCCTGATCGGCGTGGTGCGACCCCGGCCTGCATGCCGGGAGTCGGGTCGCACGCGGCTTCCGAGCCTGACCTCATGCGCGGCATGGGGCTCGAGAACGCTTCGCGAATCGCGACCGTGCCCCGATCCTACCACTCGAGGCTGGGAGATTCAGTGGACGAGGATCTCTCGGGCGCGAGCCACATCGGCCTTCATCTGCACCAGCAGATCCTCGAGCGAGTCGAACCGTTCCGTGCCGCGGAGCCGGCGCGTGAAGCGCACCTCCATCCGCTGCCCGTACAGGTCGCCCGAGAAGTCGAGCAGGAAGGCCTCGACGCGCGACTGCCCCTCCGGGGTGAAGGTGGGGTTGTTGCCGACGGAGATCGCAGCGGGACGCGGATCGGCGCCCCCCAGCACCGCCCAGCCGGCGTAGACCCCGTCTCCGGGCACGAACCCCTCGATGGCCCCGCCCAGGTTCGCCGTGGGGAATCCGATCTCCCGACCCCGGGCGTCACCGTGCACGACCTCGCCGCGCACCGCGGGCGAGCGCCCCAGCATGCGTCCGGCCGCCTCGACCTCGCCCGCGAGCAGCGCCTCGCGCACTCGCGACGAGGACACCTGGTGATCGCCCTCGGCCGCCACGAGCTGCAGCATCCGCGCGGTGAAGCCGTAGCGCTCGCCCAGCTCCCGCAGCAGTTCGACATCGCCGGCCCCCCGGTGGCCGAAACGGAAGTTGGCGCCCATGATGATGTGGCGCGCGCGCAACCGCTCGACCAGCACCTCGCGCACGAAGTCCACGGCCGGGATCGAGGCCACCGCCTCGTCGAACTCGATCATCACGCAGTCGTCGACTCCGGCGGCTGCGAACCCCTCGAGGCGCTGCTCCCGGCTCATGAGCGGCTTGGGGCAGAGCTCGGGGCGCAGCAGGCTGAGGGGGTTGTTGGAAAAGGTGAACACGACGGCGGGCCGACCCGCCGCGTGCGAGTCGTCGACGAGGCTGCGCAGGATCGCCTGGTGCCCGAGATGGAGGCCGTCGAACTTGCCGATGGCGACACTGCTGCCATCGGGGTAATCGGAGGGGCGGATCGCGTCGAGCGTCTCGATGATGCGCATCAGGCGGATCCCTCGCCTCGAGCCGGGGCCCCGGCTGCCTCGCGCCCGGTGCTCCGCAGCCACAGCAGGCCGAGCACCGGCAGCACGAGCGGGATGAAGACGTAGCCGATGCCGTACTGCGACCAGACCGAGGGGTGCGCGAAGAGCTGGGGGGCGATGAGACTCAGCGTGCCGACGATCAGCACGCCGCAGAGCTCGAAGACGAGGGCCCATCGCGCGACGGCGCGCCAGGCGCCGTGCCCGCGTTTGATCAGCGCGACCGTCGCCACGATGTAGACCAGACCGGCGACGGCGGAGAGCGAGTACGCGAGCGGGGCCTCGTCGAACTTGGTCAGGATCTGGTAGACCGAGCGGAACGTCGCCGCGATGGCGAGCACCAGGTAGACCGCGATGAGCACCTTGCCGAGCCCGCTCGACTGTTCCGCGGTTCGCGCCGCCGCAGCGGTCGCCGGCTGTTCGCTCTGGGGCACGGATTTCGACACGACCACAAGTTTACCCGGGCACGGCTCCGAGGCCGGCCGTCATCCTGGGCGAGCGGAGCGAGTCGCAGGATCGCCGCCGGATTCTGCGACTCCCTGCGTTCACGCAGAATGACGGAATACAGGCTCGCGCAGATTGACGGAAGCGCCCCGCCTACTCCCCCACGGTCGCGAGGAAGACCTCGCCGTGCCCGGTGAGCCGCACCGGATCGCCCGCCGAGACGTAGAGCGACTGCCCGCGCCTGGCCGACGCCACCTCCGCGAGTCCATGCTCGCCCTCGGCCTTGCGCTCCACTCGCACCCGGCCGGAGGTCACCATGAGCACGAGCGGGTGCGGAGCCGGCACCTCCACGAGCGGGGAGCTGCCCTCGGGGGCCTCCGCCCTCATGCTCTCCTCGGGATCGCAGAGCCTCGCCCGCAGCAGTACGAAGTCGGGCACGTCGGGCCTCCACGCGACGAGCCCGCGCCCCACGCGCTCGCACGGGAAGCGCGGCTCGGCGAGCTCGCCCGTATCGACGATGCGGCACAGCTCCGCGATGTCGACGTGCTTCGGGGTGAGCCCGGCCCGCAGCACGTTGTCGGATGACGCCATCACCTCGACCGCGATGCCGCTCAGGTAGGCGTGCATCTGCCTGGCGCGCAGGTAGACGGCCTCGCCGGGTTCGAGCCTCACGAGGTGCAGCAGCAGGGAGACGAGCACACCGGGGTCGCCCGGGTGGGAGGCAACGAGATCCCGCAGTACGCACGCACGGTCGGGATCGAGCGGGCTCTCCTCCCCCTGCACCGCGGCCGCGAGCGCCGCGAGGGCGCGCCCCACGATCTCGTCGCCGCTGAACGCCCACACGAGGAATTCGCGTCGCAGGGTCTCGGGATCCGCCCCCCGCAGTCTCGCCTCGACCGCTTCGAGCGCCTCCGCGCCATCGTGCTCTCCGGCGCGGCGAGCGGCAGCCGCGAGCAGCCGCAGTTCGTCGCGGGCCGCGGTGAGCGGGCGGAATCCGCTGAGTGCCCTGACCTCGCTGAGCGCGACGAGCAGCTCGGGCTTGTGATTGGGATCGCCGTAATTGCGGTGCGGGGCGTCGCGGGGCACGCCGGCCTCTTCCTCGGCAGCGTATCCGGCCGCGGCCTGCTCGAGGTCGGGGTGCACCTGCAGCGACAGCGGCGCCCCGATGGCCAGCACTTTGAGCAGGAAGGGCAGCGGGCCGCCGTCGACCCCGTACAGCTCGGGGTCGCTCTCGACCAGGTCGATGAGCGTGCGGTCGCCCGCCGAGGCCTTCGCCACGTGCGCGGGGCTGCCCGGGTGCGTGCCGAGCCAGAGCTCCGCCTGAGGCTCGCCCGTCGGCGCGAGACCGAGCAGGTCGGGGAGCGCGTCTCGCGAGCCCCACGCATAGGTGCGCGGAGTGTTCTCGATGAAGATCAGCATGGCCCCTCCTCATGCCGCCTGCCATGGGCAATGCTCTACCATACCGACTATGGCGCAGAGCAGAACCCGACTCGGCGTGAGCGCGTACGCGATCTGCGTCTTCGTGCTCGCGCTCGGCAGCAACGGCGTGCGCAACGTGGTGGGCTGGTGGGGGTTCCTCGCGCTGGCCGCAGCGCTCACCGTGTGGGGCGCGGTGCTCTTCGTGCGCGAGAAGCCGGCGCGGTTCCGCTGGTACCGCCTCCCCTCCCCGGTCTACTGGTTCCTGGTGCTGGCGGCGCTCTCCATCGCCTGGTCCCAGTACCGCCTCGAGAGCGTGCTCGGCGTGATCGCGCAGCTTGCCACGACGCTGCTCGCGGTGGTGCTGGCGTTCGTGCTCACCTGGCACGAGGTGCTGCGCACCCTCGGCACGGCGCTGCGGTACCTGATCGGGCTGTCGTTCGCGTTCGAGCTGTGGGTGTCGCTGTTCATTCGCGAACCGGTGTTCCAGAACTTCCTGGTGTTCGTCGATGTGCCCGAGGAGGGCAAGCCCTCGAAGCTGCTCTACTGGAGCCGCGACCTGCTGTTCTCGGGCGGCCCGATCCAGGGGGTCGTCGCGAGTTCGGTGCTGTTCGGCTTCATCGGCCTGCTGGGGCTGATCGTGTTCGGGATCCAGCTGCGCGCCGGGCTCGTTCGGCCGTTCGCCGGCTGGTTCTGGGTCGCGGCGGCCGTCGCGACCCTGCTGCTGACCCGCGGAGCGACGGTGTGGGTGGCACTCGCCGCGGTTGTGGTGGCGCTGGGGCTCGCGCTGTGGGCTCGACGTCTGCAGCCGGAGCACCGGGTTCCGCTCTACGTGACGGCGGGCGCGCTCGTCGTCGCGGCCGTCGCCGCGGTGCTGTTCGCCCGCGACTTCGTGTTCGGCCTGCTCGGCAAGAGCGGCGACATGACCGGGCGGCTCGAGACCTGGGAGGCGGTGATCCGGCTCGCCGAGCAGCGGCCGTGGTTCGGCTGGGGCTGGGTGAGCTACTGGGCTCCCTGGGCGGAGCCGTTCAAGTCGCTCGACGAGAAGGCGGGCCTGCCCGTGATGAGCGCGCACAACGCCTGGCTCGACGTGTGGCTGCAGCTCGGCATCGTGGGCGTGCTCGCCTTCGCGCCGCTCGTGGTGCTCACCGTGTGGCGGGTGTGGTTCCGGGCGGTCGATCCGCCCCGCCGCGGCTTCGGGCCGCCCCTGCCGTACGCCACGAGTGCGCTGTGGCCGTTCCTCGTGATGGTCGCGCTGATCGTGCAGTCGCTCACCGAGAGCCGGCTGCTGATCGAGGGCAACTGGGTGCTGCTCGTACTGCTGGCGGTGAAGTCGCGCTTCGACTTCGAGCTGCCGTCGCAGGATGCGGAGCCGACGGCGCTCCCCTGGCGGCGCGTGCCGATCCCCCGAGCGACCGGCGCCATCGATATTCCGCGGCAGACGCGGGCACGGTGACGCCATGGACATGACCACGGAGCGCCTCGTACAGCTGCGGGCCGAGGCGCGCGTCGAGCGCGACACGATGATGGAGCACCGAGTGCGCGACGGCGAGGACCCGGCCACCGCCTACGCGGAGGTGCCCGAGATCGACGACCTCGTGGTGCTGGCGCTGCGCGACGAGATGCTCGAGGATCGCGGTCAGCTCGCCGAGTTCGGGCTGGCCAGGCTCGCTGCGCGCTCGGGAGGGCCCGACGCCCAGGAGCACCGCCTCAACGCGGATCGCGTGGAGTTCGAGCTGCTGCGCGAGATCGCGGCCGCTGCGCCCCCGCTCACGGTGGCGGTGTGGCGGGCGAGCCACGATCTCCAGGTGGGGTAGGGGCGCTCCCCGCGAAACGGGGCGCGGTGCTTCAGCAGCGGCTCGCTAGGATTGCACTGCACCATCGTCAACGGCTGAGAGGTCCCACGCTCGATGTCCAACACACTTCAGAACGTCGTCTTCCCCCAGGGGAAGGATCCCGATGTGCTGCCCCTCTACGCCGATCCCGAGACCTGGTCGACCATCAACGGCTCAGCCGTTCGACTCAGCGCCGTGGCGAGCATCGATAACGTGCTCTCCCGATCGAGCGCGCGCGTGCGGGCGGGGCGCCGCGTCTCGTACGGCACCTACTTCAACGCGTTCCCCGCGGCCTACTGGCAGCGGTGGACCGTCGTGGACCGGGTCACGCTGACCCTGCGCACCCGCGGGGCCGGCACGGTGCTGGTCTACCGCTCCAACTCGAACGGCGCGCAGCAGCGCATCGATTCCCGCCCGGTGACCGGCGAGAGCGTCTCCGAGTTCGAGCTGCCGCTCACGGCCTTCGGCGACGGCGGCTGGTACTGGTTCGATCTCATCGCGGGCGATGAGGATCTGGTGCTCGAGGGCGGCGAATGGACCACCGAGGCGGAGCCGACCGTACCGGGCAAGCTGAGCCTCGGCATGACCACGTTCAACAAGCCCGACTACTGCGTGGCGACGCTCGAGAACATCGCCGGGAGCGCGGCGCTGACCGAGGCGATCGACCGGATCCTGCTGGTCGACCAGGGCGATCGCAGGGTGCGGGACGAGGCCGGCTTCGACGAGGTCGCCGCGCGACTGGGCGAGAAGCTGCGCGTCATCGAGCAGCCGAACCTGGGCGGATCGGGCGGCTTCGCGCGCTCGATGGCCGAGACCCTCGAGCTCGACGACACCGATTTCCTCATGCTGCTCGACGACGACGTCGAGTTCGAGACCGAGAGCGCGCTGCGCGCGCACCAGTTCGGCAGGTTCAGCCGCACCCCCGTGATCGTCGGCGGCCACATGTTCGACCTGCTCGACAAGCCGGTCATGCACGCCTGGGCCGAGGTGGTGCGCCCCGATCCCTTCATGTGGGGTCCGTCGTTCGAGGAGCAGCACCGCCACGACTTCCGCAAGCAGAACCTGCGCCAGACCGCGTGGATGCACGCCCGCCTCGACGCCGACTACAACGGCTGGTGGATGTGCATGATCCCGAAGCGGATCATCGAGCAGATCGGCCTACCCCTCCCCGTCTTCATCAAGTGGGACGACGCGGAGTACGGCCTGCGCGCCCGCGACGCCGGCTTCCGCACCGTCTCGATGCCCGGCGTGGCGCTGTGGCACGTGTCGTGGCTCGACAAGGACGACACCCAGGACTGGCAGGCGTTCTTCCATACGCGCAACCGGATCATCGCCGGTCTGCTGCACTCGGATCGGCCGCGCGGCGGCCGCCTGCTGCAGAACAGCGGCAGGCAGGATCTGAAGAAGCTGCTCAACATGCAGTACTACGCGGTGCAGCTCGCGGTCGACGCGCTGCAGGCCGTGCTCGACGGCCCAGAGGGGCTGCACGAAGACATCTCGACCGCCATGCCCCGCGCCCGCGCGCTGGCCAAGGACTTCCCCGAGACCCGCGTCTACCGCCCGGGCGACCCCGAGATGCCAATCGCGCGAGGCGGCCGCGCCCTCCCCTTCCTCGGCGAGAGGCCCGAATCGCCCAGGGGCGCTGGCCTCGCGCTGTTCACGCTGCGCATGGTGCCGCAGCACTGGCGGCGCGACGGCGACGAGACCCGCGCACCCCAGCCCGAACTGGAGTACGCGAAGCGCGATGCCTTCTGGTGGCAGATCCCGCACCACCGGAGTGTGATCGTGGGCACCGCCGACGGAGCGGGCAAGTCGTGGTACCGGCACGACCGCGCCAAGTTCCGCCGCCTGCTGCAGCAGAGCCGCAAGCTCACGCAGGAGATCGAGAAGAACTGGGACGCGCTCGCCGCACAGTACCGCGCGGCCCTGCCCCGAATGACCTCCGTCGAGGAGTGGAAGAAGACCTTCGAGGGCCGGTAGCCGCGCCGCGGCCGCTCAGAGGATATCGGGCAGCTTGTTGTTGAACATCGACAGCGCCGAGCCGATGGCCATGTGCATGTCGAGGTACTGGTAGGTGCCGAGGCGCCCGCCGAAGAGCACGCGGTTCTCGCGGTCGGCGAGCTCGCGGTACTTGAGCAGGCGCTCGCGGTCCTCGGGGGTGTTCACCGGGTAGTAGGGCTCGTCGTCGCGGGTCGCGAAGCGGGAGTACTCGCGCATGATGACGGTCTTGTCGGACGGGTACTCGCGCTCGGGGTGGAAGTGGCGGAACTCGTGGATTCGGGTGTACGGCACGTCGGATCCCGCGTAGTTCATCACGCTGGTGCCCTGGAAGTCGCCCGTCGGCAGCACCTCCTGCTCGAAGTCGAGCGTGCGCCAGGCGAGCTCCCCCTCCGAGTAGTCGAAGTAGCGATCGACGGGGCCCGTGTAGACGATCGGCACCGTGCCGACCATCGCCCGCTTGTTGAGCGGCTGCGTCTCGTCGAAGAAGTCGGTGTCGAGCCGAACCTCGATGTTCGGGTGGTCGGCCATCCGCTCGAGCCACGCCGTGTACCCGTCGACCGGCAGCCCCTCGTGGGTGTCGTTGAAGTAGCGGTTGTCGTAGGTGTAGCGCACGGGCAGGCGGGAGATCACCTCGGCGGGCAGTTCGGTGGTGGGCGTCTGCCACTGCTTCGCCGTGTAGTCGCGGATGAACGCCTCGTAGAGCGGGCGGCCGATCAGCGAGATGCCCTTCTCCTCGAGGTTCTTGGCCTGCTTGGTGTCGAACTCCTCGGCCTGCTGCGCGATCAGGGCGCGCGCCTCGTCGGGCCCGTAGGCCGCCCGGAAGAACTGGTTGATGGTGCCGAGGTTGATGGGCAGCGGGTAGACCTCGCCCTTGAAGTTCGAGTACACCTTGTGCTGGTAGCCGGTGAACTTCGTGAAGCGGTTCACGTACTCCCACACCGTCTCGTTGGAGGTGTGGAAGAGGTGCGCCCCGTAGCGGTGCACCTCGATGCCGGTCTCGGGCTCGGCCTCCGAGTAGGCGTTGCCGCCGATGTGGGAGCGGCGGTCGATCACGACCACCCTCTTGCCCTCGCTCGCAGCGCGCTCAGCAATGGTGAGACCGAAGAAACCGGAACCGACTACCAGAAGATCCATGTCCACCAGCATACGGGTCTAGACTTGATCCAATCCCCACGCATATGCCTATGACTTCGCCCCCCTCCCTCGCCAGCGCCGACGCCCTCGTGCTCACCGGGATCCCTCGGGGCACGGCCTCCGTCGATGTGCTCTTCGACGAGAAGCGGATCTGGTCGATCGATGTGCGCGAGCTCGAGAAGGACCCGGCCGAACACGAGCTCCGTCTGCCGTGGCCCGAGCCGCTGCGTCCGTTCCTGACGGGCCGCACGCACGTCAGCGTCGTCGACTCCGCATCGGGAGAGGTGCTGCTCGACGGGGGCGTCTCGTTCGACGGGCGTGAAGACCGCGTGAGGGTGCAGAACGATGACGGCGTGCCGCTCATGCTGAACAAGTGGGGCCGACTCGGCGTCGCGCTCGAAGCCATGGACGACTCGACGAGGCGGCTCATCGTCGAGCGGTCCGCCCTGATCGTCGAGCAGCTGCGCGGACTCGGCTTCGAGCCGTTCGTGGTCGGCGGCACGCTGCTCGGCGCGGTGAGAACGGGATCGCTGCTGCCGCACGACGACGACGCCGACATCGCATACCTCTCCCGGTTCACGGCCCCCGCCGACGTCGCCGCCGAGGCCTTCAGGCTGGGCCACCGCCTCGAGGAGCTCGGGTACGAGATCAGGCGCCACAGCGCCACGCACATGCAGCTCATCTTCCGCAGCGCGACGGGGTCGATCCAGCACTACATCGACGTGTTCTCGGCGTTCTTCACCGACGACGGCCGCATCAACCAGCCCTTCCACGTGCGCGGCGAGATGCGCCGGGAGCAGATGCTCCCCTTCGGCACGGTCACACTCGAGGGCGTCGACTTCCCGGCCCCAGCCGACGTCGACCGCTGGCTCACCATCAACTACGACGAGAACTGGCGCACCCCGATCCCCGGCTACCGCCTCGAGACTCCTCCCGACACGAGGCGGCGCTTCGACGCCTGGTTCGGGGGCTTCAACCTGCTGCGCGAGTTCTGGGACGAGCGCTACGAGCGACCCGAGGCCGTCGCGCAGGACGAGGTCTGGGAATCGGGAGTGGCGTGGCTCGCGGGGCAGCCGTTCGAGAGCGGCACCGTGTTCGATCTGGGGAGCGGCGGCGGCAGACTGGCAGGCCGTCTGGCCTCGGGGCACCCGGGAACGCGGATCATCGCCGCCGACTACTCGGTAGCCGCCCAGCGCACGGTCGCGCGAGTGCAGACCGCACCCAACATCGAGGTGGCGCACATCAACCTCTACCGTCTCTTCTCGCTGACGCTGCCCGCTCGGCTCGGGGTCGACGGGCCCTTCGACATCGTTTCCAACCACCTCCTCGACCAGGTCGGGCACCTGGCGAGGCCCATCGCGCTGCGCATGTTCCGCATGGCGCTCCGTTCGGGAGGGCGCGTGTACGCGGTCTGCAACGGAGCTCCCGCCGCGCGGATCGACGAGGCCGATCCGACCACCTGGCATCTCGACAAGTTCCTGCTGCGCCTGGATGCACGAGAACTCGGCATGGCCGTGGATATCGTCGATCTCGATGAACGCGTTACCGGCGATAGTCGGCCCGAGGAACGCGGTCGCAAACCCTACGGGGCCGTCTTCAGGCTCGCCGACGCCCCATACCCGCGAAAGGACCTCTCCATGAAACAGCGGCTCAAACGAATCCTGTTGCGGGCGGGTCAGAGCAGCACACGCGCCGAGGTCGAGACGCTTCGGGCCCGCGTCACCGAACTCGAGAACGAGCTCGAGGAGGTGCGTCGCGACAACCTGCGCGTGGCCGAGCTCATCGACCTCGCCGAGCAGACGCTCACGCCGGGGGCGGCGCCGGGGTCGGCACCTCGGCAGGCCCCGGGGTCGGAGGCTCGACAGACCCCGGGGGCGGCGCGGCCCGAGCGCGGCGAGCCCAGCACCGGCCCCCAGCCCAGCGGCACCTGACCGAGACGACCCCTTTGTATCGAGTCAGCCCATATTTCACGTGAATCCCAGGCCGGCTCGATACTTTCGGGCCGGCTCGACGGCGGACCGGGCCGACCGAGGTCCGAGACCGAGCGGAGACTGGGCCGAGTCCGGGCCGAGACCGGGCGCGAACCCCACGTATGCTGGGGTGGTAGCGCGACTGCCGCGGCGGCACCGCAGCCGCCCGGCATGCAGGGAGGCATCATGTCGGATACGTTCAAGCACACGGTCGGGATGCTCGCGGCGGGGCTCATCGCCTTCGCCGCTGTCGGAGGAGCCTACCTGCTCACCGAGCCGGATCGGGATCCGCAGAGGCCGGTCCACGTGGACGACTCCGGTCATCAACCGCCGGAGGAGCCGCGGAAGGATCCCGCGCACTCCGATGACACGGACGAGGCGTTCCTCGGCCGGTGGCAGGCTCCGCCGCCCGCCAATCAGGACGCGTTCGTCGAGTTCACGGAGTACGGGCTGTGGTTCGCCTCCGACGGCTGCAACCGCGCGAACGGCACGTGGGCGGTCACCGCCGAGGGAGATTTCCGCACGAGCGACGGCGGTGTGCTCACCCAGATCGGGTGCGACAACGTGCCGATCCCGAGCGCGGTATGGGCGGCGGAATCGGCCGAGCTCGGAGACGGAGAACTCAGACTCATCGACGGCGAGGGCACCGCTTTCGAACTGGTGCGGGCGCGCGCCGGGAGCATCTCCCTTGCGGGCCGATGGGTCACCGAGGACGAGCGGAGCACCGGCGACTCCTTCGTCGAACTCCGCGAAGACGGCACCTGGACAGGCTCGGACGGCTGCAACAGCGCTGCAGGCAGCTGGAAAGCCCACGCGAGCGAGGACTACAACGGGGGTGTCTTTGACGGGGACGCCGGCGGAGCCGCCGGCGCCGACGGAGCCGCGCTCATCCCCGGGGTCATCGAGGTGGAGCTGACCTCCGGCATGACCGAGATGAGCTGCGACACCATCGACACCGTCAATCTCCCGATGCGGCTCTCCGAGGCCGACGGCTTCGCACTCGGCGACGGCGGCAAGCTCATGATCACCGACAGCGCCGCTCCTGATCCGGCCGATTGGGAGTCGTTGACGCTCGTGCGCGCGAACTGAGGCGGCGCCCGTCAGCCCTGCTGCAGCGCCGAAGCGATGATGCGGTGCGCGGGAAGGATGCTGCGGCGCTCGTCATCGGCATCGACCGCGCCCTCCACGAGGTCGACGAAGTACTCGAACTGCGCGGCGAGCGGTTCGAGCCCCGAGACCTCGGGCACCTCGATCTCGGTCATCTGCTTGAAACCGGCGCGATCGTTGGTGCTCTCGATGTTGGTGTGGCGGTACTTGGTGACGCTGCGCAGCAGCAGGTCGACCTCGACCATGGAGTCGAGCGACTGGATGGTGAGCTTGCGCACCTTGCGCTGCCCGACGCGGCTGGCGGAGGCGGAGGCGATGCCGTTGCCGGGGAAGCGCAGGGTCATGTCGATCACGTCTTCAGCGCCCTCGACCGACTCGGGGTGGAAGTAGCCGAGTTCGGCATTGACCTTGTCGGGGGTCTGCGATCCGAACATGCGCGAGATGAGGTCGGCGTCGTGCACGAGCACGTCCCACGCCACGCCGGTCTTGATGCGCGACCAGTAGGGCGAGTGCCGCTCGGCCCGCACGTAGACGGGCTCCTCGATGAGGGACTGCGCTGCGATGACCCCCGCGTTGTAGCGCTCGAGGAAACCGCACTGCACCGGCACTCCGCGCTGCTCGGCGGTCGCGAGGATCTCTTCGGTCTGCTCGAGCGAGGGGCAGACCGGCTTCTCGATGAGCACCGGGATACCGGCGTCGAGGATCTCCTTGGCGATGCCGTAGTGGTACTCGGTCGAGGCTGCGACCACCGCGGCGTCGGCCCGCTTCAGCGCCTCGCCGGCCTCGGGGAACCACTCGCCGCCGTACTGCTCTGCCGCGGCCCGTCCGTTCTGCTCGAAGGGATCGACGATCCCGACCAGATTGGCCCGAGCCGAAGACGAGATGATGCGGGCGTGATTGCGCCCCATCGATCCGGCGCCGAAGAGCACCACGTTCGGCTGAGCCATGAGCCATCTCCTAACGACGAGAGCGGCGCCATCCCGGCCGGGGCGGCGCGAACCACACCAGTTTACGAGATTCCCCCGGGTGCGCCCCGCCCCATCATGGCGGGATAGGATTGCCCGCATGCTGACCACCGGCCGAGCGGGGCTACTCGAAACGTGAACCGCAACACCCTGCCCCGCTGGGCGAATTCGATCATCGATCGCATCGCCGACTCGCCTGAGAGTGCCGTCGGTCGCCTCGCTGCGAAACGCCTCGGTCGGCCCGCTCCCATCGGGAGCGTACCGACGACCTCCTTCGACGACCGCCCCACGAGAGTGCTCATCGCTCCGGTGAACTACTCGGGGCAGGGGCGGGCGTGGGCGGCGGCGCTCGAAGCGGCTGACGCCTCGATCTCGGCCAGGAACATGGCGTTCGATGTGCCGGGCGGGTTCTCCTTCGATGCCGATCTCGTGGTCCCCGTGGGCACCTACCACAACGATCCCGACTGGCAGCGGCGGCAGCTGGAGGCGGCGGCGAGCGCGACGCACGTGCTGGTAGAGGCGGAGGAACCTCCCTTCGGGCGTTTGTTCGGCCGATCGGTGGCGGCGCAGGTCGCGGCCCTGCTCGAGCGCGGCGTGAGCACGGCCTACCTCGGGCACGGCGTCGACGTCCGGCTGCCCTCACGCCACATGGAGGCGAACGAGTGGTCCTACTTCCGCGATCCCTCCGTCTACTGGCCTCGAGCCGAAACACTGGCATCCCGCAACATCGATCTCCTGCGCTCGAGCGGGCTGCCCCTCTTCGTGTCGACCCCGGATCTGTTGATCGATCTGCCCGAGGCCGTGTGGTGCCCGGTGGCGGTCCACCCGGAGCGCTGGAGCGCCCCGAGGAGGGAAGACGCTCCGGGTCGGCGGTTGAGAGTGGTGCACGCGCCCTCGATCGCCGCCGTGAAGGGCACCGCTCTGATCGTTCCGATACTCGAACGGCTCCATGCGGAGGGCGTGATCGAGTTCAGCCTGATCCAGGGTGTGCCCTCCGCGGAGATGCCTGCCCGGCTCGCGGCGGCCGACGTGGTGCTCGACCAGTTCCGGCTGGGCGCCTACGGCGTGGTCGCGTGCGAGGCGATGGCCGCGGGCTGCGTGGTGATGGGACACGTATCCGAGCAGGCCAGGGCGGCGGTGCGCGAGGCGAGCGGACTGGATCTGCCGATCGTCGAGGCGACACCGGATACCCTGGAAGCCGAATTACGAGCGTTGGCCGAGGTTCGGGACCTGGAGCCGCATCGCCTCGCGGGGCGGCGATTCGTACGCGAGTTGCACGACGGTCGGAGCGCGGCTCGCGCTCTGCTCGATCACTGGATCGCGCCGCAGAGCGGGCGGGCACCCGCGGATCCCCGCCCCGGACGAGAGGAGACGGATCATGCACCCGGTAGCTGAACGGCTCTGGCGCGCCATGCCCAAGATCGCGCAGGATACGATCGCGACCTCCGTCGACCGTGCTCGCGGCGTGAAGGCACCGCCCACCCCGCTTCCGGACCCGGCGAAGCCGTACCGCGTGCTCATCGGCCCGGTCAACTACGCCGGCCAGGGGCACCTGTGGGCGCGTGCGCTCGAGTCGACGGGCCTCGTCTCGGCGAAGAACTACGTGCACTCGGGCAACAACCCGCTCGGCTATCCTGCCGACTTCACCATGAGCTGGCGCACCGCCGAGCACTCGCGTGCGTGGCAGAAGGACATGGTCGAGACGCTCTCGAACCACTACACGCACGTGTTCTTCGAGGCGTGCATGCCGGTCCTCGGCGGCCTCTTCAAGGGAGACATCCTGAAGCAGGTCGAATTGCTCGAGAGCCGCGGTCTGACGGTCGGCATGATCGGGCACGGCAACGAGATCCGGCTCCCGTCGGCGCACGTGGCGCGTGAGCCGTGGTCGCAGTTCCGCGACGGCGTCTGGGAGTCCGTCGACATCATCGAGCCCGTCGCGGCCGGCAATCTCGAACTGCTCGAACGACTGCAGCGGCCCACTTTCGTGTCGACGGCGGGCCTGCTCGAGGACGTGCCGTCCGCGAAGCTCATCGGCGTGATCGTCGACCCCGATCGCTGGGCCAACGACGAGCCGCTGCTCGTGCGGGATCGCATCAGGGTCGTGCACGCCCCCACCAATCCCAAGCTCAAGGGCACCACGCACGTCGCTCCGGTGGCGCGCAAGCTGCACGACGAGGGCGTGATCGAGTACGTCGAGCTGGAGGGCATCCCCCACAGCGAGATGCCGCGCGTGTTCGCGGAGGCCGACGTGGTGCTCGACCAGTTCCGCGTCGGAGACTACGGGGTCGCCGCGTGCGAGACCATGGCCGCTGGCCGGGTGGTGCTCGCGCACGTGAGCGAGCAGGTGCGCGAGGAGGTCGAGCGACAGGCCGGGATGCCGCTGCCGATCCCCGAGACCACCCTCGACAGCGTCGAGGAGGTGCTGCGCGATATCGCCTCGATCGATGGCCGCGAGCGCTATCGGCGGATCGCCGCGCAGGGGCCCGAGTTCGTTCGCCGCCTGCACGACGGCCGCTTCTCGCGCGGCGTGCTCATGGATTTCATCGCGGGGACGGCGACCGCGGAATCCGACGGATCCGGAAACCGGGGGTAGCGTGCGCTTCCTCATCGTCTCCCGAATCTACCGCCCCGAGCCCTCGGCCGCCTCGTTCTTCCTCGGCGGCGTGGCCGACGCGCTCACGAGCGCGGGGCACGAGGTCGAGGTGCTCACCGCGAAGCCTCTGCCCGGTCAGGGCGAGGGTTCGCGCGGCGAGCGGATCAGCACCTTCCCGGTGCTGCGCGACGCGAGCGGCTATGTGCGCGGTTACGTGCAGTACATGAGCTTCGACGTCCCGCTCGCGTTCCGACTGCTGTTCGCGAAGCGCCCCGCGGCGGTGTTCGTGGAGCCGCCGCCCACCACCGGCGCGGTCGTGCGGGTGATCTGCGCGATCCGCCGCATCCCCTACGTCTACGACGCCGCCGACATCTGGTCGGACGCGGCGGGCCACGCGACGAGTTCGGGGCTCGTGGTCAGGGTGCTGCGGTGGCTCGAGACGTTCGCGATGCGCGGTGCGGCCTCGATGGTCACGATCTCGCAGGGAGTCGTGGATCGCGTACGCGCACTCGGGGTGCGGGCGCCGATCGCGGTGACCGGTTTCGGCGCCGACACGGAGGTGTTCGGATACGAGGATCGCGAGATCGAACGCACCTTCATCTACGCAGGCACCTACACCCCCCTCCACGGCGCCGAGGTGCTGGTCGACGCGTTCGCCGAGTTCTCTCGCACGCACCCCGGGTATCGGCTGCGCTTCATCGGCAACAGCACCGAGCAGGAGCCCATGCGGCAGCGCGCCGAGAACCTCGGCGTCGGCGCAGCGGTCGAGTTCGCGGAGGCGGTGCCGGCCGAGGAGCTGCGCCCGCAGCTCGCGTCGGCGCTCGCCAGCCTCGCGACGCTGCGGCCGGGCGGCGGCTACGAGTACGCGTTCACGTCGAAGGCGTACTCCTCGCTCGCGACGGGATGCCCGGTCATCTTCGCCGGCCCGGGTCCCACCGCGCCGTTCATCGAGCGGGCCGCGGCCGAGGCGCCGGTGGGGGCCGCCGTCGACTACTCGCCGGCAGCGATCGCCGAGGCGATGCGGAACATCGCGGATCACCCACGCACTCCGGCGCAGCGCCGGCAGGTGGCCGAGTGGACCGCCGCGCACCACTCCATGCGCTCGGTTACCGAGCGCGTAGCCGACACGGTCGTGCGCGTCGGCGGCGGGGCGGCCGCAGCCCACGGCGGCTCCGCTCCTGACGGCTCGGGCGAGAACCCGGCCTCCGACGGCTCTGCTGCCTCCGGCGAGCAGAAGCCGAGACCGGACCTGAGCGGCTTCTTCGGTGCCATCGCGAGCTGGGCGGTGAAGCATCGCTCCAAGATGCCGCGCTGGGCGCAGCGCACCATGGAGTCGGCGGCGCGCAACCCCGACGGCCTCGTCGGTCGACTCGCCGGCCGACTGCTGGGGGGTGGGTCGGCGCCCGTCACGACCGTGCCCGAGGCCGAGGTGCGCGTCTACATCGCCCCCACGAACTACGCGGGTCAGGGATATCTCTGGGGCCGCGCGCTCGAGACCGCTGACTCGCGGATCGCGGCGCGCAACATGGCGGTCGAGCTGCCCGGCGGCTTCGCGTTCCCGGCCGACACCCTGGTGCCGATCGCCGCGGTCAACGCGTCGTCGGAGTGGGCGGAGGCCGAGTGGGAGGCCGCGCGGCGCTTCACGCACGTGCTCGTCGAGGCCGAGCGCTCGATGTTCGGCAAGCGGTTCGGGCGCGATCTCGAGGCCGAGATCGCGGCGCTCGAGGCTGAGGGGATCTCCGTCGCGTTCCTCTGCCACGGAACCGACGTGCGCGATCCCGATCGCCACATGGAACTCACCCCGTGGTCGCCCTATCTCGACGATCCGAGAGTCGACGACCTCCGCGAGGACGCTCGCGAGAACCTCGCACTGCTCGGGCGCCTGCGTCGCCCGACCTTCATCTCAACCCCCGATCTCGCCGTCGAGGTACCCTCGGCCTCGTGGTGCCCGGTGGTGGTCGACCCGGAGCGATTCGCGAGCGACGGGCCGGTCCTGTCCGGCGGCCCCGCGCGCGTCATCCATGCGTCGAGCAACGCGGTGCAGAAGGGCAGCGACCGTATCGAACCCGCCCTCGCGGAGCTCGTCGCCGAGGGTCTGGTCGAGTACGAGCTCATCACGGCCGTGCCGACGAGTGAGATGCCCCGCGTCTTCTCAGCCGCTGATATCGTGCTCGACCAGTTCAGGCTGGGCTCCTACGGGGTCGCCGCGTGCGAGGCGATGGCCGCCGGCAGGATCGTCGTGGGGCACGTGCTGCCCTTCGTGCGCGAGCGGGTGCTGCGCGACTTCGGGATCGAGCTGCCCATCGTCGAGGCGACCCCGGACACGCTCCGAGAGGTGATCGAGGGGCTGGTCCGGGATCCGGAACGCTCCAGGAGGATCGCCGCGGCCGGGCCCGCGTTCGTACGCAGGGTGCACTCGGGCGAGGCCAGCGCGAGGGCGCTCATCGACGGCTGGATCGAACGCCCTTCTGGGCGCTGACACTCACCTCAGCTGCAGACCGGCGACCGGCCATCTTTCGGCCGAGGGCCCGATGCAGGCACCCATTCCAACGAATATACGACGCTCCGCTCCGGCACGAAGCTGGAAACCAGAAACTGTGGAGAACTGCCGTGAACAGGCTCCTGTGAGCGACGTATCCGTGCCATATCCAGACCAGTAGGATGAGCGTCGTGAGCGAGCACACCGTCGACGTCATCATTCCCGTGCACTCGCCGGCACGGCCCGTGACGCGCGCCGTCGCTTCGGTGATCGACGCGACGGCCGCAGCGGTGCGCGTGATCGTGGTCGCCCATAACACCGACCCCGAGAGCATCCGCGCCGCCCTCGGAGAGTTCGCGGATCACCCCGGAGTCGACCTGCTCGAACTGCACGACGGGATCCGCTCCCCCGCCGGTCCCCGCAACCACGGCATCGATCACGCCTCGGCCCCCTACCTCTCGTTCCTCGACTCGGATGACACGCTGCGGCCCGGAGCGCTCGACTCCTGGCTCGCGTTCGCGTCGTCCGGGGCCGAGGCGGTGCTCGCGCGGATCGAGCGCGCGGGATCGGATGCACCGGATCCGCTGCCCCCGACCCGACCGGGGCGCACGCGGAACCTCGACCCCGTCCTCGACCGGCTCCCCTACCGCAACGAGCCCGTCGGGCTCCTCTCCCGCACCCGTTTCGACGACCTCCGGTACACACCCGGCCTGGCCTCGGGTGAGGATCTCGAGCTCTCCGCGCGGATCTGGTTCAGCGGCGCCTCGATCGCCTACGATCGCCACGGGCCCGCCTACGTCTTCGGCGATGACGCGGAAGACCGGGTCACCGCGGTGCGGCGCAGCCTCGATGAGGACTTCGCCTTCCTCGAGGTCGTGGCCGAGGGAGGGTGGTTCCGCCGCCTGAGCCGCCGTCAGCGGCGAGTGTTCGGGGTGAAGGTGTTCAGGCTCCACTTCTTCGACGCGGTGCTCGCCCGGTTGCACGGCGAGGGCGGGCTCGCGGCGCACCGCCAGGAGTTCGCCGCGCTGGTGCGGCGCATCGAGGGCATGGCACCCGGATCCCTCGCCCTCCTCTCCCGCCGCGACCGAGCCGCGATCGACGCGGCCCTCAGTCCCGACTCCGACTCCGCGCTCGTGATGTCGCTGCTCGAAGCGCGCTGGCTCGGCGGCGTCGACGCGATCCTGACCCGCAATCCACTGCTCTCGCTGCACCGCCAGGGCCCGCGCCGCACCATGCGCGACATGACGGTGTGAGGGTCGCACCCGCCGGTCCGCGGTGCGGGGGCACTAGCATCGAAGCATGACCGAGCCGCTCGTCGACCTCACCATCGCCGTCCACTCGCGCACTCGACCCGTCGCCCGCGCCGCCGCCTCGGTGCTCGACCACACCCGGGCGCCCGTGCGCGTGAACGTGGTCGCGCACAACATCGACCCCGAGATCATTCGCGAGAACCTCGGAGCGTATGCCGACGACCCTCGGCTGCGCCTGCTGCACCTCGCCGACGGCATCCACTCGCCGGCCGGTCCGATGAACCACGGCTTCGCCTCGTCGACGGCGCCGTTCATCTCGGTGATGGGCTCCGACGACGAGCTCGCACCGGGCGCCGTCGACTCCTGGCTCGCGCTGCAGCGCGAGACCGGCGCCGACGCCGTGCTCGCCCGCATTCGGCTCGCGACGGGATCGACCGACCCCTACCCTCCCGTGCGCGGCGGACGACGCACGCGCCGCCTCCACCCCCGCAAGGACCGCCTCGCCTACCGCAGTGCACCCCTCGGCCTCATCAGCAGGGAGCGCTTCGGAGGGCTGCGGCTCACCGAGGGCCTCGCATCCGGTGAGGATCTCACGTACTCACTCACCGTCTGGTTCACCAGCGACGCGCTGGCCTACGATCTCGACGGCCCGGCCTACGTCATCAACGACGACGCCGGCGACCGCGTCACCTTCTCGGCCCGCCCCGTCGCGCAGGATTTCGCGTTCATGGACGAGCTGGAGAGCCTGCCCTGGTTCGCGGAGGCTCCCCTCGCGGATCGCGCCTCGATCATCGCGAAGCTCGTGCGCATCCATGTCTTCGACGCGATCCTCGCCCGAGTGCGCACCGCGGAAGACCTCGCCGAGCACCGCGACGAACTGCTCGGCCTGCTCCATCACTTCCAACGGCTGGCCCCCCGCGTGGGACGGCTGCTCTCGCGGGCCGACCACGCGGTCTTCGACGCGCTGCGCGATCCCGAAGCCACCCCCGAGCGCATCATCGCAGCCCTCGAGGCGCGTCACGCCTACCTCTCCCCGGCCTCGCTGCTCACCCGCAACCTCTTCTACGCGCTGCACCCGCAGGCGCCGTTCCGCACGCTGTTCGCCGGTTACCGCGTGATGAAGCGGGCCTGAAGCCGTCGCGTTCGCCCTACTGCACCTCGCCCGCGAGACCGGCCAGCGCGACCTGCTCGCCGAACGCGGGGTGCTGGCGCGCGACCTCGGCGAAGGTGCCCTGCGCCACGATGACGCCCTCGTCGAGATAGCAGACGCGGTCGTAGTCCTTGATCGTGGAGAGGCGGTGCGCCACCGAGATGAGCGTCACCTCGCCCTGCAGCTGCTTGATCGACTTCGTCACCTCGTCCTCGGTCTTCGTGTCGAGCGAGCTCGTGGCCTCGTCGAGCACCAGCACGAGCGGGTCGGTGTAGAGCGCGCGGGCGATCCCGAGCCGCTGCTGCTGCCCGCCCGAGAGCGAGACGCCGCGCTCGCCGATGCGCTCGTCGATGCCGTTCGCACGGTCGGCGATGAGCGACCCGAGCTGCGCGCGCTTCAGCGCGTACTCCACGCGGTCGCGATCGATCTCGGCGTCGGTCCAGGTGAGCGCCACGTTCTGCGCGATGCTGCCGTCGAACAGCGCCACTCGCTGCGGCACGTAGCCGACGCGGCCGCGCCACTGCCGCAGCACCGACCGCAGGGGCTCGCCGTCGAGCTCGATGGCGCCCGATGAGGGCTGGCTGAGACCGAGCAGCAGGTCAATGAGGGTCGACTTGCCGGCGCCCGAGGGGCCGACGATGCCGATCGAGCTGCCGAGCGGGATCTCGAGGGACATGCCGCGGATCACGTCGGCGTCGGCGCCCGGGTACCGGAAGCGCACGTCGTCGAGACGCAGCCGCTTCGGGCGTTCCGCGAGCTCGGCGGTGTCGGCCGGCGTCTGCGAGGTCTCCATGTCGCGCTCGGCGGCGATGAGGTCGCCCACGACGTCGTTCGCGCCCGGGATGCTGGCGGTGGCCTGCACGATGCCGCCCTGCAGCCCCGTGATCGCCGGGATGAGGCGCACGCCCGCCACTGCGAACGCGGCCACGGCGGTGAGCGCCGCGGTCATGCCGCCCTGGAAGTACGCGAACCCGCCGATGAGCACGATGCCGCCGATGAGGGCGGCCTCGAACGCGAAACCGGGCAGGATGCCGAGGAACGAGCCGTTGGCGCGCGCCCGGGTGCTGTGGCGGCGGTTGTCGGTCACGAGATCCGCCACCTCGCTCAACCGATTGCGCAGGCTGAGCTCCTTGAGCGCCTCGATCATCTCGGTCATGAGGTTCGCCACGCGGTAGCTGTAGTCGAGGTTCACCTGGCCCGCCTCGAGCGCCTTCCTCGTGACGACGAAGTGCACGAGCAGGGTGACGAGCGACAGGTAGACGAGGGCGATCGCCGAGGTCGCGGGGTTCGAGACCACGAGCGCGCCGAGGGCGAACAGGAAGGTGAAGAGGAAGCTCGGCAGGCGCATGATCGGCAGGATGAAGCCGGCCATGGTGTTCGCGATGCCGGCGTCGGCGATGCGCGTGATCTCGGCGACGGAGCGCTTCGAGCGTTCTTCCCAGCTCGAGCCGATGTACGCGCGGAACAGGCGGTCGCCGATCGCGAGCTCGTACTGCGCGAAGCGCCGCGTCGCGAACCACTGCAGCACGATGTTCAGCACCGACTTCGTCACCATGAGCGCGAGCGAGATGAGCACGAGCACGGGAGCGACCTCGGGCGAGAGGGCGCCGATCACCGGCAGCTTGATCGGTGCTCCCGTGATGGCGGGCTGGATCACGATCATGAGCATCGTGATCCCGATCGCGTCCAGGATCGTGATGACGCTCGTCACCGCCATGTACATGGCGAAGTAGCGCTGCGCGCCCTTCGGGAGGAGCGGGAGGAGCTGCCGGAGGGTGATCCAGATCTGTTTCATGCGGTGAGGATCAGGCGCCGGCGTTCACCACGGCGGTGACGGCCGCGACGATGCGCTCGAGGTCGCCCTCGGTGAGCGAGGGGTGCACGGGCAGCGAGAGCACCTCGCGCGCCGCGCGCTCGGTCTCGGGGAGGTCGAGGCCGGGGGCGAACTTCGTCAGCGAGGGCAGCCGGTGGTTCGGGATCGGATAGTAAACGCCCGATCCGACCCCGTGCTCCTCCTTGAGTGCGACGTGGATGCGGTCGCGCTCACCGGCGTCGAGACGCACGGTGTACTGGTGGTAGACGTGCACGGCCCCCTCGGCGACCTTCGGGGTCTGCACGCCGGCGAGACCGGCGAGACCCTCGTTCAGGGCGGCCGCGTTGCGCTGCCGTTGCGCGGTCCAGCCGTCGACCTTCGTGAGCTGCACGCGCCCGATCGCGGCGTGGATATCGGTCATGCGGGCGTTGAAGCCGATGACCTCGTTCTCGTACTGCTTCTCCATGCCCTGGTTGCGCAGCAGACGCACGTTGCGGGCGAGCTCGCCGTTCGCGCACGACACCATGCCGCCCTCGCCGGACGTCATGTTCTTCGTCGGGTACAGGCTGAACATCGCGAAGTCGCCGATCGTGCCGACCGGGCGACCGCTCCAGGAGGCGCCGTGCGCCTGTGCCGCGTCCTCGTAGATCGCGAGGCCGTGCTCGCGGGCGATCGCCTCGATCCGGTCGACCAGGAACGGGTGACCGTAGAGGTGCACGGGCATGATGCCCTTCGTGCGCGGGGTGATGGCCGCGCGCACCGCTTCGGGGTCGAGGGTGAAGTAGTCGGGCTCGATGTCGACGAACACGGGCGTCGCGCCCGTGAGCGCCACCGAGTTGCCGGTCGCCGCGAACGTGAAGGAGGGCACGATGACCTCGTCGCCGGAGCCGACCCCCGCTGCGAGCAGGCCGAGGTGCTGACCGCTGGTGCCCGAGTTCACCGCGACCACGTCGCGGCCCTCGACGAAGTGATCGGAGAACTCCCGCTCGAACGCGGCCACCTGGGGGCCCTGCGCGATCATGCCCGAGCGCAGCACCCGATCGACTGCCTCTCGCTCCTCGTCGCCGACGATCGGCTTGGCTGCGGGGATGAAGTCCGTCGACATAGAAACACACCTTTCGCGCGCCCCAGAAAGCGCGCTAGTCCTATCTGTCAGAATACATGTATGTCCCTCGAACCTGCGGGTGAGCGCCCCCCTGCCGCCGACACCTGGGTGGTCATTCCGCTGTACAACGAGGCGACCGTGATCGCGGAGGTGGTGCGGGGGCTGCTGCCCCTGTTTCCGCAGGTCGTGTGCATCGACGACGGGTCCCGCGACGGCTCCGGAGCCATCGCCGCCGCCGCGGGCGCGCACCTCGTCACCCACCCGATCAATCTCGGCCAGGGCGCTGCCCTGCAGACGGGTTTCGAGTACGCGCTCGAGCGCGGGGCGCGCTATGTGGTCACGTTCGACGCCGACGGCCAGCACCGCGTCGAAGACGCCGCGGCGATGCTCGAGCGGGCCCGAGCGGAGGATCTGGCGATCGTGTTCGGATCCCGATTCCTCGACGACCGCACCGACCCCGGCGTGCTCAAGAGGATCGTGCTGAAGACCGCCGTCTGGGTGACCAATCTCACGACGCATACGCGCCTCACCGACGCCCACAACGGGCTGCGCGTGATCCGCGACGATGCGCTGCGCATGATCAAGCTGAGGCAGGATCGAATGGCGCACGGCACCGAGATCGTCGTGCAGCTCGGCAAGACCGGCCTGCCCTACGCCGAGCAACCCGTCGAGGTCATCTACAGCGACTACTCGAAGGCCAAGGGCCAGTCGCTGCTCAACTCCGTGAACATCCTCGTGGACCTCATCATCCGTTAGGCGCCCCATGACTCTCTTCCAGCTCCTGCTCATCGTGGCGGTCTTCGTGGCGGCGGCGTTCGCCCTGCGATTCATCCCGGGCGAGCGCTCCCTCGCCCTCAAACGCCTCTTCGCCATCGTCTTCGTCGTCGCGGCTGTCGCCGCGATCCTCTTCCCCGGCATGCTCACGCACGTCGCGCACTTCTTCGGCATCGGTCGCGGCACCGATCTGCTGCTCTACCTCTTCATCGTGGCGCTGATCGCATTCGCGGTCGCGGTCGTACGCGCGAAGGCTCGCACCGACGCCAGGGTCACCGACCTCGCGCGGTCGGTCGCACTCATGGAGGCGCGCATCCGCGAGCAGAACGACCGTCGAGACGGCGACGAGGGCGCCGCCCCGTGATGACCTGGCTCTCGCTCGCCGCCGCGTCCCTGATCGCCGTCGCGATCATCGCCGTGCTCGGAGCCCCGGCGGCGCTCGCGCTCCGCCTGCGCGGGTTCACCGCGGCAGTCGTGGCGATTCCCGCTGGATTCGCCGCCCTCGCGCTCGCCAGCATCGCAGCCCCGTTCGCCGGACTCGGCTGGTCGCTGCTGCCGGCCCTCGGCTGCGCGCTCGCGCTCGCGCTCGTACTGCTCGTGCTGCGCCGGTGGATCGGGCCCGTCCGGGCGGAGCGCGCGCGATCCTTCACGAGGTCCTTCTGGCTGCCGGTCGGAGCGGCCGCCGTCGGCGGAGGCGCGATCGCGCTCTCAGTGCTCGCGGGGCTCGGATCCCCCGGAGCGGTGTCTCAGACATTCGACGCGATCTTCCACCTCAACGAGGTGCGCGACATCCTCGATTCGGGGTCGGCGACGCCGCTGGCCGTGGATCTCATCTCTCCGGGAGCACCGGTCTTCTATCCGACTCTCTGGCACGCCTACGTCGCGCTCGTGGCGCAGCTGAGCGGCGCCACGATCCCCCTCGCGACCAACGGCGCGCTTCTCGCCGTCGCCGCCGTGGTCTGGCCGATCGGCGCCGTCGCCCTCGGACGCGCGATCGCCGGCCCGAGCACGCGGGTGACCGCGATCTCGGGGGCGCTCTCGGCGGCGTTCGCGAACTTCCCGCTGTTCCTCACGGGCTACGGGGTGCTCTACCCCAACCTGCTCTCGCTCGCGCTGCTGCCGTTCCTGTTCGTGGCGGTGCTGCAGCTGCTGAACCTGGGCCCCGCCCGTCGGGCGATGCCGCTGCAGAGCGCGACCCGCTGGTTGCTCCTGCTCGGTGCGCTCGGGGCCGCCGTGCTCGCGCACCCCAGCGCGCTCCACACTCTGCTGGTGTGGGCCGCATTCCCGGTGCTGTTCGCGGCGGTGCGCGCCTGGCGCGGGGGTGCTGTCGCCGGGCCCGGCGGCCAGCGCGCGTCGAGCCGGTTCCCCCGCTGGGCGCGCAGCCTCGGCGCCGCGATCGGGGTGATCGCCTTCGTGGCGCTCGCCGCCGTGGCGTGGATCGCGGGGCGTACGAGCGATAACAAGTGGGAGGGCTTCTACGGACCGAAGCGAGCCGCCCTCGAGATCCTCGGGGGCACGCCCTACCTGGAGGGCCACGCCTGGGCGGTCTCCGCGCTCGTGCTGCTCGGCGCCGCGCTCGCCTGGCGCTTCCGGCCGCTGCGCTGGGCCGTCGGCAGCGCAGCGGCTCTCGCCGCGTTCTACCTCATCGCAGACGGCTTCCCCTCCTCCGACTGGCGCACGCTCTTCCTGAACCCCTGGTACAACGATCCCCGCAGGCTCGCCTCGCTCGTGCCCTTCGGAGCGTTCCCGCTGGCCGTGCTCGGCGCATCGGCCGGGTGGGCCATGCTCAGGCCGGGCCTGCGGCGCCTCGCCGCATCGTTCTCAGCCCGCCCCCGCCGAGCAGCGCGGGGCCTGACAGCCGCAGCCCTCGTCTTCCTCGTCGCACTGGGTCAGGCGGGCAGCGACTCGGCTCTGCGAGAGGTGCAGGTGCGCTACGACGCAGAGAAGGGCACGTCGCTCAGCACCGACGAGCTGCGGCTTCTCGAGCGCCTCCCCTCGGAGGTGCCCGAGGGCGCGCTGATCGCGAACAACCCGCTCAACGGCAGCGCCCTGGCCTACGCGCTGGCCGATCGCCCGGTGTTCTTCCCCCACGCCAACGGCACCTACGATCCGCGCTACTACGAGTTCGTCGGCGCCCTCGTGCCCGACCCCGCAGCCGCCTGCGCGCTCTCGGCCGAGATCGGCGTCGAGTACGTGCTCGACTTCGGCACCGACTACATCTTCGAGAACGATCCGACGCGCGAGGGCCCCTTCGAGCAGATGAAGGGCCTCGAACACTCGCCGATCCTCACCGAGATCGACCGCGAGGGAGAGGCGGCGCTCTACCGGGTCTCCTGCTGAGGAGCGCGGCGCGCGCACTAAGCTCGATGCCATGAGCGATATCAGCCCCCACGCGGTCATCGGCGAGGGCGTCACCCTCGGCAGCAACGTGAAGATCGGGCCGGGGGCCGTCATCCTCGGCCCCTGCACGATCGAGGACGACGTCTGGATCGGGCCGGGGGCCCAGATCGGCGCTCCGCCCGAGATGTCGAGCCTGCCCCAGAACGCCGCCTGGAGCGGCGACCTGCAGCACGCGGGGGTGCGCATCCGATCGGGCGCGGTGATCCGCGAGGGGGCCGTGATCCATCAGGGCACCTACCGGGAGACCACCGTGGGCTCCCGCAGCTGGGTGCTGAATCGCGCTTACCTGGCTCACGACGTGCTCCTGGGCGACGATGCGACCGTCTCGGCCGGCGTCTCGATCGGCGGCCACTGCGTGATCGGGGATCGGGTGAACATCGGCATGAACGCCGTCGTGCACCAGCGCCGCATCATCGCCCCCGGCGCCATGGTCGGCATGGGCACCCCCGTCACCCGCGATGTGCCCCCGTTCGCGAAGGTCTACGGCACGCCGCCCCGCCTCGCGGGCGTGAACGCGGTGGGTCTCGAGCGAGCCGGGCACGATCCCCGCCTGGCCGAGGTGCTGCTCGCGCGCTACCGCTCGGGGGATCTCCTCACCGACGCCGATCCGGGATCGTCGGAGCTCGGAACGCTGAGCGGCATCGCGACCTGGTGGGCCTCCCAAGCCGAACTGCGCCCGGTGGCCACCGCCTTGGCCTCTTGAGCAGACGCCCTGGATGAAGAGGTAAACTTCACGTTCGTGACCCAATACTCAGCGCTCAACGATCCCGAGTTCGACACTCCGGGTAAGAGCAAGGGGCTCATCGATGTATTCCGCCATCGGTATCTGCTGTCGCTGCTCCTCAACAAGGGGATTGCGACGCGATACTACGGCTCGGTGCTCGGCTGGGTCTGGTCGTACATCCGCCCCGGCGCCCAGTTCCTCATGTACTACCTCGTCATCGGGGTCATCATGCAGGCCCACCGCGACATCGCGTTCTTCCCCATCTATCTGTTCGCGGGGATCGTCGCCGTCAACCTGTTCGGGGAGGTGCTGCGCAACACCACGAGCGCCATCGTCGACAACCGCGCCCTCGTGCAGAAGATCTATCTGCCGCGCGAGCTGTTCCCCGTCTCCGCCGTCGGCGTCGCCCTCGTCCACTTCCTCCCGCAGGCGGTGCTGCTGCTCGTGGTGGTGCTGCTGTGCGGTTGGACGGTCAGCTGGCTGCAGGTCCTCGCCTTCATCACCGGCGTCGCGATCATCGTGCTGTTCGCGCTCGGCCTGGGCCTGTTCTTCGGAGCGATCAACGTCGCGTACCGGGATGCGAGGAACTTCGTCGACCTCATCCTCATGTTCTCCACCTGGGCATCCCCGGTGCTGTACTCGTGGACCATGGTGTACGAGCGGGCGCCCTCGTGGCTCTACCACCTGTTCATGGCGAACCCGATGACCACCGCGGTAGAGCTCTTCCACGACGTCTTCTGGCATCCGCTGGCCCCCGACGTGCCGAGGCCCGGCGACCTCCTCATCAACACGTTCATCGGCATCGGCCTGACGATCTTCACGCTCGTGCTCGGCCAGTTCGTATTCCGCAAGCTGGAGGGGTCCTTTGCCCAACGCCTCTGACCACGAAGACAACCGCAAGCCGGCGATCGTCTTCGAAGACGTCTGCAAGTCCTTCAACATCAACCACACGCACTCCTTCAAGGAGTCGTTCGTGGCCTGGTTGAAGCGCAAGCAGCTCAAGACGAGCTTCAACGCGGTCGATCATCTCAGCCTCCAGGTCGCCGAGGGCGAGTCGATCGCGATCATGGGCCGGAACGGCTCGGGCAAGTCGACGACCCTCAAGCTGCTCTCCGGTGTGCTCCGCCCCGATCAGGGCTGGGTGCGCACTCGCGGTCGAATCGCGGGTCTCCTCGAGGTCGGCGCCGGCTTCCATCCCGACCTCTCCGGGCGGCAGAACGTCTACCTGAACGCGGCGATCCTCGGCATGTCGAAGGAGGAGACCGACGAGCGCTTCGAGAGCATCCTCGAGTTCTCCGAGATCGGGGAGTTCATCGACACCGAGGTGAAGCGATACTCGTCGGGCATGTACGCCCGCCTCGGGTTCTCCGTCGCCGTGCACACCGAAGTCGACGTGCTGCTCGTCGACGAGGTGCTCTCGGTCGGCGACGCGCAGTTCAGGCAGAAGTGCGACCAGAAGATGATGGAGATGCGCGAGCAGGGCAAGACGATGTTCATCGTCAGCCACAGCGTCTCCCAGGTGCGCCGCCTCTGCGAGCGGGGCGTCGTGCTCGACCACGGGCGCATCGTGTTCGACGGGCCGATCGAGGAGGCCGTGCTGCACCTCAACGGCGCGGCCGCCGACTCCTCGTCGGCCGACGACGACCGCTTCCCGATCACCGGCGACTTCGCCGAGGTCTACCTCGAGAAGCCCGGCAGGTTCGGCAAGCCCCTGGGCCCGCGGATCGAGACCGACGCCAACGGCGGCGGCTCGTACCAGGAGTTCCAGTGGGGCATCATCACCTCGTACCTCGACGGCGACGAGCGCCGCACCGTCGGCCTCACGAGAGACATCTTCCTCACGTCGTACCTCAAGCACGGCGGTCCGACGGGCCCGTGGGGATACCTCGCCGGCCACCCGTACGGGGGGTGGCTCGAGGACGACAAGCCGCGGATGCTGGACTTCCAGAACGGCACGGCCACCTTCACCCTCGAGGACGGCCTCACCTTCGCTCCTCGAGAGCAGCCGGACGCGCAGCCGGCACCGTCCCTGGGCTGAAGAACGACCCGAGCCCCGGCGTCACCGATCCGGCGCCGGGGCTCGAACGAGTCGCTTCGTGCGGCGGCTCAGCGGTAGACGTTCTCGAACACGCGCTCCCACTGGTCGACCACGCGCTGCACTCCGAAGCGCTCGCTCACATATTCGCGAGCGGCGGCACCGTACTGCCGGCGCAGCTGCGGATCGCGGATCAGCGAGAGAATGCCGTGCGCCAGGGCGCTCACGTCGTTCGCGGGCACCACCACGCCGGTCTCCCCGTCGCGGACGACCTCTTCCACACCGGGGCTGCACGCGTAGGCCACGCTCGGTACGCCGAGCAGCGCGGCCTCGCCGAGCGCCAGCCCGAAACCCTCGTGCCTCGAACTGTTCAGCGAAATGCTGGCGTTCGAGAGCACCTCGGCGGGCCGGTCGGTTGGTCCCATGAGGCGCACGCTGCCATCGAGCCCCGCGTCGACGATCTCCTGCCGCAGTTCGTCCTCGAGCGGACCGCTGCCGTACAGATGGAGCTGCCACTCCGGGGCCTCGCGGTGCACGAGCGCCCAGGCCTTCACCATGTGGTCCACCTGTTTGATGGAGTCGTATCGGCTGAGCGACACCGCGATGGGCGCTTCGAGGGCCGCCATGCTCGCTTCTCCCGGCAGCGTCACCGGGTTGTCGACCGATATCGAGTTGTTGAGGCCGTAGCGCGTGAAGAGCTCGGCGTCCTCCGGAGTCAGGCAGGAGAAGAGATCGTCGTTGCGGTAGGCGTCGAGCGCCCGCCTCCGGTCACCGTCGGCCGTCGCCAGGGAGAACGAGCTGTGGTACTGCCCGATAGTTCTCGGGCGATCCCGGAACTCCAGGTCGCCGAAGGCCGGGGCGAAGCTCTCCCTGGCGAAGATCTGGGTGAAGATCATCAGATCGTCGTGTCCGTAACCGCGAAGGATCTTCCTCGCGCTGCTCCTGACACCGTGCTGGAAACGGCTCTCAGCCCGGTTGAACCGGTTCCTTCCGAAGAAGGAGCCGTAATCGTCAGGGTGCGGCCGAGCCCCGGGCGAGAGCGTCCAGGTGCGGATGGCATCCGAGTAGTAGCCGGCGCGCTCGTCATCGGGGGCCGGCACGACACCGCCGATCTCGACCGAGTATCCGCGCTCGAGCAGTTCCGCCGAGATCGTCGCGCACCAGCGGGAGACGCCCCCGAGGTCGTCGAGCCGGTTCTGGACGAAGATGATGCGCGACGGCTTCCTCATGAGTTCCCTCCGCTCAGCAAGAACTGCACCGCGCGTTCCGAGGCGCGCCCGTCCTCTTCCCCGCAGAACTTCCGCCGGAAATCGAGGAGCTCCGCGGAAGCGGTGTCGGCGCTCAGTCCGGCCCGCACTGCATTGAACATCTCGTCCTCCGTCAGGGTGAAGGCACCGGGGGCATTCGCGGAGAGATCGAAGTACGCCCCGCGGCTCTGAGTCGTGAACTCCTCGTAATCGGGTGCGAAGATCACGATCGGTCTGCCCAGCAGCGCGAAGTCGAACATCACCGAGGAGTAGTCCGTGACGAGCACGTCGGAGATGGCGTACAGCTCCGCAACGTCACCGTAGTCGGAGACGTCGATGCAGCGGCCCTTGAAACGCTCGGGGATCGAGAACCGATTGAGGTAGTGGGAGCGGATGAGCAGGGTGACGTCGTCGCCGAACCGTTCGTCCCACTTCTCGATGTCGAAGTGCAGCTCCTCATCGCGCTTGCCCCGCGTTCCATCGCGGAACGTGGGGGCGTAGAGCACGACCTTGCGATCCGCCCCGATGTCGAGCTTCGCTCGCAGCTCGCGCTTGCGCTCCGCGAGCTGCAGCAGCACGTCGTTGCGCGGGTACCCGCCGCGGATGAGCGGACCGTGGTAGTCGAAGGCGGGGAGGAAGACCTCTTCGAAGTAGTCGCTCGGCGAGACGAGCCCGTCCCAGGCGGCCACCGCCTCGCTCACCCGCTTCTGCTCCTGCTTGGACATGGTGAGCACCAGGTCGAAGCCGATCTTCTTATAGGGAATACCGTGCCAGGTCTGCAGATACCGCTGCTCGTCGCGCTTCACGAAGTAATTGGGCAGCGACTGGTTGTCGACGATGTACTTCGCCCGGGCGAGCATCCAGAGGTATCGGAGCGACCCGCGCTGAACGCGCGGTGCGGAACCGAGTTCGGCATCGAGCCGCGGGTTGCCGTTGACCGCCCAGACCGCGTTGATCTCGGGATTGCTGCGCCTCAGCTGCTCGAACACCGCTCGGGGATTGTCGAAGACCGAAGACCCCATGTTGGCTTCGAACAGCGCCAGGTCGTCCTTGATCGGGAAGCGTCGCATGAGCGGGTAGACGGTATCCCGGTTGAGGGAGGAGTACGGGTTGCGCAGATCGTCCAGTCGAGCGGCCATCCATTTCCGGCCGGGCAGGTACTTGACGGCTCCCTTCGCCGTGCGTCGCACGAAATCGCCCCACGGCGAGATATCCACCTTGAGGAGCGCCATGTCGCGGAACCCGGCCTGGAACGACCAGCGGTCCCGCAGCATCCGCCCCATGAGCGTGCGGTCGACGATGGCCTGCAACTCGCCCTCGAGGCTGGGCGCCATGCGCAGCGGGGCGGAGTTCGTCGATCCGCCCGCGAGCCTCGTATCGACGTAGAACTCGCGGTCGGCCCGCTCCCTCAATGAATTGCGCCGCGGCAGCGGCAGTTCGACGCTCCAGGTGACCTGGTCGCCCGCTGCGACGAGCGGCACGTAATCGGAGAAGGTGGTCCCCTCGCCGAACTTCCGCAGACCGATCCTCAAGGCGCTTCCCGGTAGTTTCAATTTGCCGAGCGGATCGGACGCGATCCCGCGCAGGATGAGCTTGTCGTTCTCGACATTGACCTCGGTGAGCACATACGCGTACGAGATCTGGGTGTGCGCCTGCTCGACGTAGTGGGTCTGGCTGAAATCGCTCAGCGCGGCCGCCATCGGCGAGCCGACGGGGCGCTCGCCCGAGGGACCCGGCCTCCAGAACGCACCGCCCTCGGCCGCGACCACCTCGCCGCCGACGGACCCGTGCCGCCCGACGAGCATGCAGCGTTTGACGGCCTCGATATCCCCCGTGAAGAGGGCCGCGTAGAGCGCCCGCTCACCGAGGTTCAGCTTCTCGACCGTCTCGAGATTGATCTTCTCGACGTACGGCAGCACCGCATGGACGATCGCGGCCGCGCGCTCGTCGTCGTACTTCGGAATGTCGTTCAGGTAGAGGCGCAGATGGTGCTTCAGGATCTTGAGCTCCATCTCCTCGCGCAGTTCGTCGGACACGGCCTCGTATTCCGACTGCGCGATATCGATCGCGAACATGCGGTCTCGGAGATTCTTCTCGTCATCTCTCTGGTTGGTGATCGACTCCCGGGTCTCGGAGGGATACACGTTCCAGAAGTAGATGTACTCGGGGATGACGCTGATCCCCCGAGCGCTGCAGAGGGCCTTCGCGGAGAAGGCGATGTCCTCGTAGTGCATATCCTCGGGGAACCGCAGGCCCGTACGGTCGAAGAACTCGCGCCTGTACAGCTTGTTGGTCGCGGTCGTGTCGTGGATGAGCTCCGGGAAATCGGCGATGCTCTGCAGCAGACGGCGCTCCGTGTACAGCCAGCCGTACCACGGCTCGCGGATCCCCGATCCGTCGAGATACCTCCGCTGCATGAGCCCCGTGACGAGTTCGCTCCCGTCGCGCTCGGCTGCGAGCATCATGTTCTTGCAGGCGTGTCGCTCGAGCTGATCGTCCGAGTCGAGGAACATGAGGTAGCGGCCGCGGGCCTCGCGGATGCCCCGATTACGCGGTCCTCCGCATCCTCCTGAGTTCACTTCGAGGCGGTGGTACGAGATCCGGCTGTCCTCGGCGCACAGAGCGGCCGCGACGGCGGGAGTATCGTCGGTGGAGTGATCGTCGCAGATGAGGATCTCGACGTTCTCGAGCGTCTGGATGCGCACCGATTCGACCGCCGACGGCAGGTGCTCGGCATCGTTGTAGCAGATGATGACCACGGACACATCGGGAACCCGGTCCTCGCCCAGCTCGGGGAGCACGACGGAGCTGTACGGGTTCGCCAACGTCTGCACCTCAGACTCGGCTGCTTCGCTCATACGATGCAAATTCTCCTTCGCATACCCCTGCTGAGCACCGAGAGTTGTTGGTGCTATCAGAACAGGGTACCCGCTCCAGATTCGAAAAAGCCCTAGCCGCGGGGCTCATCCGCAGCCGAGGTTCCGCTCTCGGACCGGGAGTCGGCCGAGGCCTCCTGCTCGGGAGGCGCCGGGGGCTCCTCCTCCCCGCCCTGGGCCGGATCCGCGGCAGCGTTCCCCTGCTCGGGATCGCCGGAGGCATCCGACTGCCCCTGCTCGCCGTCACCCGCGGGCTGCTCGGGATCGGAGGTCCCCTCCTGCTCCGGCTCGGTCGTCCGGCTGTCGGGTTCCTCGGTCCCCGTCGTATCATCGGCGACCGGCGCGTCCGGAAGCCCGCGCCAGGCCACCCTCACGCCCTTCGCGCTCCAGGTGATCGTGCCCTTCTCGAACCGCTGCTGCCAGGTACCGTTCGAGAGCTTGCGCTCCGCGGAGAGGGGGAAGCCGAGAACCCTCGTTCCCCCCTGACGGTTGAACTCGGCGCGGATGCCACCGGCTACCGGCACGACGCGGGTATCGCGGGCGTACACGGTCGCCTTCGTGAACTCCTGGGCCCTGCCCGCGCCCTCGGTCCACGCATTGCCGCGCGGGAAGCCAGCACCCGCGATGGATCCTGAGACGTAGGCGTTGCGAATGGCCCCGGTCACCGCACCGCCCCCTCCCTGGGGAGACCACAGCACGAGCGCGCGCTCGTATTCCTGGCGCCATTCCCCCGTGGGCATACGACGCTCGGGTTTCATCGGGAATCCGACCGCGCGCACACCGCCCGCAGCCCCCAGAGCGTTCCGGATACCGCCCGAAGTGAGCACGAACGGTGTAGCGGGCGACTTGTAGAGCGTGCCCTTCGTGAACTCCTGCTTGATCCCCGCGCCGACCGCCGATTGAGCCCCCGAGGGGAAGCCTAGGACCGACGACCCCTTGGCGTTGTAGTGCTTGAGGATCTGTCCGGTGAGCAGGGCGGATCCCCCCTGGGGAGACCAGGCGACCACCCCGTTGCGGAAGCTCTGACGCCACAGACCGTCGGCCTGCTTCCTCTGCGCTCCCAGCGGGTATCCCTGCTTCGCCGCGCCGCCGAACGCCGCGAGGCCGTTGCGGATGCCGCCGGAGACCACAGTGCCCCCGGCGCCGCTGCGCCAGTAGATGTCGCCCTTGTCGAACGGCTGCCACCACGCGCCGGCGATGTAGCGCTCAGGCGCACGGGCGAACCCGAGAGTCGAGGGCCCCCGCTGCGCCCGGTAGTAGGTGTGGATACCGCCGGTCACCTGCACGCCTCCGGCTCCGCTCGCCCAGGTCATGCTGCCGCGTTCGAAACGCTGGATCCAGCCTCGAGACATCGCGGTCATATTCCCCGTCGGGTATCCGAGCCGGCTGACGCCCTGCTGGGCGCGGTAGGCGCTCTCGATCCCGCCGCTCAGGATCTTGCCGCCGTAGCGGGAGTGCCAGAAGACGGAGCCCCGCTGGAACGACTGGTTCCAGCCCGATCCCTCGCTCTTCTGCAGGGAGCGGGGGAACCCGAGCGATCCGCCGGGTCCGCCCGTGCCGAGATAGGTGGTGCGGATCCCGCCGCTGACGAAGGACGCCCCCGTCGCCGAGTGCCAGTACATCGTCGCGCGCTCGAACTCCTGCCGAATGCCCCCCGCGACCTCCTGCGCGTTGGCCCTGGGCGCTCCGATGACAGCGCTGTTCGCGGAGTACAGTTTCTGCAGGCGAGCATCCACGGCCAGCGCGGGCGACCCGAACCACTGCTTGTAGAAGTTGTAGAAGTTTCGGTTGCCGTAGCTCGAGCAGCTGTCACCCGTGCCCCAACCCGCGTCGAGCGCCGCCTGGTTCGGGCGGTACGGGGTGTAGATGTAGAGCGCGGCGGTGGCCCAGTTCTCGATGTAGACCCGCGACGTGCCGCAGCCGGCGTTCGGATGCCACTGGATCGTGTTGGTCTGGAACGGCTTGTAGCCGTAGCTGTTCGGGAATGCCCGGTAGACCTTGAACTGCCACGCCGCGCGATACACCTGCTGGAAGAAGCCGGTCTGACTCGGGTCGCAGTTCGCCGAGTTGTTCGGTCCCGAATCCGGGCACGCGTACCCCATCGCGACGTCGAACTGCCGCACGGTCGGCCACGTGTCGGTGACGAGGCTCTGCTCCTTCTCGAGCATCACGAGCAGCACCTTCGGGTTGATGCCGCACGCCCTGCCGACCTTGGCGATGACCGTCGCGCCCGATTCCCTGGTGCCTCCCGCGACCGCCTTGCAGTACGAATTCGCAGCACGGGCCTGGTAGCTGAACGAGCTGTTCTTGAGACAGAACCCGGCGACCTTGGTGCTGCCCCACGGGCGGTATGCCTCGCGGCCCGGGTCGCCGATGGTGCAGCGGGGCACCCGCTTGTTCAAGAACGTCTGGATCTGCGCGGCCGTCATGCCGTTGCCGTCGTAGAAGTTGGCGTCCGAGATGATGTGCCCCGGGTTGAAGCCGGTCGACGGGTTGCTCGCCTGAGCCGCCGTCGGCGCCACGAGCGGTGAGAACACCATCGCGAGAGCCGCGATCAGCGCGGTCACGAGCAGCGCCGGCCGTATGGAGAGGAGCCGCCGACGCGTCCCGTCGTCGTTCGTCTCGTTCAGTCCAGTCGACACAGCAGTTCCCCTCGTCGAAGTCTCCAGCAATTCTAGAGGTCCGCCGCAAGAGGACACCTCGGGGTCATTTCCGAGACACCGAACTGCCTCCGTCGCGGTGGTACCATCGGCTGATGCCCGAGACAGCAGCTGCGCCTATTTCGCGCATGCCGTCGTCTTCGCCGAAGCCCTCGTCCTCGCGCCCGCAGCTTCGCTACCGTCACGATATCGACGGGCTGCGCGCGGTCGCCGTGCTGCTGGTCGTGATCTACCACGTGTGGCTGGGCAGGGTGTCGGGCGGAGTCGACGCGTTCCTGATGATCTCCGCGTTCTTCCTCACCGGTTCCTTCGTGCGGCGTCTCGAGGTGGGCGCACCCCTCGCGATCGCCGGGCAGTGGATCCGCACGTTCAAGCGCCTGCTGCCCGCCGCGGTCGTGGTGATCACCGCCACCGTCATCGCCGGCACCTTCGTGCTCCCCGCCTCATCTCACCCCGCGCTGTGGCACCACGCCTGGGCGTCCCTCTTCTACTCCGAGAACTGGGCGCTCGCGTTCGAATCGGTCGACTACTACGCCGACACCGCGCTCGCGGGGCCGCTGCAGCATTTCTGGTCGCTATCGGTGCAGGGTCAGGTCTTCCTGCTCTGGCCGCTGCTCTTCGCAGTCATCGCGTTCGTACGCTGGACTTTCCGGCTGCGGAGCGTACGCGCGGTCGCTCTCGTCTTCTTCGCGCTGCTCTTCGCCGCGTCCCTCGCCTACTCGGTCATCACCACCCGAGACCACCAGCAGTTCGCCTACTTCGACACGGGCGCGAGGCTCTGGGAGTTCGCCGCGGGGTCCCTGCTCGCGGTCGTGCTGCCCTGGATCAGCCTGCCGCGCGGGCTCAGCGCGATCATCGGCTGGGTCGGCCTCGCGGCCTTGCTCGCCTGCGGCATGGTGCTCGACGTGCAGGGCGGCTTCCCCGGCTACCTCGCGCTGTGGCCGGTGCTCTCGGTCGCGGCGATCATCCTCGCGGGCACCCCGGAGGATCGCGGTCTCGGCCCCGCGGTGATCCTCGAGACCCGCCCCGTGCTCATGCTCGGCCGGGACGCCTATGCGCTGTACCTGGTCCACTGGCCGATCCTCGTGCTCACGCTCGTGAGCCGTCGAGGCGAGCCGCTCGGCTTCGTCGAGGGCCTGATCCTGATCCTCGTCTCCATCGTTCTCGCGCGCCTGCTCACGTGGGCGGTCGACTCCCCGCTCCGCCGGAGCCACTGGGCCAACAGCAGCAACCCCAGGGGCCTCCTGGTCATCGTGGTGTCGATCGCGCTCGTCGCGGGTCCGCTCACGGCCATCCAGTACTCGTCGGCGAAGCAGGCCGACGAGATCATCGCGGAGTCGGAATCAGGGTCTGCTGCGGACGACGAGCGAGAGCAGCCGAACCCCGGCGCCGCCGTGCTGCTTCCGGGGTGGGAAGGCGAAGTCGATCCCGATGCTCCCCGCCGCCCGCTGCCGCAAGAACTGGGCCGCCAGTGGGGAGGCCTGCCAGACGACTGCTCGAGCGGCGAGCTGCTGCCGCTGCCGCAGAGCGTCGAACTGTGCCGGCAGACGGAACCCGTCGATCGCCCCGCCCGCACCATCGTCGTCATCGGAAACTCTCACGCCCAGCAGTGGCTCGACCCCCTCGCGATCGCGGCCGAGCAGAGCGATTGGCACGCCGTCTCGTTCCTTTACGCGGCATGCGCCTTCGGCCTGCGCGACACGCAAGAGAGCGACGACGTCTTCCACAGCGCCGAGTGCCGGCAGTGGAACGAGGACGTGCTCGACCTCATCGAGGAGATCGACCCCGACGCCGTGCTCACGATCGGCGCCGCCACGGAACCCACCGACGCCGATCACCCGCAGGATGCGGGCGAGCGCGAGCACGTGCTCGACGGCGCCGACGAGTCCATCGAGCGGCTGCGGAAGATGGGCGTCCCGGTCGTGCTCATCCGCGACAATCCCCGGTTCACGTTCGACAGCTACCTGTGCGTCGAGCAGGCCGAAGATGCCGAGGAGTGCGGGGTGCAGCGCTCGCAGGCCCTGGCCGAGCGCAACCCGGCCGAGGAGCTGGCGGGCCCCGACGTGTTCACGCTCGACATGACCGACCTCATCTGCCCGGATGACACCTGCCCGGCGGTGATCGGCAACGTCAACGTGTACATGGACGACAACCACCTGAGCAGCCTCTACGCCGCGACCATGGCCCCTGAGCTGCAGGAGCGCCTGCAGCAGATCCTCGCGCAGATCCCGCCTTCGCGGGCCCAGTCGCCGGGGCTCACGACGCGCTGATCGGCCGACGCCGCTACTCCGCGGCGCGATCCCCCGGCAGCCCGCGCCCCACGAGTCCGCGGAACAGCACGCGCTTCAGCCGCGCGGGCATCAGACGATACGCGCCCTTCATCACGACGTTGCGCAGGTACTGGCCGCGCGTCACGAAGCCCATGCGCAGCATCTCTCGCTGCAGTCGCCACTCCGTGCGCGCCTCGGCCCACCCGCCGCGGCGCGCGAACGCCCCCGAGCCGACGCGGTAGGCGAGCAGCGGATCCGCGATGTTCTCCACGCGTGCGCCGCTGTCGATGAGCCGGATCCCCAACCAGTAGTCCTCCATCTTGCCGAAGGGGCGGTAGCGGCCGACGCGGTCGAGCGCCTCGACGCGGTACATCATCGTCGGGTGGTTGAACGGGTTGTGGGTGCGCGCGTGGTCGCGGATGCGCTGCGAGCCGACGGGCGGCACCCGGGTCGCGACGGGCTGCTCGGGATCGCTCTCGAACTCGACCATGCCCGTGCCCACGAGGTCGAAGCCCCGCTGCAGCAGCGCCCACTGGCGCTCGAAGCGGCCGGGCAGGGAGACGTCGTCGGCGTCCATCCGGGCCACGACGGGGTGCGAGCACGCGTCGAGACCGGCGTTGAGGGCCTCGGTGAGGCCCCGGTTCTCGGGGAGGCGCACGATGCGGGTCGGGATCGGGCTGTGCGCCTCGATCCGCGAGAGCTCGTCGGCCAGCGGCTCGGGCACCGGCCCGTCCTGCACGATCACGGCCTCGGCCGGACGCAGGCTCTGGCGATCCACCGATGACTCGAAGGCGAGCCGCAGGAACCCGGGATCGTCCCCCGCGTACACCGGGAGCAGCAGCGAGAAGTCGGCCTGCGGAGCGTTCTGCGCCATACGCTCGCCTAGCGGCCCGGCTTCGAGAGGCGCTCGACCTCGATCATCACGTCGACCGGCACCCCGGTGTCGCGCAGCACCTCGCGGGTCGAGCGCGGCGCGCGCAACCAGCCGTCGCGCCAGCCCCGTTTCAGGCAGTCGCGCAGCTGTGCGCGGTCGGACGAGGCGCGGAAGGTGCGCAGCCAGCGGCGGGCGGTCGCCCCGATGTAGAGCAGCTTCTCCCAGCCGTGGAGCGCCTTCGACAGGCGGAACACCCACAGCTTGTTGCGCACCTCGTAGTAGAACCGAGGGCCGGGATCGGCATCGCTCGACCCCCGCTTCGCGGTCTTGTGCGTGACGACCGAACCGGGCACGTACAGGCCCCGGGCGCCGCGCAGCAGGCGGGCCGAATACTCGAAGTCGTCGTTCCACAGGAAGTAGTCCGCGATAGGCAGCCCCTGCTCGCGCACCCGCGGCGCCCGGAGGAACGCCGAGACGAACGAGATCGACCGGATCTCCATGCAGCCGATCTCGGCGGCCCGGGCGCGCTCATCGGCGGAGGCCCGGATCTTCGCCTTCGGCGTGTTCATCGGGTGATCCTCGCCGTCGGTCCAGACGACGCGGGATCCCATCACCGCCAGGTCGTCCTGCCCGGTCGCGCAGTACCGCTCGTGAGCCGCGAGCGCGCCCGCGAGCGCGTCGGGGCCGGGCACGGTGTCATCATCCATCACCCATACCCAGTCGACATCGTCCTCGGCGACCGCGGCCGCGATGCCGGTCGCGAACCCGCCGGCCCCGCCGGTGTTCTCGATGAGCGGGATCAGCCGCGCCCGCGCGCCCCACGGCTCGAGCAGCTCGGCCGCGACCTCGCGGGATCCGTCGTCCGACGCGTTGTCGACCACTACGAGCCGGTCGACGGGACGGCTCTGCGCCGCGAGAGCCTGAAGCGATTCCCGCAGCAGCTCGCGTCGGTTGTAGGCGACCAGCACGGCCGTCACGTGCATGCGCACTCTCCTTCAGGATTCGAACCCGCCCAGTCTAACCGCTCGCCCGAGCAGGCCCCTGAGCGCGCGAGGTTGTTCCGAGGTCGTCATCCTGCGCGTGTGCTCGTCATCCTGCGGGCGCCGGCCGTCACTCGCCCCACAGCTCGCGGTAGAACTCCGCTGCGCGCGACTTCACGAGGGCGCGATACTCCTGCGCATCGAGATCGAGGATCGTGCCGGGCGGCACGTCCTCCGGCCCCGCGAGCGCCGACACCCCCACACCGGCCCGGTGATCCTCGAGCTCGATGCCCGCCAGCTCGATCAGCGTCGGGTACATGCTGAACTGGTCGATGTCGTCGCGCACGATCTCGACGCCCTCGGGGGTCCGGATCCGGTTGAAGATGGTGCGATCCTCGCGATCCTTCAACTCCTCCCAGAAGCTGCCGCCCTCGGCGATCATCTTCAGGTGGTCGCCCATCAGCACGACCGTGGTGTCCTCGAGCACCCCCGTCTCGTCGAGGTAATCGACGAACCCGGCGACCTGCTGCATCGAGCACGATGTGATCGAGGTCATCGCCACCTCGGTGTCCCAGTCGCAGTACTCGTAGACGCGCGGCCCCTCGTGCGTGTCGAGCGTCAGCATGGTCAGGTTGAAGGGCTGCTCCTGCTCGTGCAGCCGCGTCACCTCCTCACGCGCGCGCTCGAACAGCCGGCGGTCCGAGAGCCCCCAGTCGTCGCGCACCTCGGTCTCGCCGAGTTCGCGCCACTCCCGCAGGTCGTGCACCTCGTCGTAGCCGTGCGTCTCGAGAAAGCTGCCCTTGCCCGCGAAGCTCGCGTCGGCGCCGCCCATGAAGACGTTGCGGTACCCCTCGCGCGCGAGCACGTCGCCCAGGCAGGTGGCGCCCGGCAGGTAGCTCTCAGGGGTGGCCCCGTCGGCGCCGATGCTGTTGAGCGTCGTCGCGTCCGCGAGCGAGCCGGCGGTGCGCAGCGGGATCCCGCACTGCGTGCTCACGATGCCGGACATGGTCCAGCCCCCGCCGTCGTACTGCCGGAAGCTCGGGATCGAATCCCAGCCCGCGGTGGCCTGCTGCACCGGCTCGAGCATGTTCTTCTCGAAGGTGCGGTCGTCGGAGAAGGAGTCCTCGACGGACTCGAGGTAGATGACCACGAGGTTGCGTCGCTCCGACGCTCCGCTCGGGTCCGAGCGCATGCCCGGGCCGCCCTGGGTGTTCGCGGCCATCCCGTACCGCGGAACGACGTAGTAGTCGGCGAGGGTCGCCTCCCCCGAGGCCTCGCGCGCGTACGACTGCAGGTACGCTCCCGCCCCGATGGTGGAGCCGAAGGCCACGGCGCCGCCGACGGGCACGACCACGGCCAGCACAGCGGCGATCCCGCGCAGCAGCACCCGTCTGCAGCGGGGGCGCAGCACTCCGCCGCGCCGCAGCTCGCGCCGCGACTTCTCGCACAGCAGTGCGAGCACGAGCACGATGCCGGCCGGGATGAGCAGGATCGATACGACGGCGCCGCGCACGAGCCCGTCACCGCCCGCGCCCTCGCCGCCGGGGATGTTCATGAGCAGCTGGTCGACCGAGAGCGGCCCGAACGTGCGCAGCACCCACAGCGCCGCGCCGATCAGGATCGCCCCGGTCAGCACGAGCAGCCAGAAGCCGACGATGGCAACGCCCCAGAGGAGACGCGAACGGCGACTCGGGGCTGCCGGAGTCGCGGCGCTCAGCGGTTCTCCCTGCGCGGGCGGCGCCGTCGACGGAACGGCATCGCGGTCTTCACTCGTCACAGTGGCACGAGTTTACCGATCGTTCATCCGAGGCGGCTGGCCGCCCCGTGAGAAGGCGGAAGGACCGCCCTCGCCTACTCCGCGGACTCCTCCGGCGGCGACGCCTCGGCGATCCCCTGCGCCACGAGCTGCTGCACAGCGGCGTAATCGGGGGCCTCGGGATCGATCGCGGGCGGTACCAGCTCGACGTTCACCGGGCTGTGCTCGCGAGCCTTGGAGGCGAGGTCAACGAAGCGCCCGAGCATCGAGTCGGGGATGTCGGTCTGCACCAGCTGCGTGCCGGCCGAAGCGACCTCCTGGAAGCGCAGCAGCACATTGCTGGGATTCATCTGGTCGAGGATCGCCGCCTGCAGCTGGCGCTGACGCTCCATGCGCGCGTAGTCGCCGCCCGCCGAGCCGTAGCGGGAGCGCGCGAACCAGAGGGCGGTGTAGCCGTCGACGGTGTGCACGCCCGGCTCGATCCACCACTCCACGTCGACCAGCTCGCCCGTGTACTCGTCGATGCGGCCGCCCACGGGCAGCGGCTCGGGCACCTCGATCGTCACACCGCCGAGCGCGTCGATGAGGCTCTCGAAGGCGTCCATGTTCACCAGGACGTAGAACTGCACCTGCAGACCGGTCGCACCGGTCACCGCGTCCTTCGTCGCCTCGATGCCCGGCGAGGAGCCGCGCGACACCGCGTCGGGGTAGAGCTCGGGGTAGAACAGCTCTCCCTCGGCGTAGACGCCGTTGAGGATGCAGCGCTCGACCGCGCAGCCGCCCCAGTCGCCGAACTCGTTCGGCGCGACGCCGAATCCGTACGGGTGCATCTGCTGCATGGGAGACCCCTCGGCGAACGGCACCTCCGCGAGTTCGCGCGGCAGGCCGATGATCGCCGACTGGCCCGTCTTCGCGTCGACGCTCACCAGGGAGATGCTGTCCGGGCGCAGCCCCTCGCGATCGGCGCCCGCGTCGGTGCCGAGCAGCAGGATGTTGTAGCGGCCGTCGACCGGTTCCACCGCGGGGGCGCCCTGGAAGAGCCCGCTCAGCAGGCTGCGACCCGCCCCCACCGCCGAGCCGGCCCAGCCGGCTCCCGCGACCGGCACGAGGGTGAGGATCACCGAGAGGATCGCCACCGGGGCGCGCCAGTTGCGCGGCACCCGCACGAGCCGGGTCAGGCGCAGCGTGTCGATCCCGAGCACCAGCCAGAGCACCGCGTAGGCGAACAGCAGGATCTGCACCACGAGCAGCACGATGTCGTTCGTGAAGAACGACAGCGTCGCGACCCTCGCCACCAGCAGGCCGAGGAGCGCCACAACGCCGCCCGCGAGCAGCACGAAGGTCGCGATCAGCCCGAGCCGCCCCAGCCTGCGGCTGCCCGCGAGTACCTGCGCGCTGCCCGGCAGCAGGAACCCGAGCACGACGAGCCACCGGGCTCGCTTGCTCATCAGCGGCCCGGCTGAGAGATCGGGATTGCGCAGGGGCCGCTCGAGGTCGAGGCTCATGCGCCGTAGCCGCCCGGGTTGGCCGACTGCCAGGCCCACGAGTCCCGGCAGGCCTCGGCGAGGTCACGGGTCGTGCTCCAGCCGAGGCGCTCGTTCGCGCGGCGGGGATCGGCCACGACCTCGGCGACGTCGCCCGGCCGCGGCGGTGCGACGGCGTACGGCACCGGCCGCCCGGAGGCCTCCTCGAAGGCCCGCACCACCTCGAGCACGCTCGATCCGACGCCGGAGCCGAGGTTGTAGGTCTCGATGCCCGCCTCGATGCGCTCGAGCGCTGCGACGTGCCCCTCGGCGAGATCCATCACGTGAATGTAGTCGCGCACACCGGTGCCGTCGGGGGTCGGGTAGCTGTCGCCGAACACGCTGAGCTTCTCGCGCTTGCCGACCGCCACCTGCGCGATGAACGGCATGAGGTTGTTCGGGATCCCCGAGGGATCCTCGCCGATGCGCCCCGAGGGGTGCGCGCCGACCGGGTTGAAGTAGCGCAGCAGCACCGCCGCGAGCTCGGGCCATGCCGTGTGCGTGTCGCGGATGATCTGCTCGTTCATGAACTTCGACCAGCCGTAGGGATTGGTGAGGCCCACCCCCGCCCGATGCGACTCGTCGATGGGAGCCGTCTCGGGGTCGCCGTACACCGTGGCGGACGAGCTGAACACCAGCTTCTCGACGCCGCGCTCGCGCATGAGGTCGAGCAGCACGAGCGTCGAGTCGATGTTGACGCGGTAGTAGCGGGTGGGTTGCACCACCGATTCGCCGACCGACTTGAGCCCGGCGAAGTGGATGACGGCCTCGAAGTCGACGCCCGCGAGCGCGGCTGCGGCTGCTTCGCGGTCGGCGAGATCAGCCTCGATGATCGGGATCTCGCGCTCCGTCAGCTGCTCGACCCTGCGCACGGCTTCCGGGCTGCTGTTCGAGAAATCGTCGAGCACGACGACCTCGTGCCCGCGCTCGAGCAGCACCAGGGCGGTGTGGGAACCGATGTATCCGGCGCCGCCGGTCAGCAATACACGCATGCCCCTAGGTTACTGGGGCGAACCTGCGGGAGGCCGTCAGAAGGCCCCGAAGGTCACATTTTGGTTACGGCGACGCCTGACGCCCAACTCGCCCATGAGTCTCCCGGGTTTTCCCCGGGAGCCCTCAAGTAGCATGAGTCCAGACGCGTGCGGATCAGCCGCAGGGGACGCACTGAGGGGAGACGGTATGGCTACGCTGACCCTTATCGCAGAGCCCTTCCCCGACTGGGAGGCCCCCGCGCAGTCGGCTGCGGCGCGCGAGCTCGCAGACGCGGTCGCCGCCACCGCCCCGCGCAGCTGCAGCGCCCGCTTCCTCGTCGCCCGCGGCGGCGACCAGCCAGAGTTCCGCTCACCGCTGATCCGCGTCGACCAGCTGCCGATCCGGGCGAGCATGCTGCCCTACGTCTGGCAGAGCGGCACGACGGCCCGCCCGCTCGACGGCGAGTTCGTGCACGCCCTCACCCCGATGCTCCCGCTGCGCTCCCGCGGCGATGACGACGGCTCGCAGACCTCGGTCACAATTCCGCACATCCTCGCATGGGAGGCGCCGTCGCTGCTCGGCAGCACCCAGGCACGGCTCTTCAGGGCGTTCACGCGCCGCGCCGTCAAACTCGCCGACGTGCTGCTCACTCCGACGCACGCCACCGCGCGCGTGCTGCAGCGCCAGTACGGCGAGCACCTGCCCGTGCAGGTGCTCCCCCTCTCGCCGCCCGCTGAATACCTGGCAGGCGACGACGCGGCCGACCGGCGTGCCGCGCTCGAGCTCCCCGAGCGCTACGCGCTGACCACCGCGATGCCCGGCGAGTTCGGCCGCCTCGAGTGGCTGTTCGACGCGCTGCGCGCCGATCCCTCGCTCCCGACGCTGGTCGTGCTCGACGGGCTCGATCCCAGGCCCCCGGCGAACGGGAAGGAGAAGGAGCAGCGGGTCTCCGAAGTCGCCGTGCCTGCTGAGCTGCAGAACCGGGTGCTGGTGGTCAAGCCCCGCGAGCTCGCGGACGTCGGCGCCGTGCTCGGCGGGGCCTCTGTGCTGCTGCAGCCGCAGACCTACTCCGATACCGGATACACCGTGCTCGGTGCGCTCAGCGCCGGCGTGCCCGTGCTGCACGCCGACCAGGAGGCGACGGCCGAACTGGTGCTCGACGCCGGTGTTGCAGCCGAGGAGCCGGGCCCCTTCGCCGCCGAGTACAGTCGGCTCTTCCGCGACTCGGACGCACTCGCTCAGCTCTCGGTGCTCGCCCGCGACCGCGGCCGCAGCTTCAGCTGGCGCAGCGCGGCCTGGCAGCTGTGGGAGACGCACGCCAACCTCTGAGCCTCAGCGCCGGGGGTCGTCGACGGCGGCGATCCCGCCCCTCGACCGCGCGTACCACCACGCGATGAACGCCGCGAGCGCGGTCGCCGCCGCGACGAACCCCACGGTCGCCCACCATCCTCCGGCGCCGAACGCGAGGCCGCCGAGCCACCCGAGCACGCTCGAACCGGCGTAGTAGCCGAGGTTGTAGAGCGGCGGCGCGAGGCTGCGCCCGGCCCCGGCGCGCCGATTGATGAGCCCGCTCGCGATCGTGTGCGCGGCGAAGAATGCCCCGGTGAAGAGCACGAGGCCGACGACCACCACCGGCAGCACGCTCGAAAGAGTCAGCGCGAGCCCGGCGAGCATGATGCCCGCGCAGCCGACGAGCGTGCCGGTCGGAGGGATCCGCCGCGTAACGCCCCACACCCAGCGCGAAGACGCGGCGCCCGCGAGATACGCCAGGAAGATCCACGCCGTCTGCGCGAGCGAGAGCCCGAACGGCTCGTGCTGCAGCCGGAAGGCGAGGTAGTTGTACGTCGCGACGAAGCCGCCCATCAGCAGAAAGGCCTGCGCCACGAGCACCATCACACCCGGCGTGCGCAGATTGGCGAGGGTCGCGGCGAGGATCGGCAGCCCGCCGCGAGCGGGGACGGCGGTGGGCGGGATCCGCACGAGGAACACGACCGTGGCTGCGGCGGCGAGCACCGCGACCGTGCTCATGCCCCACCGCCAGTCGCCGTGATCCGCCACCACCGCCGCGAGAATACGGCCGACCAGCCCGCCGATCGTGGTGCCCGCGATATAGGTGCCCACCGCCGAGCCGAGCGCTCGCGGATGCACCGTCTCCCCGATGGCGGTCACCGCGATCGCCGCGAGACCGGCCAGCAGCAGCCCCTCCGTGAAGCGCGCCGCGATGAACCACGCAAAGCTCGGGATGAACGGGGTCGCCAGCCCCACGACCATGGCCGAGGCCATCGCGATCCGCATCGCCCGCACCCGCCCGATGCGGTCGGAGAGCCTCGCCCAGGGCAGCACGCCGATCGCCACCCCGATCGTCGCGGCTCCCACGGCCCACGACGACTGCCCGGCCGAGATGCCGAAGTCGCGGGCCAGATCCGGCAGTATGCCCTGCGGGGAATACATCTGCGCGAAGGTCGCGAGACCCGCGCAGAAGAGAGCGATCAGGGCGCGGCGATAGCGCGGGCTGCCGGCCTCGGCACGGAGATCTTCGCCGTCGGCTCCCGCCACGATGCGACCCGCCTATTCGGCCGCGATACGAGCCTGCAAGGCCGCGTTCTTGGTCTCCACCATGTCGGTGAGCTGCTGAGCATAGGCATCCAGCTGCCGCGCGAGATCGGGGTCGCTCGCGCCCAGGATGCGCGCTGCGAGCAGACCGGCGTTCTTCGCCCCGCCGATGCTGACCGTCGCCACGGGAATGCCGCCGGGCATCTGCACGATCGACAGCAGCGAGTCGAGCCCGTCGAGTTTCGCGAGCGGCACCGGCACGCCCACGACGGGCAGAGTGGTCATCGAGGCCACCATGCCGGGAAGGTGCGCCGCGCCGCCGGCCCCGGCGATGATCACGCGCAGGCCCCGGCCCGCGGCCTCGCGCGCGTAACTCACCATCTTCTCGGGGGTGCGGTGCGCGCTCACCACCTCGACCTCGTGCGCGATGCCGAAGTCCTTCAGCACCTGCACCGCATCGGCCATCACCGAGAAGTCGCTGTCACTGCCCATGATCACGCCGACGAGGGGCGCTGCGGTCTCGCTCATGGGGTCAATCGTAGCGGGCGATCCCTCCGCTCCTCCGCTTCTCCAGCCCTCCAGCCATCCAGCCTTCCAGCCCTCCACTTCTCCTCCTCTCCAAGTAGGAGATCCGCACCCAAACGGACGATAATCGAGCATTCGCCCGCGTGGGCGCGGATCTCCTAACCGAACACGTCGACGCGGCGCGCTAGCGTGCGTCCTCGGTCTCGGTCGCGACCACCCGGATCGCTTCCGTCTTCGCGGCGAGCGCCGCGCGCCGGCGGGCGCGCAGGTGTTGCACGGCCGAGACGATCAGCGCGATCGCCAGCAGGCTGTAGAGGCCGATGGTGAACGGCGAGCCCCAGAGCACCGACACGTCGCCTTCGGAGACGGCGAGCGCTCGGCGCAGCTCAGTCTCCGCGAGCGGTCCCAGCACGACCGCGATCATGACCGGGGCGAGCGGCACGCGGTAGCGCCGCATCACGAAGCCGAGCACTCCGACCGCGAACAGCACCCAGAGGTCGGTCACCGAAGAGCCGACGGCGTAGACGCCGAGCATGGCGAGAACGGTGATGCCGGCGTACAGGTAGTGCTCCGGCACATCGAGCAGCTTGCCCCACCAGCCGGCGAGGAAGAGGTTGAGCGCCAGCAGCACCACGAGTCCGATGAACAGGGAGGCGAGCAGCGTCCACACCAGATCGGCGTTGTTTGTGAACAGCAGCGGGCCGGGCTGCAGGCCGTACTGCTGGAAGGCCGCCAGCATGATCGCCGCGGTCGTAGACACGGGCAGGCCGAGCGCGAGCAGCGTTCCCATCGCGGTGCCAGTCGTCGCGTTGCCCGCAGCCTCGGGTGCCGCCAGACCGCGCAGCGAGCCGGTGGTGCCGAAGGTCGTGTCGCCGCGGCGCTTCGCGAGCGACTTCTCGGTGCCATATGCGAGGAACGTGGGCACCTCCGCTCCGCCCGCGGGGATGATACCGAACGGGAGCCCGAAGGCGGTTCCGCGCAGCCACGCCGGCAGCGTCGACTTGAAGTCGCTCCACGGCAGGAACACGCGCCTCTGCTGCTGAAGCTTCTGATGCGCTCCGCTGCGGGCCTTCGACGCCACGCTCAGCACCTCGCCGAGGGCGAGGAGTCCGACGGTGATCGTGACGATCGAGAAGCCGTCCAGCAGGTCGGGCACGCCGAACGTGAACCGCTCGGTGCCCGAGGGACCGTCGATGCCCACGAGCGTCAGTGCGAGGCCGATGCCGAGAGCGATGAGCCCCTTGACGACCGATTCCGATACCACGCTCGAGACCGCGAGGAACGCGAACACCGCGAGCGCGAAGTACTCGGCCGGGCCGAAGATCGTCGCCAGCTTCGTGAGATAGGGGATGAGGAAGACCGTGAGGATCGTGGCCAGCAGGCCGCCCACGAACGCGCCGATCGCCGCGGTCGCGAGCGCCTGCCCCGCCCTCCCGCTCTTGGCGAGGCGGTGCCCTTCGAACGTCGACGCGATCGCCGACGACTGCCCCGGGGTGTTGAGCAGGATCGCCGCGGTCGAGTCGCCAAACATGCCGCCGAAGTAAATGCCCGCGAACATGATGAACGCCGCGACCGGGTCGAGACTGAAGGTGACCGGCAGCAGCAGCGCCACGGCCATCGACGAGCCGAGGCCGGGCAGCACCCCCACGGCCGTCCCCATAACGGCGCCGATCAGAACCCAGAGCATGTTCATCGGCGTGATCGCCGACGCGAATCCCTGCATCAGCAGGTCGAGCTGTTCCATAACTAAATCCCTCCGATGAAGCCGGCCGGCAGCGCGAGGCCGAGCAGACCGCTGAAGACGAGCTGCACCAGTGCCCCGATGAAGAGGCCGATGGCGAGGTTGAACCAGATCCGCTTCGAGCCGAACGCGAGGGTCACCCCCGCGAACAGCAGCGTGCAGCTGATGATCCACCCGAGCACCGGCAGGAGGACGATGAATCCGGCCATAGAGGCGGCGGCGATGAGCAGCGCCCTCCAGTCGAGATCGCCGGGACTGTCGTCGCCCGCGGCGGACCCCGCGGCGTCGGCCTCCGACTCGCGCTGGTGGTCGCGCTCCAGGTCAATGAGCTGGGTGCTGGTGTGAGAGACGTCGATGAGCATCTCCCGCGAGATGTCGGGGCGGATGTCGTCGTGCTCCTCGACCCGCTTCGCGGGAATCGCCGCGCGCAGCAGCAGGAACCCGCTCACGGCGGCAAGAAGGATCGCCACGATGAGGGGGAAGAACTGGGGGCCGGGGACCGACTGCCCGCGCACCTCCATGGTGGCAACGCCCGCGAACAGCACAGCGGCGATCCCGAGCCCGATGGCGGCGACCAGCAGGTCGCCCCATCTGATTGTGCGAGGCCGCGACTTCGCGCGGTCCCTGGTCGTGGTGGTCACAGTCCAAGCTCCTTCACGATCGAGTCGGCGTCTTCCTGCTCGGAGCGCACGAACTCCTCGAACTCCGGGCCGGTGAGCCAGGAGTCGGTCCACGAGTTGCGCTCCAGGGCCTCGGTCCAGGCCTCGGTGTCGTGCATCTCGGTGAGGATGTCGAGCAGCTCCTGCCGCTCCGCATCCGAGATCCCGGGCGGTGCGACGTAGCCGCGCCAGTTGGTCATCGTCACGTCGTATCCGGCCTCCACGAAGGTCGTCGCGTCGATGCCCTCGACGGGCTCGGGCGCGGAGATCGCGAGCAGGCGCAGCTCGCCCGACTCGATCTGGCCGGCGACTTCGTTGTAGCCCGACATCCCCGCGGTAGTGGTGCCCGAGAGCATCGCGCCCAGCGCCTCGCCCCCGCCGGAGTAGGCGATGTAGTTCGCCATCACGGGGTCGATGCCGATCTCGCGGGCGAGCAAGCCGGTGACGAGGTGGTCGATCGAGCCGAGCGATCCCCCGGCGAACGAGGTACCGGTGGGATCCGCCTTCCACACCTCGATGAACTCCTCGAGGGTCTCGATATCGCTCGAGGCCGGCACCACGAGGGCCGTGTAGTCGTCGGCGACGCGAGCGATGAGCGTGACATCATCGAACGATTCCTTCGGTTTCGACACCGAGATCCCGCCGACCATCACGCCTCCCGTTGCCATGAGGATGTCGTTGCGGCCCTCCATCTGCACGAACTGCGCGAGACCGATCGTGCCGGCGGCGCCGGGCACGTTGACCACCTGCACGTTCGCGACCACGCCCTCGCTGCGCAGCGCCTGCTGCGTGGTGCGCGAGAAGCCGTCCCAGCCGCCGCCCGGAGCCGCCGGTGCGAGAATGGTGAGGCTGGAGCGGACGGTGGACTGCGATGCGGTGCTGATGGCGTTGCCGAAACCGAACACCGCGGTGACCGCGAGGACCGCGACGAGAACGGTTCTTCGTATGACTTTGCCCAAGATAACTCCGTCGTTGTATGGATACAACTGCATACAAAGAGTTACAGTTGCACGCAGGCTGCGTTGCCGGCGCCCTCACACTCTACGAAGCGCCCACCCCGATCATCCGATTACGGCCACAAAAATCACTTTTGGTCGTTTCGGTCGCAGAAAGGACACGACATGACCTCATCGCGCACAGCGCGGCCGTTCTCGGGTGCGCTCGTCGGAGTACAGCTCGCGGTGGTCGCGATCACCGTAGCGCTCGTCGCCGGCGTGGGGGTGATGCGCGCGGTGGGAGAGGCGGAATCGGCCGCCGAGCAGCGCATCCAGGATGTCGCCGACACGATCCGTCGACTCCCCGTGGTGATCTCGGCCATGCAGGGGGAGGATCCCTCGGGCGAGATCCAGCCGATCGTCGATGCCGCGCTCACCGCCTCGGGCTTCCAATACATCACGGTCGCCGATCTCAACGGCATCCGCGTGGCGCACGTCGATCCCGAACGGGTTGGCGAGCCGGTATCGAGCGATCACGGCCCGATCCGCGACGGCGCCGAGTTCCGCGGCGTCGAAACCGGCCCGCAGGGGGTCACCTACCGCGTCAAACTCCCGATCACCGCCGAGAACGGCGAGGTTGTCGGTACGATCTCGGTCGGGGAACTCGTCAGCGAGATCCGCCACCAGGCGCTCGCTCAGAGCCTGCCGATCGCGCTGGCGTCGCTCGGCTCGATCCTGCTCGGGGCGCTGCTGGCCTGGCTCATCGCCCGCTGGCTGCGCCGCGAGCTCTACGGCGTGGAGCCCGAGCAGTTGGTGTCGCTGCTGCAAGCGCACCAGGCGGTGATGGCGAGCGGGCACGAGGGCGTCGTGACGGTCGATACCGCCGGGCGAATCCAGCTCGTGAACGCCGAGGCCGCGCGGTTGCTCGGCCTCGACCCCGAAGCCGCCGAGGCGCTGATCGGCGAGGAGGCGCGGGTACTGCCCGCCAGTATCCGGGATATCCTCGCGGACGGGGCCGAATCGCACCACGCCCATCTGCGCCGACTCGGCGACTTCAACGTGTATGCCCAGGCCGCCGAGGTGCGTCACTGCGATCGGCCGGTCGGGCGCATGGTCTCCCTGCGCGACCGCACTGAGCTGGACCGCGCGGCCGCGCGCCTGCAGGCCGAACGCGCCGAGGCCGAACTGCTGCGCATCGAGGCGCACGAGTTCGAGAACCGGATGCACCTCGTCGCCGGGCTGATCGAGCTCGGCGAGTACGACGAGGCGCGCTCATACCTCGAGAGCGCGCAGGATCTCCGCCCGGTGCCGTCTATCGAGGTGCCGGTGCTGGCCGCGTTCATCTCGGCCCGCATCGGCGTCGCCGCGCGAGAGCACGTGACGCTCGAACTCGAGGGCTCGAGCAGCGTCGCCTCCGACTGGCCGGTGTTCGACGAGGATCTGCTCGTCGTCGCCAACCTCGTCAACAACGCCGTCGAGGCGACTGGCTTCGGGGGAACGGTGCGACTGCTGCTGAGCGGCGACGAGGAGGCGGGCGTACTGCAGATCCGCGTGGACGACGACGGACCAGGGTTCGGCGACAATCCCGGAGGCCTCCTGCGCCGGGGCGTCACCACGAAGGAGGACGGCGCGCGACACGGCATCGGACTCGACTCCGTGAACCGGGCTGTGTCGGGTCGGGGCGGTCGGCTCGAGTTCGGCGCGTCGGATCTCGGCGGCGGCAGCGTCATCGCGGCGCTGCCGCTGCCCGGTTCCTCAAGCGGGTCCGATTCGCCAGTCTCCCTTGCCGGGACCGACGCGCGCGAGCGGAACGGGACGACCGAGGATCACAGAGGAGAAACGGCGTGAACGACATCCGCACACTGATCGTCGACGACGACTTCGCCGTGGCGCGGATGCACACCGCGTTCCTTGAGCGCACCCCCGGCTTCGCGGCTGTGGGGAGCGAACTCACCGCCGGCGACGCCCTCGGCAGCATTCGAGCGGGCGGCATCGACCTCGTGCTGCTCGACCTGTACCTCCCCGACGCCTCAGGCATCGAGTTGCTACGGCGGATTCGCTCCGACCCCCAATGCCTCGTCGATGTCATGATGGTCAGCGCGGCGAACGAACCGACGCTCATCGAGCAGGCGGTCTCCCTGGGAGTCGCCGACTTCCTGCTCAAGCCGTTCACCCGCGACGAGTTCAGCACGCGATTGATCGCCTACGCCGCCAGAGTGCGCGAGCGACGGCGACTGGGCGGACTCAGTCGCGTCACCCAGGCGCAGGTTGACGTGCTGCTCGGTCGCGACGCGGGCGGCTCCGGGCGGGATGGGGCGAAGCGAATGAACCCCGCGACCCGCCAGCGCGTGCTCGACGCTCTGACGGACAGCGCCGAGCCCGCGACGGCTCTGGACGTATCAGAGGCGACCGGGCTGTCGCGCGTCAGCGCACGGCGGTATCTCGAGCAGCTCGTGAACGAGGGCGTCGTCAGGATGCAGCCCCGCTACGGCGAAACCGGGCGCCCGCAGCACGAGTACCGCCTCGAGGAGTGAGGGCCGCGCCGGACCGGGCGATCTCGAACCGCCCCACCCGGGGCCGACAGATCCTGAGGCTCTGACGAGGCCCGTGTTGCGCCCGCATCCGATCTATTGTATACATTGGTATACAATCATTTCTCGATGGAGGTTCGCATGACTGAAGTCCTCACCACCGACGTTGTCGTGGTCGGCGGCGGCAACGCCGGATTCACCGCGGTGCACGCCGCAGCCGAGCGCGGCCGCAGCGTCGTGCTGCTCGAAGCGGGAGCCGCCGACATGGCCGGAGGCAACAGCTTCTACACCGCGGGGGCCACGCGCATCACCCACGACGGACTGGAGGATCTGCGCGCCTGGCTCGAGCCCGACGAGCGCTGGGACTCGACGATCGTTCCCCCGTACAGCGCGGACGAGTACCGCGCGGACCTCGAGAAGGTCACCGAGGGGCGCAACGATCCCGAACTCACCGAGGTGCTCGTCTCGGAGGCCGCAGACGCCCTCAAGTGGCTGCACTCCAAGGGACTGAAATACCGCCTCATGTACGAACGCCAGGCCTACTCGCGCGCCGACGGCTCGTACCTGTTCTGGGGCGGGCTCCACGTGGGCAACGTCGGCGGGGGCGAGGGCCTCATCGCCGATCACACCCGGGTCGCCCTCGATGCGGGCGTCGATATCCGCTACGCTCACCGGGCCACCGAACTGATCGTCGAGGACGGCCGGGTCGTCGGCGTGCGCGCCGAGCACGGTTCGGAGCGGGTGGAGGTGCGCGCGGAGTCGGTCGTGCTCACCGCGGGCGGCTTCGAGTCGAGCGCTTCCATGCGCGAGGAGCACCTCGGCGCCGGGTGGGAGAACGCGAAGGTGCGCGGCACCCCCTACAACCAGGGCGACATGATCCGCGCAGGGCTCGAGATCGGCGCCGCCCGCGGAGGCGACTGGAACAGCTGCCACTCCGTGCAGTGGGATGCGTTCACGGCGCAGAACGAGTCGAACCGAGAGCTCACCAACCGCCTCACCCGCCAGAGCTACCCGCTCGGCATCATCGTCAACCGCGAGGGCGAGCGGTTCCTCGACGAGGGAGCCGATTTCCGCAATTACACCTACGCCAAGTACGGCCGCGAGATCCTGCGTCAGCCAGGTTCGGTCGCTTACCAGATCTTCGACGCCGAGCTGCGCCCCCAGCTGCGAACGGAGGAATACGACATGCCCGGCATCTCGGTCGAGGTGGCGGACACGATCGAGGAGCTCGCGGTCAAGATCGGGATCGATCCGGCCGCGCTCAGCACGACCGTGCGGAATTTCAACGACTCCATCGACCGCGGCAAGCCCTTCGATCCCACCGTGAAGGACGGGCGCCGGGCCGCCGTCGAGCCGCCCAAGTCGAACTGGGCGGCGGCCATCGAGACCAGCCCCTTCTACGCATTCGGGGTGACCTGCGGCATCACGTTCACCTTCGGCGGCCTGAAATCCGACACCTCGGGTCGAGTGCTCGACGAGCAGGGGAACGCGATCCCGGGCCTGCTGGTCGCGGGCGAGATGCTCGGCGGGCTGTTCAGCAACAACTACCCCGGAGGTTCGGGCCTCGCAGCGGGCTGCGTGTTCGGCCGTCGCGCCGGTTCGATCGCCTGAGGGTGACCGGGGGTCTGAGGGGCGGTGCGCGGAGCCGGTTCCCGGCTCCGCGCTTTACGGCATCCGCGAGTGCACGCCGCTATTCCCGCCGCCGTGCGCGAGAATTGAACGTGCCCTCTCGGCCGCAACCCGCCGTCGCGCCCGGCATTCGCCCTCGAAGTCTCGCGCGGCCTTCCGTAGAAACGAGTCGATATGCCTCCGCACGATCCCGACAGCCTCGTCCGCGCACTGCGGACCGAGATCGTGACCGGAGCGCTCGAGCCCGGTGCCCCGATGCGCGAGGTCGCGCTGGCCGAGCGGTTCGGCGTCTCGAGGACCCCGATCCGCGAGGCGCTGACGAAGCTCGAGGGCTACGGACTCGTCGAGCGGGACGGGCGCACACTGCGGGTGACCGCCCCGGATCCCGAACGCATCCTGAACACCTACAACGTCCGCATCGCGCTCGAGGGCGAGGCCGCCGCCGAGGCCGCGGAGCATCGTCAACTGAGCGACCTGGTCGAGCTCGAGAGTCTCATCGCGCGGGATCGCACCCTCGATCGCCCGAGCGATGCGCAGCGCATCGAGACGAACCTCGAGTTCCACGCCGCGCTGTGGCGGGCGGCTCACAACCCGGTGCTCGTCGAGCTGCTCGAGCGGCTGCAATTCCACTTGACGAACGCTCCCCACTCGACGCTCTCGGTCGGCGACCGCTGGGCCGAATCCCTCGACGAGCACGAGGCCATCGTCGCGGCGATCGACGCGCGTGATCCGGAGCGCGCACGGCAGCTTGCAAGCGCCCATATGAGCACCGCTCGCGAGCTGCGCATCCGCCTGCTGAGGGAGCACGCGCGCTCTCGCCGCTGACGCGCCACAGCAGCGGTGGCGGCCGCGAACTGGCCTACTCGAAGGCGGCAGCAGCGGCGCGCGCCTCGGCGAGCACCGCCTCGAGATCGTCGCCCGTCACGGTGACGTGGCCGACCTTGCGGCCCGGGCGGGGCTGCTTGTCGTAGCTGTGGATCTTGGCGCGAGGATGAGCCGCCAGCGCCTCGGCGTAGCGCACCGGCATAGGCCCCTCCGCCGGCCCCCCGAGCACGTTGACCATCACCGCCGCGGGCGCGGCCATCGAGGTGTCGCCCAGCGGCAGATCGGCGACGGCGCGCAAGTGCTGCTCGAACTGACTCGTCACGGATCCCTCGATCGAGAAGTGGCCCGAATTGTGCGGTCGCATCGCCAGCTCGTTGACGAGCACGCGGCCGTCGCGCGTCTCGAACATCTCGACCGCGAGCACCCCCGTCACCTGCACGCCCTCGGCGACGATCGCGCCGATGCGCGCGGCCTCGTCGAGTGTCGCAGCGTTCTGCACCGGCGCCGGGGCGATCACCTCGGCGCAGACGCCGTCGCGCTGGATCGTCTCGACCACCGGCCACGTGCGCGTCTCCCCGCTGGGGCGGCGCGCCACCAGCTGCGACAGCTCGCGCGTGAAATCGACGAGCTCTTCGACGAGCAGGCGGCCCCCGTGACCATCCTCAGCCAGAGCGGTGAACCAGTCGCGCACCTCGACCGCGTCGGAGACCACACGCACGCCCTTGCCGTCGTAGCCGCCGCGGGCGGTCTTCACGACCGCGCGGCCCCCGTTGTCGTCGATGAAGCTCTGCAGCTCGGCCTCGTCCTCAACGGCGGCCCACGCCGGAATCGGCACGCCCAACTCCCCCAGCTTCTCGCGCATCAGGATCTTGTCCTGCGCGAACTGCAGCGCGTCGGGCCTGGGATGCACGGCCTTGCCGCGGCGCTCGAGCTCGCGCAGGATCTCGCCCGGCACGTGCTCGTGATCGAAGGTGACCACGTCGACGGTGTCGGCGAAGGCGTAGACCGTCTCGGGATCGCGGTAATCGCCCACGGCATCGGCGGCGCGGGCCGCGCTCGATCCCTCGGCCTCGGCGAGCACGCTGATGCGCAGCCCCAGGTGGATCGCCGGGGGCACCATCATGCGCGCGAGCTGCCCGCCTCCGATGACGCCGATCCTGATGCTGCCGCTCTCGAGAGTCATGCCCTCCATTCTGCCCTACTGCCGCCCGTGCCTCTCGCCCCGCCCTGCTCGCCGCGCCACCCACTGTCGCCCTGCGCTGCATCCTCTTTACCCGGGCCCGGATCCCTCTTCCATCCCGCCCCGCATCTCTGCCATCCCGCCTCCGGCACCGATCAACGCTCAAGCACCCCGATTGCGGGATCTTCGATGCTCGAACGTCGATCGGTGCAGTTAGAGGAAGGAAGGGAAGGAGGGAAGAAGGGAAGGAGGAAGGAGGAAGGAGGAAGGAGGAAGGAGGAAGGAGGAAGGAGGAAGGAGGAAGGAGGAAGGAGGAAGGAGGAAGGAAGGAAGGATCCCGCCGAGGGATCCGACCCCGCGAGGTACGGATTTCGCACGGCCGCTCGCGCTCGACGCCGCGAAATCCGTACCTCGGCTGGGTCGCGCCCGAAACGAAACCCGCAAATGGTTGACGAAAATCAACCATTGACATATAGTTGATCTTCGTCAACAAAGAGGGGGCGTGGGATTCCGATCCCGCGCCCCCTCGGCGGCTCGCTCACGGAGTCCCCGCCGACCGATCTCACGCAACGCACATTCCCATAAGGACCCAGATGTCACAGCCCTCCCAGCAAGCCCCCCAGACGGGGCTGCTCACCGGCCGAGCGAAGAACCTCGCGCTCGCCGGGCTCTTCCTCGCCAACTTCGTCTCCATGCTCGCCATGAACGTCGTCGGCACCTCGATGCCGATCATCATCGCCGACATCGGCGGCACGCAGGCCGCCTTCACCTGGGTGGTCACCGCGACGATGCTCGCGAGCGCGATCTCGACCCCGATCTGGGGCAAGCTCGCCGACCTGACCAGCAAGAAGGTGCTGCTGCAGGTCGCCCTCATCGTCTTCATCCTCGCCTCGGCGTTCGCCGGCTTCGCGCAGGATCCGACGTGGCTCATCGCCTGCCGCGTCTTCCAGGGCATCGGCGTCGGCGGCCTGGGCGCGCTCGCCCAGATCGTGCTCGCCGAGATCATCAGCCCGCTCGAGCGCGGCAAGTACATGGGCATCCTCGGCGCCATCATGGCCGTCGCGACCGTGGGCGGCCCGCTGCTCGGCGGCCTCCTCACCGACACCGTCGGCTGGCGCTGGAACTTCTACGTCGCGGCCCCCATCGCCATCGTCGCGATCATCATGCTGCAGCGCACGCTGCACCTGCCCACCCGCAAGCAGAAGGTCAAGATCGACTACTGGGGCACTGCGCTCATCTCGCTCGGCTTCTCGAGCCTGCTCATCTGGGTGACCCTCGCCGGTTCCAACTTCGACTGGTGGTCGTGGCAGACGGCGGCGATGGTCGGCGGCGGGCTCGTCGCCCTCGTGATCGCCGTGTTCGTCGAGCTCAAGGTCGAGGAGCCGCTCATCCCGATGACGCTCTTCACGAACCGCACCTTCACCCTCGCGTCGATCGCGTCGATCGCGGTGGGCCTCGCGATGATGGGCACCGCGGTCTTCCTCGGCCAGTACATGCAGCTCGCGCGCGGTCGCTCGGTCATCGAGTCGAGCCTGCTGACGCTGCCGATGATGGCGGGCGTGCTGCTCTCCTCGACGATCGTGGGCCAGATCATCACCCGCACCGGCAAGTGGAAGCGCTACATGGTCGCGGGCGCCGTCGCGCTGCTCGCGGGCCTGGTCATGATGGGTCAGCTGCGGTACGACACGACCTACTGGTACGTAGGGGTGTCGATGGCGGTGCTCGGCGCGGGCGTCGGCATGACGATGCAGAACCTCGTGCTCGTGGTGCAGAACACGGTCAATCCGGCCGAGATGGGCACCTCCACCTCGGCGGTCACGTTCTTCCGCACGATCGGCGGCACCGCGGGTATCTCGGTGATGGGTGCGATCCTCGCCCACGAGGTCGCCGACTACTTCAAGGAGGGCTTCACCAAGCTCGGCGCCCTCATGCAGCAGAACCCGGATCCCGCGGTGATCGCCGATCTGCAGAAGTTCCAGGAGAGCAACGCGATCCCGAAGATCGCCGACCTGTCGGCGCCCGTGCGCGAGGTCGTCGAGTCGTCGTACGGCCACGCGATCGGCAACATCTTCCTGGCCGCGGCCCCGGTGGCGATCGTCGCGCTCATCGCGATCATCTTCCTGCCCAACATCCCGCTGAGCAACAAGAGCAACGCGGAGCGCATCTCCGAGCTGAGCCAGCGCGAGAAGGCCGCCCCGTCCGACGCGGGCAGCACGGCCGGGGCCGAGCTCTTCGGCGACGCGGTGCGGGTCGCCACCGGATCGATCCCCGTCATCACCTCCGAGGGCGGCGGGCGAGACGGCGACGACGGCCCCTCGACGGCCCGCTAGGCTCAACGATCATGGAGGTTCAGAACGGCCGCCCCGCGCACGGGCACAAGCACGCGCACGAGCACGCGCATGCGCCCGGTGCGGGGGCGGCCGCCTCACCGAGGGACGAGCGGGTCTCGCAGATCATCTCGGAGTTCTCGGAGGTATTCGCCTTCGCCCGCAGCCACTGGGCGAGTTACGCCCAGGAGGTCGACAGCGAGCTCAAGGGCGTCGGCATGATCGTGCTGCAGCTGGTGTTCAGGAAGGGGCCGGTCACGGCGACCGCCCTCAGCCAGATGCTCGACATGGACAAGGCCGTGGTGAGCCGGCAGATCGCGAAGCTGCGCGAACTCGGGCTCGTCGAGGCGGAAGCGTCGCCCGAGGATCGCCGCGTGATCCTGCTCACCGCGACGGCCCATGCCGGTGAACTGCTCGAGCGCATCCGTCGCCAGTGGGCCCACGCCTACCACGAGCGGTTCGCCGACTGGAGCGCCGAGGATCTCGAGCAGCTGCGCGCCGGCCTGCACCGCTTCAACGCCTCTGCTCACGACATCAGGATCGACGGCCCCGCCGGCCGCTGCACGCGCGGTCACGGCTCGGAGGACTGAGCGGCCTCGTCACTGCCCCGCGGGGAGCGGGACGTCGACGTGCTTGATCTCCTTGCCCTGCGCGTCGGCGCCGAAGAAGTACGAGCTCACGCGCAGCCGGTCCTCGAACAGTTCGACCCGCAGGCCGACCGGGTCCGCGCCGCCGACGGCCTTCTCGTTCCAGTCCCCGCTCGGTCCGTACTGGGTGGTGACGGCGGCGGTGTTCACGATGGTCGGCCCGTGGTTCGAGGTGGGATCGAAGCGCTGCTCGACGCTCCAGTCGTTCAGCAGCGGCGACCAGTGCGTGTGGCTCGTGAGCACGGTCACGTTCGGGTAGTCGGCGAGCAGCGCTTCGAGCCGCTCCGTGTCGGCCCCGAAGTCGCCCTGGTAGAACTTGGCGTAGGTTCCCGACACCGAGTCGTTGAACACGTGGTGCGATGCGAGCACGACCGGCTTGCCCTCGGACTTCCAGTGCGCGAGCCGGTCGCTCAGCCACGTGAACTGCTCGTCGCTGAGTTCGACGAACGGGCCGTTGCCGGTCTGCGCGGGATAGTCGTGGAACTCGCTTCCGATCCACAGCAGCGGCAGTTCGCCGTCGACGAGCGTCTCGCCCCAGAGGCCCGCGTGCGCCGGGTTCGCGCCGTCGACGCCGAGAGCGCGCATGCCGGTGCGATCGAGGAACCGCCCGATGTAGTTCTCGGACCCGTTCGCGCCGTAGAACTCGTGGTTGCCGATCGTCGAGACCACCGTTCCGTACTGGTCGCCCTTCGCCGGATCCAGCGCCGCGAAGTAGTCGGCGTACTGCTTATCCGTGCCGTTTCCGGTGAGGTCGCCGTTCGCCAGCAGCGTCGTCGCGCTCGGGCTCATCGCACGCAGCCCGGGAATCACCTGCCCGGCGAGCTTGGCGTTCGCTCCCTGCACGTCGCTGAACACGTCGACCACCGCGCGGGGTGCCGCATCCGCGGCGAGCTCGGAGAGCGGTCGCACCACCTCGACGTCGTCGATGCGCCACGATCCGCCGCCGGCTGCTGATTCGAACGCGAACTCGAACTGCACCGTCTTCGTGCCGTTCGGCACGGTGAACGGCACCCGCGGCTGGGCCGATTCCTCGTCCGCGTCGGAGAAGCGGTGGATCTCGACGCGCTTCTTCCCGTCGAAGATCGCGGTCACGGTGCCGCTCTGCGTCTCGGCTCCGCGCTTCAGGTAGTGGCTGTCGAAGCGCAGCTCGAGGGCGCCGGCCTTGAACACCTTGATCGGCGCCGAGGTGAGGGCGCCCGAGAAGGCGGCGTTCTTCGACTCGGCGACCGCCATCGTGCCCGACGCCCGCGTGAAGGTGTGGCGACGGTCCGTGCCGTAGGCGCTGTTGGAGGCCTCGCGGTCCATGAACTCCCACGCGGAGGCTCCCGACTGCTGCCAGTCCGAGACGGATCCCTCGAAGCCGTTCCACCAGAACTGAGGTTCGGTGGTCGAGCCGTCGACGGTCGGCGTGTGAGGCGGAGCGGCGAGGGCGGGGGCCGCGAGCGTCGGGGCGACGACGAGGCCGCCCGCGAGAGCGAGCAGGGCGCCGCCTGCGATGGTGCGGGGCATGGCGCGGCGGAATGAGCTGTGCAGCATGAGGAATGCTTCTCCTTGTGTTCGGAAGTATTGCGGAGACGGGAGAGTCGTGGAGCGGGCCGGATCCGGCGCTACTGCAACCGTTTGCGGATCCAGGCCGAGGCCAGGTCGACCGCGACGATCACGATGAGGATGATGATCAGGTAGGTCAGCATCTCGTCGAACTGGAAGGTCTTGATGGCCTTGTTGATGAGCAGGCCGATGCCGCCCGCACCCACGAGGCCGAGCACGAGCGACGAGCGCACGTTGACGTCGAAGCGATAGAGCAGCAGGCCCGTGAGCTGGGGCAGCACGGTCGGGATCGTCGCGTTCGCGACCACCTGCCAGCGCGAGGCCCCCGCGGTGCGCAGCGCCTGCTCGGGGCCGGGATCGATGTCCTCCATCGCCTCCGACCAGAGCTTGCCCATCACGCCCGTGTTGTGCGCGATCAGCGCGAGCACGCCCGCGAACGGGCCGAGGCCGACCGCCGTCACGAAGATCAGGGCGAACACGATGTCGGGCACGGCGCGGAAGAACGAGAGGATCCCGCGCGCGACCTGGTAGACGAAGCCGTTGGGTGTCGTGGTGCGGGCGCCGAGCACGGCGAGCAGCAGGGCGAAGGGCACCGAGATCGTGGTGCCGAGCAGGCCGACCCAGAGGGTCGTCAGCGCGCCGTCGATGCCGGCCCGCAGCACGTCTGCGCTGAGGTCGGGCGGGATCGCCTCGGCCAGGAAGTTCATCATGCCCTGTGCGCCGGTGACGAGCTTGCCCGGGTAGAACTCGGTGGCCGAGAACGCCATGAGGTGCAGCACCACGAGCACGATGAGCACGACCGCCCACGAACCGGCCCGGTAAGGGACCTTCGGATCGCGCGGAAGCGGCATGCGCTGGATCGCCCCGCGGGGCGGGCGCTGCGAGGCGCGGGTGGAGGGGGCCGCGGGGAGAGTGTCGGTCACGGGTGGATCCTCACAGGTAGAGCGACGCCAGCTCGGCGTCATCGATCTCGTCGGTGGGCTCGTCGAAGACGAGGGCGCCGTCGCGCAGGCCGATGACGCGATGCGCGTACTTGCGGGCCAGCTGCGGCTGGTGCAGCACGGCGGCGACGCCGAGATTCTCCTCGACGGCGAGCTCGTGCAGCAGGCTCATGACATCGTCGGCGGCTTTGGGGTCGAGGGCGGACACGGGCTCGTCGGCCAGGATCATGCGGGGGCGCTGGCAGAGGGCGCGCGCGATGGCGACGCGCTGCTGCTGACCGCCGGAGAGGCTGCCCGCGCGGTCGTAGGCGCGATCCGCGAGTCCGACCCGGTCGAGGCAGGCCAGCGCCTCCTCCTTCAGTTCGCGCGGGAAGAGCGGTGGCAGCGACTGCCAGCCGGAGACCCGGGCGAAGCCGCCGGCGCACACGTTCTGCAGCACCGTTCGGCGCTGCACCAGGTAGATCTTCTGGAACACGGTGGCGGCGGTGCGGCGGGCCTCGGCGCGGCGGGCCGAACTCGCCTCCGCCAGGCGGACTCCGGCGATCATGATATCGCCGGAATCCGCCTCGATGAGGCCGTTCACCGCGCGCAGCGTCGTCGACTTGCCCGAGCCGTTGGCGCCGAGGAACGCGACGACCTCCCCGGCGTGCACGCGCATGCTCATGTCCTTCAGCACGACGCGATCGCCGAAGCTCTTGGAGATGGCGCGCACGTCGAGCAGCACCTCGGCGGTGCTGCCGGTCCGAGCGGGATCGCCCGAGCCGGCCGGGGCGGCGCTTCCGAGCACGGTGACGGCGCTCATCAGACGTCCGCCTCGGTGAGGCCCATGGTCTCGGCCAGGTCGAAGAGGGGCTGGTAGGTCTTGTCGTCCACCTCGATCAGCGGACCCGCGGGGTCGACACCGAGGAAGCCGCTGACCTCTTCGACGGCCGCGGTGTCGAGGCTCAGCAGCGCCTCCTTCACGGCGTCCTGGAACTCCTGCGGCAGATTCTCGCGCACGGTGATCGGATCGTTCGGGATCGGCTCCGACTCCCAGATCTGCCGGAACTGCGTCTCGTCGAACGTGCCCTCCGCCTTCGCCGTCGCGAGGGTCTGCGAGTTGATCTGCGCAGCGTCCACGGTGCCGTTGACGAGCGAGAGCAGCGCCTCGGGGTGGCCGCCCGCGTAGTCCCACTGCACGTCCTCCTCGATGCCCGCCTCGACGAGCGCCGACATCGGCAGCGCGTCGCCGGAGGTCGAGCCGGGGCTGCCGAGCGCGAGGGTCTTGCCCTTCAGATCCTCGATCGTCTGCACGGGCGAATCCTTCGCCACCCAGATGCCGCCGGTGTAGGTGGTGGGCTTCCCCTCGGCGTCGCCGAAGGAGGCCATCGCGGTGGCGCCCGCGCGCTCGTTCGCGAACACGAAGCCGAGCGGTCCGAACTGCGCGATCTCGAGCTGGTCGTTCTCCATGGCGAGCACCTCGGCCGCGTAGTCCTCGGTGATCGACACCTCGACCGGGCAGTCGAGCTTCTCGGAGAGGGCGTCGGCGAGCACCTGGTACGCGGGCTCGAGACGCTCCGGATCCTCGTAGGGCAGGATCCCGAAGCGGATCTTGCCGTCGGGGCAGGTGGCCGAGGCCTCGCCCGATGCGGCTTCAGACGGGGCCGAGCACGCGGTCAGGCCGAGGCCGAGCAGCGCGACGGCCGAGGCGGCGAGGATGGTGGTCTTCTTCACGGTTCTCCTTGGGTGGGTTCATCATCCTGCGCGAGCGAAACGCAGGGTCGGGTCGTCATCCTGCGCGGAGTCGCAGGGTCTCAGGGGTACGGAACAGGCTGGTCGGAACAGGTCTAGAGAGCGGCGACGGTGCGGGCGCCGAGCGCGAGCCCCACGGTCATACCGACGCCGGTGGTCACGGTGACGACCGAGACACCGGGCGCCGGGTAGGCGCGCAGGATGTCCTGCCTGGTGCTCGTCGCGTAGACGCCCTGCCAGCGCTCGAGCACCTCCAGACGCGGGGCGCCGAGCACCGCCGCCACCTCGTCGAGCAGCAGTCTCGACCAGCGCTCGTCGAGGAACGGCGGGGCGGTCCGATGCGCGGCGTGCGAGTCGCCGACGAGCAGGGTGCCGTCGGCCTGCTGGGTGAACATCACGTTGGCGTCGATCTCGAGCAGCTCGGGGCGGGAGGCGCGCAGCTCGTCGCGCAGCGCCTCGACCGCCGCGCCGGCGAAGGCGCCGTACCGCAGCATGGAGGTGCCGGTGAGCACCGCGGGGCCGATCCCCATCTCCCGCGGCGGTCGCACGCGCAGCATCTGGAGTGCGCACTCGCGCACCTCGCGCTCGTCGGCGAGCGCCGGGAAGAGCCGGCCGACGAGGTGGCCGGCCGCGACCACCACGTGGTCGGCCGCGATCCGGCCGCGGTTCGTCTCCACCGCGCCCTCCCGCACCTCGCGGACGCTGGTCGAGAACCGCACCTCGCCGCGCTCGTGGTCGTCCACCCACGCCGCGATGCGAGCGACGGCGGTGCGGGGATCGGCGGTGAGGTCGGCGGGGAACAGGGCTGCGGAGCGCAGGTGATCCGGATCCGGGATCCGCAGCAGCTCCCCCGCCTCCGCGCCGGTGACGAGCCTCGCGTCCTCGGACGCGCGATCCGCCGCGAGCTCCTGCAGCACCGCCTCCTCGGCCGCCGAACGCGCGACGACGAGCGTGCCGGATCGACGGGCCTCGACCCCCGCGCGCTCGACGAGCGAGAGCCAGATCGAGTTCGCCTCGAGCGCGAGGTCGTGCAGCTCACCGGATTGCGCGGAGGTGCTGACATGGCCGAAGTTGCGCACGCTGGCGAGCACTGCCGCGGCGTCCTGCTCGACGACCGTCACGCGGTAGCCGGCGTCGAGCGCAGCGACCGCGTGACCGAGGCCGACGATGCCGGCGCCGACGATCACGACGTGCGAAGCATGTTTCGAGAGGGTCATGTCTTCGATGGTGAGGCCTGAAAGTAATCATGACAACTTTTCAGAGCGAAGTTCTCCGAGCGTTCACGCTCGGTCACGACCGGCCGAAACATCGTCATGATTCGTTCACTCGACGGCTACCGAGAGGCATTCCGACTAGTACAGACAACTTATAGGCTTGCCGCATGACCGACAGCTCACCGCTCCACGCTCAGCTGTACGCCGAGATGGTGCACCGCATCCGCACCGGCGTCTGGCAGCCGGGCGACCGCGTGCCCAGCGAGAAATCCCTCGTCGCCGAATTCGGCACCTCCCGGGGCCCCGTGCGCCAGGCGCTCGCGGCGCTGCGGGCCGAGGGCATGATCAGCGGCCGACGCGGGGCCCCGCCCCGAGTGCAGCGCACGGCTCCGGCGCAGTCGTTCGACACCTTCATGTCGTTCACCGAGTGGGCGCGCGAGCTCGGCCTCACCCCCGGGCAGCGCGTCATCGAGGCGAGCCGCCGGCCCGCGACCGAAGACATCGCCCGCGAGTTGCAGATCGAGCCCGAGACCCCCGTCGTCGAGATCATCAGGCTGAGGCTGCTCGACGAGAAACCGGCCATGCTCGAGCGATCCCTCTTCCCCTACGAGATCGGCAGGCACCTCATCACCGCCGACCTCGACGGCGGCAGCATCTACCAGACGCTGAGCCGAGCCGGGGTGATCCCCGTGCGCGCCCGTCACGTGATCGACGCCGTCGGCGCCCACCCGCTCGAGGTCGAGCAGCTGCGGGTGGGGCCGGGCGAACCGCTGCTGCGCGTGCGCCGCCTCGCCTACAACGAGTTCGGCACCGTCATCGAGACCGCCGACGACCGCTACCTACCGTCGATGGCCACCTTCGTGGTGGAGAACAGCGCCGAGCACCGCACACCGTTCGCGCGCCAGGCCGGCGGCTCGAGCGTCGACCTCTTCGAGCGCTCGGCCTGATCCGCGTCTCTCTCCCTGCCTCTCACCTTTCCGGCCCCCACTTCATCTCGCACCCAAGGAGCACCGCATGATCACCCTCGCCGTCTTCGACATGGCCGGCACCACCATCGACGACGGCGGCGCCGTCTACGACGCACTGCGAATCGCGGTCGAGGAGACGGGCGTCCCCGTCTCCCCCGCGGACCTGCAGACCTGGATGGGCGCGGAGAAGCGCGCCGCCATCACCGCCCTCATCGAACTCGGCGGCGGCGATCCCGCGCAGCCCGCGGACAGGGTGGATGTCGCGTTCGACCGGTTCCGCGCGCTCCTCGACGAGCTCTACACCGCGCACCCTCCGACGCCGATCGACGGCGTCCCCGAGGCGATCGCCGCCCTGCGCGCCTCGGGGGTGCGCGTCGCGCTCACCACGGGGTTCTCGCAGGACGTGGCGCACGGCATCCTCGACCGCCTCGGATGGGTCGTGGGCGGCGACTCCGCTGACGGCGGGGCGGCCGAGAACGGACCGGAGAGCGCAGCATCGCTGCACGTCGACGCGGTGGTCTGCGGCGATGAGGTGGCAGCCGGTCGCCCGGCCCCGTACATGATCCACCGGGCGATGGAGCGCACCGGCACCCTCGCCGTCTCCGAGGTGCTCGTCGCGGGCGACACCGCCGTCGACGTGCAGGCGGGGGCGAACGCGGGCGCTGCGGCGACGATCGGGGTGCTGACGGGCAAGCTGGATCGCGAGGCCTTCGACGGTCAGCCCTTCACGGAGCTGCTCGACTCGGTCGCGGATATCCCGGCCTACCTCGCGCGCCGGTAGGCCGGGATATGCGGGAGGCGGGCCCGGCCAGCCGGTTTCCGGGGGCGGCCTAGACGCCCCGCCCTCGCCGGTTTCCGGGGGCGGGCCCGGGCCAGACGCCCCGGCCCGCCCGCCGCACTAGCGGTTCGCCGCGACCGGGGCTCCGATCCCCGGATCGATCTGCGTGGGACCCCCGGCCGAGGGCCGCACCTCGAAATCGAAGATCTCGACCGGCAGGTACACCGTCGAGCACGAGTTCGGAATGTCGACGACGCCCGAGAGCCGCCCCTCGATCGGCGCTGCCCCGAGCAGCAGGTAGGCCTGCTCCGGGCTGTAGCCGAACTTGGTGAGGTAGTCGATGGCGTGCAGGCAGGCCCGCTGATACGAGAGGTGCGAGTCGAGGTACCGCTGTTCGCCGTCGAGAGTCACCGACGTGCCCGAGAACGCGAGCCAGTGGCTGTAGTTCGGCTCGACGTTACCGGGCATGAAGATCGCGTTCTCGTGCACCCCGTAGGTCTCCATGCCGCCGGGAATGATGTCGACGCGCAGATCGATGAAGCCGCCCATCTCGATGGCTCCGCAGAAGGTGATCTCGCCGTCGCCCTGCGAGAAGTGCAGGTCGCCCACCGAGAGATTCGCGCCGTCGACGAACACCGGGTAGAACACCCTCGAGCCCTTGGTGAAGTTCTTGATGTCCTGGTTGCCGCCGTTCTCGCGCGGGGGCGCGGTGCGGGCGGCCTCGGAGCCCACCCGCGCCCATTCCCCGCGATCGAGGCCGCCGAGGATCGCGTGCTCGGCCTCGGGCGGCAGCGCCAGCGGCGGCACGCGCTCCGGGTCGGTCGCGATGAGCGCCGCCTCTCGGGCGTTCCACTTGCCGAGCAGCTCGGCCGAGGGGGCGGTGCCCATGAGGCCCGGGTGGATGATGCCAGTGAACGAGACGCCGGGGATGTGCCGCGAGGTCGCGGTCTGCCCGGCGAAGTCCCAGACGGCCTTGTACGCATCGGGGAACTGCTCGGTGAGGAAGCCGCCGCCGTTGTTGCGCGAGAAGATGCCGGTGTAACCCCAGCCCTGACCCGCGAGCGGTCCCTCCTCCTGGGGGATCGGGCCGACGTCGAGGATGTCGACGATGAGCAGATCGCCCGGCT